>JBIKWC010000495.1:0-3369 GCA_044356535.1 Myxococcota bacterium
CGGGGCCGCAGCAGGCCTCGCAGCCGCGCTCCTCTTCCCGTTCCGCGTCGACTGGCTCGACGTGGCCCACGGGGCGCTCGGCGGGCTCGCCGGGGCCTCCATCGGGTTGTGGGCCGCCACCCACCTCGTGCCCGCGTCGCTCCCGGTCACCCTTCAGGCGACCCTCACGGCGGGCATGGTGTCGCTGCTGGCGGCGCAGAGCCTGTTGCCCCTCGCCGTGCGCTTCGATCAGACGCCGGCGATCCCTTCGATCCGCGACCTGACGAAGGCGCTCAAGCTCACGTACCGCCCGCCGGTCCTGCGGGCGCTCGACCTGTACCGGAACGCCGAGAAGAACGCGCCGGACCGGGACTCGCGGCGGGGCATGGCCGAGGTCACCACCTGGGTGTTCCGCCTCCAGATCACGCTGCAGACCCTCGACGCCGAGCTCGTCCAGATCGATCCCGTGCAGGTGAACGAGCGGATCACGGCGTACCGCGGGCTCCCCCCGGAGACCGACGCCTTCACCAAGGACCGCCGCATCGCCACCGTCGAGCACCTCGAGCGGCTGCTCGAGCACCGCGCGCTCATCGAGACAGAGCGCCGGCGCACGGAGGCCATGGTCGACTACGCGCTGGCGTTCCTCGAGGAGGCACGGGCCGGCCTCGCCGTTGCCCAGCAGCTCCCCGGAGAAGCCATCCCCGACCGGCTTCCCGAGGTCCTGGGTCGACTGCGGTCGCACGCCAACGAGGGCGACAACCGCCGCCGCACCGCGCGTGAGCTGTCGACCATCTGATGGCGGCCGGAAGCTTCGGGGCCACGCTGGTCCGCCACCGGCTCGTTCGCCAGGCCCTCGCGGCCCCGCTGGTGGACGCGACGGCGGTGGTCACGCGCCTGCTGGCGGTGCAGGCCCAGGACCTCCGGCAGGCGCGGTGGGCGGTGGCGTCGCGGTGCACGGTCCCCGACGCCCTCACGCGGGCACTCACCGCGCAGTCGGTCGTGCGCACCTGGCCGATGCGGGGCACGCTGCACCTCGTGGCGGCCGGAGACGCGCGCTGGATGCTCCGGCTCCTGGCGCCCCGGATGACGTCGGCCCTGGCGCACCGCCGCGCGCAGCTCGGCCTCGACGCCACCCAGGTGGAGCGGGCCCGCGCCGTGGTGATCGCGACCCTGGCGGGCGGACGAGCGGCCACCCGCGCCGCGCTGTTCGAAGGGTGGGTGGCCGCGGGGATCGATCCGACGAAGCAGCGCGGGTACCACCTGCTGTCGCTGTTCGCGCACGAGGCGCTGGTGGTGCAGGCGGGGCTCGACGGCGAAGAGCCCACGTTCTCGCTGCTCGACGAGGTACCGACCGCCGCCGCCGCCGGGCCGGACGGAGACGACGCCCTCGAGCACCTCGCGCGGCGCTACGTCGACGGCCACGGCCCCGCCACGGCCCAGGATCTGGCGTGGTGGTCGGGGCTGCCGCTCACCCAGTGCCGGCGAGGGCTCCGCGCGGTCGCCGCGCTCCGGGCCCTTCCGCACGACGGGGCCGAGTACTTCGTCGATCCCGACTGGGCGCCGCCACCGCCGGCCGGGGTGCACCTCCTGGCGGGGTTCGACGAGCTGCACCTCGGCTACCGCGACCGCAGCGCCCACCTGGATCCGGCCCACGCCGGCCTCGTGTGTCCCGGCGCCAACGGGGTGTTCCGGCCGACCGTGCTCGTCGGTGGCCGCATGGTGGGCACCTGGCAACCGACGGTCACGCGAGCGGGTGTCACGGCCCGCGCGACCTGGTTCGAGGGCCCGCCCGACGCCGACGTCGGCCCGGCGCTGCAGGCCTACGCCGCGCACCTGGGCAAGCCGGGTGCGGGCTGGGTCGCGTAGCGGCCTACAGGAGTCCGAGCGCTGCGTGGGCGGCGGCCATGCGCGCCACCGGAACCCGGTACGGCGAACACGACACGTAGTCCACGCCGACGCGGTGGAAGAACCCGACGCCGACCGGGTCGCCGCCGTGTTCACCGCAGACGCCGACCTTGAGCTTGGGCCGCGTGGACCGGCCCTTGTCGGTGCCCATCTTCACGAGCTGGCCCACCCCTTCGATGTCGAACACGGCCAGCGGGGACTCCTTGAGGATGCCTTCGCGCTGGTAGTCCGGGAAGAACTTGCCCATGTCGTCGCGGCTGTAGCCCCAGGTCATCTGGGTGAGGTCGTTCGTGCCGAACGAGAAGAAGTCTGCGGACTTCGCGATCTGGTCGGCGACCAGGGCCGCGCGCGGCAGCTCGATCATGGTGCCGACCTTGTACTCGGGCCCCTTCCCGAACTCCTGGATCACCTTCTCGGCCGTCTCCACCACCACGGCGCGCATGCGCTCGAGCTCGGCGGGCAGCCCCACGAGCGGGATCATCACCTCGGGCAACACGCGGACGCCGGTCTTCTCGAGGGCGCAGGCGGCCTCGAAGATGGCGCGCACCTGGGTCGAGTACACCTCGGGGCTCGTGATGCCCACGCGGACGCCGCGGTGGCCGAGCATCGGGTTCGACTCGTGGAGCTGCTGCAGGCGGGCCCGCAACGCCTCCGGGCGCACGCCGAGGTCCTGCGCGACCTCGGTGATGTCGGCCTCGCGCTCGGGCAGGAACTCGTGCAGCGGGGGATCCAGCAGCCGGATGGTGACCGGCAGGCCGTCCATCGCCTTGAAGATGTCGGTGAACATCGAGCGCTGGATCGGGAGGATGTCGTTGAGCGCCCGCTGCCGGGACCGCCCGTCCTCCGCGAGGATCATGCGGCGGATCGCGCGCAGCGCCTCGGGCTGGAAGAACATGTGCTCGGTGCGGCACAGGCCGATGCCCACGGCACCGAGCTGTCGCGCCCGGATGGCGTCGGCGCCGGTGTCGGCGTTGGCCCGCACCACGAGGCGAGCCTCCTTGTCGGCCCACTGGAGCAGCGTGGCCATGGACCCCGAATCCGTCTGGGGCGCGATCATCTCCACCTTGCCGAGCATGACCTCGCCCGTGCCGCCGTCGATGGTGATCCAGTCGCCCTTCCGGATGACGGAGTCCCCGGCGTAGAACAGCTCGCGGGCGTAGTCGACCTGGATCTCGGTGCAGCCGACCACACACGGCTTGCCCATCCCCCGCGCCACGACCGCAGCGTGGCTCGTCTGGCCCCCCCGCGCCGTCAACACACCCTGGGCCACCGTCATGCCCTGGATGTCTTCCGGGCTCGTCTCCAGCCGCACCAGGATGGTCGGCTCGCCGTTGTCGTGCCACGACTGGCAGTCCACGGGCTCGAACACCACGCGACCACACGCCGCGCCCGGGGAGGCATCGAGCCCCTTGGCGACGACCTGCCGCTTGGCGTCGGGCGACAGGACGGGCCGCAGGATGGTCTCGAGCGCCTTCGGCTCGATGC
>JBIKWC010000029.1:0-43531 GCA_044356535.1 Myxococcota bacterium
CGAGCCCGTAGGGCGTGCCGCTCGGGTCGCGCAGCTCGTGGGCGGCATGCAGGGCCGCGCACGACTGGTCCAGCAGATGGACCACCGACGCCGTGGACAGGCGGGCGCCCTCCGTCTTGCGCAAGACCTCGAGGAGCTGCTGGAGCGTGATGCCCTCGACGTACTGCATGGCGATGAACGGCAGCCCTTCGTGTTCTCCGAGCTCGTGGATCTGTACGACGTTCGGGTGCCGGATCCGCGCGACGATCCTCGCCTCGCGCGTGAACATGTCGATGATCTCGTGATCCGCGGCCAGCGAGCTCAGGATCCGCTTCACGACGCAGAGCCGGTCGAGCGCGTGGGGCCCGCGGTCCACCGCCAGCCACACCTCCGCCATGCCGCCGACGGCGAGCCTCTTCACGAGCTCGTAGCGGCCGATGAACGCGGGCTCGCCCGACACCTGCCTCCCCCCGGAAACGCCCTGGTCCGGCCTATCGCGAATCCTCCCCGATCCGCCGTTCGACACGGAATCGTCGCAGGACGGGACCCATCAGCGGAGCGCGAGCGCCAGGCCACCGAACAGCAGCAACAGGCGCACCAGCAGGCTGAACGGTCGCTCCGGCAGGTGGTGGTGCAGCCGGTCGCCCACCAGCACGCCCACCGGGATCGCGGGCGCCACCAGCAGGGCGCGGGTCAGGGTGGCGCCGTCCACGCCGCCCCGCAGGACGACCGTGGTGAGCACGACCGCGTCGAAGACCAGCCAGACCGTGCACATCGTCGCGCGGAACACGCCGCGGTCCGGCATCCGCGGACGGGTGGCGACCACGAGCAGCGGGCCGCCCGAGCCCCAGATGCCGTGGACGATGCCAGCGCCGAACGTGAACGCACGGGCCACACGCGTTCCCGCGGCCGGCCCCCCTCCCACCAGCTCCCGGAGCACGAGGGTCACCACCACGCCGCCGTAGAGGCGCCGCAACCCGTCTCCCGCGAGCCACGGGGCCACGAGGGCGCCCGCAGCCACCCCGAGCCCCATCCACGGGAGCACGAGGCCCCGCAACACGGCCGTGTCCACCTTCTGGCGGTCGCGGGCAGCGAGGAACCCCACCAACGGGAGGTCCACGAGCAACAGCACGGGGACGAGGGCCTCCACCGGGAGCAGCCACGACCCGAACACCACGGCCAGCACGGTAGAGCCGAAGCCCGTTACCGTCTGCACCAGGAAGGCGCAGGCGACGAGCGGAACCAGGAGCCAGTCGGCGGGGGTCGGGGCGGGCAACACGCCCGTACCCTCACTCGGAGGCCGCCAGCGGTTCGAGGTGCCACACGGCGCCGTTGGTGGCCTTCAGGTGCAACGCGTCCGGGCGGCCCTCCCCCTTCTGTCGCCGGGGCGGGTACTCGGCGAGCACCGTGTACCGCGACCGTCCCTGGTCGACGCGCAGCTCGGGGCCCACCCAGTTCGAGGGCGTGCGCCCGGCCTCCTCCGCGATGCGGAGCCGGATGAGCTGCTGGTCGGCGCGCACCTCGGGAAGCTCCAACACCACCCCGTCGGCGGACGACCACGTCGCGGCCGACGTGATGCTCGTCTCGCTGGAGAACGTGCCGAGCCCACCCTTCTCGCAGCGCTGCACCTGCGTCACGGTGACCTGCGACGGCAGCCCGGGCACGGTGGGCGGAGGCCCGAAGTCGAACCAGGTTGCGGTGATCGTACAGTCCGTGTCGAGCGCGTTGGCCGCCCGGTCCATCTTGATCGCGTAGTCCTCGGTCTCGCCGAGCTCCGTGATCTGGACCACCGTCCACACCCCGAACACGGCGGTGGGCGGCTCGCCCTGCAGCTTGCGCTGTTCCCGGCGGGGCGCGCGGTTGCCTCCGGTCGGCACCGGGAGCGGCACCAGGATCTCCGGCGTCACAACGTCCGGGTCACCCGGGACGGGCTCCTCGGGCGGGAGCGGCACCTCGATCATCTTCGGGTTCTGCGCGAAGGCGGCGGCGGAGAGGATGGCTCCCACACACAGGGGGAGCCAGGTGGTGGCGCGCATGTCAGTTCTCCCCTTCGACGGGCACGGGCGCAGAGGCGGCGCGCTGCTCGCGCTGGAGCGCGGCGACGAAGTCGGGACGCTCGTTCTGGGGTGCGCGGAGTCGGTACACGGTGCCGTCCGGCGTGCGCATCTCCCACTTCCACTTCTGGCCGCGGACCGTGACGACCTCGTACTCGCCGGACGAGACCTTGGCCTCGCAGGCCGTGCCGGACGCCATCGCCATCGTGTCGATCGGGCGGGTGCGGTTCCGGACCGTGGTTCCCTGGGCCACGACCCACTTGCCGCCCACCACGTCCCAGTCCGCCGGGACCCGCGCGCTGACGGTGCAGCCGAAGACCTCACCTTTGTCCTTCGTGGGGCACATGACGTCGGTCGTGGCGGTGAAGTGGCCGGGCGCCATGCCCTCCACTGCGGGGGCCTCTGGCAGGACGGCGTCCTCCTCGAAGGTGAGCGTCATGCGGCCCCAGGTGCAACCGGGGTGGCCGTTCGTGACGGCGACCATCGCATCGACCTCGCCGGCGGCGACCTCGACCTGGTGGACTTCCCAGGTGCCGACGATCTTCTTCGGGAGATCCGGCTGGTTTCCCTTGCACGCGAGCATGGCCAAGGCCCACATCAACGATCCCTCCGGAGAGCGAACGGTACCGCCATTGCCTCCCCGTGCCAAGGACCCCCGGGGAGCCGAGCTACTTCTTGGGTTCGCGGTAGTCGAAGGCGACCCACAGCTTCTCGTCGAGGACGAGCAGCTTCTCGAAGTGCAAGGGCACCCCATCGGTGGGCAGCGTGACCTGCACCGGAGCGGCGCCGTCGCCGAGTCCGCCGCCCTGTGCCATGTTCGCGGCCTGGTTGCCGACGGCCTGGTTGTACTGGGCCTGCTGATACACCTGCGAGGCCGGGGGCGGCGGCGAGAGCCACTCCACCAGCCGAAGCGAGCCCTCCTTCACCTTCTTCGGCATCTTCGAGCCCTTGGGCGCGAGGACGGTCCAGCCCACCCAGGTGGTCGGGGCGTCGGCCTTGGGGAGCTCGGCCTCGAAGTGCCCGGCCTCGGGCGTGCCGTTCTCGACGTACACCACCTGGACCTCGAACGCAGCCAGGGCGCCGCCGGCGGCCGACGAACGCACGAGCGGGACCAGCAGGCTGCCGTCTTCGGACTTCGCGGGCTGCACTGCCCGGCCCGCGACGGAAGCGGACCAGAGCTCGGCGGTGCCGGGCAACACCAGGCGCAGGAACTGGCGCCGGTTGTTGCGGACCTGGTACGTGACGTTGGTCAACCGGCGACCGTCGCGGGTGAACGCCGTGGTGGCCGCGGCCTGGTCGAGCAGGGTGACGAGCACGTCCACTTCTTCGTGATCGCGCACCTCGAGCGGGATGGAGGCGGCGCCGCCGAGGTACTTGTAGCCGAGGAGCACCGGGACCCCGGTGACCCCCGTGATGTCGGCGGGCAGCGTGCGCACGTCGATGGACGCAGCGCCCTGCACGGCCCCCGGGGTGAGCTCGAGGTTGCCGAGCGACTGGATGCCGACGAAGCCCTTCGCGCGCTCCACCCCGAGCTGCTTCACCACCGGGACGTCGATGGCGGTGCCGGCGGGCAACACGCGCTCGAGCTCCATCACGAGCACGTAGCTGCCGGTCGCCTCGAAGTTGAGGTCGGCGGTGAGCACGCCCGCGGCGTCCACGCGCCAGTCGCGGAGGCCGGTGCCGTCCACGCTCAGCACCGTCATGTCCTTCGGCACCTCGAGCTTGACCTGGTTGATGCCCGAGAACAGGATCGCGTCGCGCACGGTCACGCGCGCGGAGAGCAGCCCGTCTCCCACGCCCACGAGGGTGTGGACCTCGGAGTACACGCGGGCCTCCTGCTTCTGGGCCTCGGGGATCTCGCGCTGCCACTGCACCGCGAGCGAGCCCGTCGACGGCAACGTGCCCCGGACCACCCGGCGGCCGCCTTCGGTGGAGTCCGACGACAGCTTGGCGTTGGCGATGGTGAAGTCGAGGGCGTCGCTCGACGGGACCCCGAGCTCCACGGTGGTAGCCCCGGACTCGGCGAGGGGGAACTGGAAGCCGGACGTCCCCTCGGTCGTGCCCACCGCCACTGCGAGCTCCACGGTCACGGTGCTCGTGCCAGGGCGGTCCGTGACGAGCGTGTACCAGCCGTTCTCGAGCACGATCGGGGCCTCGCCGCCAGCGAGCGTCGCCTTCCGCACGGCCACGTCCGCAGGCAGCAGCGGGACGCGGATCCAGTACCCGGGCTTGCGCAGGTTCGCGACGCTGAAGGTCGCGGTGAGCACGGCCGCCACGGGCTCCCCCTCCTCCAGCACCACCTCGCCCCGGTAGTTGGCGGAGGCCAGCGCGAACTCGCGGGGCGCCTCGGGAGGACGGGGGTTGCGGGAGGTCTCGTACAGGTCCAGGAACCGGTCGAGCGGGAGCTTCACTTCCTCCCCGACGGCCTGGGCGAACGCGGGGAACACGAGCAGGAACAGGGGGTTCATGGATGGCTCCGGGAGCGGCTTCGGTGGTTCGACTCCCTCCGAGCGTCGAGCGGCAATTGGAGCCGCGCGCCGACGGGGAGCAGGAGGTGCTGGAAGTTCACGGCCACGCCGTGAGTGGGGACGATGACGGAGGCGCTCGTCGCGACGACCGCGGGACGGTCGGGGTCGGGGACGATGATGCGGGATTCCTGGACGATCACGAGCGGAGGACGCTCGACCGCCCCGGAGACCCGCCCCCCGCCCGCCGTCGCCATCGGCTTCGGGTCGGACGGTCGCTGCGGCCCCGCCGCGTGGCTCGGGGGCGGAGCGGGAGACGGGCGGGGCGCGAGGGTGATCGGCTGCGGCATCGGGAGCTCGCCCGACACGTCCTCGTCCTCGAGGTCCACGGAGGGGAACCCGTTCGCGAACTCGGGCTCGGGTTCACCGTCGACCTCCGCCACGCTCTCCTCCGCCGCCCGGGCGTTGCGTGCGGCCTCCTCCGCCACCTGGCGCGTGGTCGAAGCGTCCCGGCCGTCGTCGTCCCCGGCCATCGCCTGCGACCGGTAGGCGGTCTTGCGGTTCGAGGTCTCGACGTTCATCTGGTTCTTCACTGCGTTGTCGACGAGCTGCGCGCTCTGCGCCACGTCCTCCACGTTCGAGAGCTTCGCGAGCTTCTCGGTGACGGCCGACGCCGAGCTGTACGCGCGCTCCGCCTCGTCGTAGCGGCCCTCGTTGGTGGCCTGCTCCGCGGCTTCGAGCAGCTCGCGCTGGGCTTCGAAGTCGTCGATCGCCCTGGCGCGGGCCTGGTCCTTGATGCGGCGGTCGATCGCGGACTCCACGCCGGCGGCCTCCCCCTTCTTGCCGCTGACCACCCGCAGGTTGCCCTCGAGGGCCACGGTGTTGTCGTTCTCGCCGCCGAGCGCCTTGATCGCGTCGAGGCGGGCCTGCGCGTCCTCGAACTCGTTCTCGTTCCACGACGCCAGCGCCTCCTGGAACAGCGCCTCCGCCTGCGCTGCGCGCGCGTCTCCCACCGCGAAGCCGTAGGTGATGCCCTCGCCCTCCGTGAAGCCGTCGACGCGGTCACCCTCCCCGGGTCGCGTCCGGTCGGCGAAGCCCGGCGGCAGGTGCACGGTGGCGCGCACGACTGCGGTCTCGGCGTCGATCGACGGGAGGGTCACCGACCGGCGCAGCCTCCGGGACGCCACGGCGGGCTCCTCCCCCAGGAACGCCACCTCGACCGGGAAGCTCAACAGGCCCTGGACGCTCTCCACCGACTTGTCGAGCGGCACGAGCCAGGTGTCGCCTTCGCGCGAGACGGTCACGGGTCGGCCCGACACCTGGGCCGCGATGGGCGCATAGCCGGCGGGGGGGGTGACGTGCAGCAGGTGGCCGCGGTCGTTCCGGACGGTCCAGTGGGCCCGCAGCAGCCCGCGCCCGTCGTCGGTCATCGCGTACGTGTAGGTAGCGACGTCGCAGAGCGTGGCGGGCCCTTCGGCCGGCGTGAACCGCAGGACGTCGAGCTGGCCGGCCCCCGAGAAGCCCTGGAAGGCGGCCGTGGGGCTGCCGTCGAGCAGGCCGGTGGTCACGGCCGGGAGCTGGAGCACCGACCGCGCGGCCATGCCCGTCAGGCGGGGCACGAGGTCGAGCTCGCCGTCGCGCGCGAGCACCACGGTGGCTTCGGCGCGGAACACCCCCTCCTGCACGGGCAGGCCGAGGTCGATCGTGGTGACCTCGCCGGTCCCGAGCGCGCTGCTGGTGTGCACGGTGAGGTCGACGAGGGTGGACTCCTCCCCGGCGAGCGTGACCTCGACCCGATCCCCGACCCGCGTCACCTCCCCCACCTGGGGGCCCTCCACCACCAGATCGGGCCCTGCGCCGGGCACCCGGAACGCGACCCGGGTGAGCGTCCCCGACACCACGCGCCACTGGAGCCTCGCGGCGCGCCGGAGCTCTCCGTCCAGCGCGGTGATGCCGTAGCCGACGCGCCCGAGCACGAGCTCCCCGCGGTCGGACGCCGGGGGCGGACGGACCTCGAGGACGAGGGTGTCGAGCGTGCGATCGGGCGCGGCGGGCACCCACACGCCTGCACCCAGGGCCAACCCGTCGACCAGCGCGAGCTCGGACGGCAGGGAGACCTCGCCGGCGCCCGCCCCGAGGAGCGACACCACCGCGCGGTCTCCGCGATCGACCGTGCCGACCAGCACGAGCTCCACCGGTCGCTGGAGGGCGGCCGCGAACACCGGGCCCCCCGCGCCGCCACCGAGCGCGGTCACCCGGCCGTCCACCGTGAAGCGCGACACGCGGAGCTCGGGACCCGCCATGACGAACGCCACCGGTCCGGGCTCCGGCACCGACACGCGGAACCGGGCCGTGACCACGAGCTCGTCGCCCTCGGCCCGCACGGTCACGTCCCTGCGCTCCACGAACGGGGCAGGCGCAGGCTCGAGCGCAGGCGGCTCTGCGAGGTCGCGGTAGCGGTCGATCGAGACCGTCACCTCGCTCGCCCGGGCGATCGCCAGCCACCACACCAATCCCGTCCCCCTCACCGAACGCGCGGCGCCCCACGCTCTTACACCGGGCAACGCGTTCGGTTCCACCTCACTGGTGGCGCGGCCTCGATTTTCGTCAACGGCGGTCCGAGGAGGGACCCATGGGTTCCCCCCTCTCCCTCCCGAACCGCCGCGACCTCCGGCTCCCGCTGCGCGGTGTTTCGCGGCAGTGGGCGGCGCTCCCGGGCGCGGTCGCGCTCGGCGCCTGCCTCGGTGGTGGAGCAACGTTGGCCGTGTCCGGCGCGACGGGGGTGGTGATCGCGCTCTGGTGGGTGGGGACGGGCCTGGCGGTGGCCGCCTTGGTCTGGGGCGCGCGGACCACGCTGGCCGGCGCGAGGGTCCAGGCGCGCGAGTCCCTCGTCGCCCAGGCGCGAGCGGAGTCCCTCGCCGTCGAGCTCGAGGCGCTGCGCTCGGACGCGAAGGACGCCACGCTGGCCCGCGGGCGGTTCCTGGCCAGCCTCTCCCACGAGCTGCGTACGCCGCTCACCGCGATCACCGGGTACGTCGAGCTGCTGCTCGACACGCCGGAGGTGTCGTCCGACGAGCTGGTGCGCGACCTCGGGCACGTCCGCACGGCCGCCGGGCACCTCAACTGCGTGATCGGCGACGTGGTGGAGCTCGCCCGGATCGAGGCCGGCAGGCTCGAGCTCGTCGTGGAGCCCGTGTCGGTGGAGCCGCTCCTCGGTCGGATCGCCGACACCGCGCGGCCGGTGGCATCGCGCCAGGAGAACCTGCTGGAGGTGACCTCGCGGGCCGTGCCGCACCACGTCGTGGCCGACGAGGCGCGCCTGCGGCAGGTCCTGCTCCACCTGGTGGCGAACGCTGCGCGCTTCACGGACCACGGCACCATCACGGTCACCGCGACGGGGACGCCGGAGGGCGTGCAGTTCATGGTGACCGACACGGGCCAGGGCATCCCGAGCGACAAGCTGGCGGCGGTGTTCCAGCCGTTCGAGCAGCTCGATCCCACGACGAACCGACGGTCGGGGCGGACGGGGATGGGGCTCGCGATCAGCCGACAGCTGTTGGCGATGATGGGCACCGAGCTGCGGGTGGCGTCGGAGGTGGGCGTGGGGACGACGTTCTCGTTCACCCTGCCCACCGGCCCGTCCTGACCGGTTGGTTCAGTCGCCCAGGACCCACGAGAAGATCAGCGGCGCCACGATCGTCGCGTCGGACTGGATCATGAACTTCGGCGTGTCCACGTCGAGCTTGCCCCAGGTGATCTTTTCGTTCGGGACCGCGCCCGAGTAGCCGCCGTAGCTCGTCACGGCGTCCGAGATCTGCGCGAAGTAGCCCCAGAACGGCGTGTCTTCGAGGCCCAGGTCCTGGATGAGCGCCGGGACCGCGCAGATCGGGAAGTCGCCGGCGATGCCGCCGCCGATCTGGAAGAACCCGATCGAGGGCTTGCCCTGCGCGCGGCCGTTGTTCTCGAGGTACCACCGCATCAGCCGCTCCATCTGCTCGGTGCCGGTGGAGACGCAGTCGTGGCGGGGCACGTCGCGGCGGAACACCGCGGCCGCGAACATGTTGCCGGTCGTCGAGTCCTCCCAGCCCGGCGTGTAGACGGGGATGCCCATCTCCTTGGCGGCCAGCATCCAGGAGTCACCCGGATCGATCTGGTAGTGCTGCGCGAGCGTGGGGTCGGCGAGGATGTCGAACAGGTGCTCGGAGGGGAGCTTCGTGACGTTGGCCGCGCACGAGTTCTTCCACTGCGTCAGGAGCCGCTGCTCGAGGTGGCGCATGATGGTCTCGGGAATACACGTGTCGGTGACGCGGTTGTAGCCCTGCTCGTAGAGCTCCTTCTCGTCTTCGGCGCGCAGCCCGCGGTAGTCCGGGATGATGCGGTAGTCGTTCGCGGCGAGGAGGTTGAACACGTCCTCCTCGAGGTTCGCGCCCGTGCAGGTGATGGCGTGCACCTTGCCCTCGCGGATCATGCGCCCGAGGATGCGCCCGATGCGCGCCGTGGACATCGCGCCCGCCAGCGTGACCATCATCTTCCCGCCGGCGTCGAGGTGGGCCTCCCACGCCCGGGCGGCCGCGACCGTCTCGCGCGCGTTGAAGTGCAGGTAGTGGCGCTCCATGAACTGGCGGATCGTGCCCATGTCCTCTCCTCCGATGGTGGCCCGGCTAACGCGCCGGACCCGCCCCGCCCGCGCCACGGGTGGGGAACGGGTGTAGCCTCGACGCTGCATGCCCATCGCCCTCGGCCCGTTCGATCTCCTCGAGCCCGTCGGCAAGGGCGGCATGGCGGTGGTGTGGAAAGGCGTCCACCGCGACCAGCAGATCCCGGTCGCGGTCAAGGTGCTGCAGGAGACGCCGGACGTCCCCGATGGGCACCGGTCCTTCCACCACGAGATCCGCGCGGTCTCCGCGCTCGACCACCCGGGCATCGTACTCATCTTCGACCACGGCGAGGTCCCAGGCGACGCCGCAGCCGCCAGCCAGGGACGCCTGCGGGAGGGGGCGCCGTACCTCGTGATGGAGTTCGCCTCCCGCGGCACCCTGCGTTCCGTCGGTCGCCCCATCGGCGCGCGCGACCGCGCCACGGGGAGCGGACCCGTCACCGGGCGTGGCGCAGGTGGACCAGGGGAGCCCACCGGCCCGACGGACTCCGCGGGGATGCCGCCCCTTGCGTGGCCGACGCTCCGCGCCATCCTCCTCACCCTGCTCGATGCGCTGGCCCATGCCCACGCGCGCGGCGTGCTCCACCGCGACCTCAAGCCCGACAACGTGTTGCTGTGTGGTCCCGACGACCTGCGGCCGGGCATCAAGCTGTCGGACTTCGGCATCGCGCGCCCCCTCGACGACTCGTTCGAGCTCGAGGAGAAGCCGGTCGGCACGCCGCAGTACATGGCTCCCGAGCAGCTCCGCAACGACCGGGACGCGTTCGGCCCACACACCGACCTGTACGCCCTCGGCCACCTCGCCTGGCGGCTGGCGACCGGCCGGCTCGCCTGGCACGGCCTGCAGGGGCCCTCGCTCATGTACGCCCAGCTGCGGAAGTCGCCGCCGCCGTTCTCGCCGTCGTTCCCGGTCCCCGAGGGCTTCGAGACGGTGCTGCGGACCCTGCTGCAGAAGGAGCCCCACGCCCGGTACCAGCGCGCCGCGGACGCCGCGTTGGCGCTGGCCCACCTCCCCGACCTTCCCGGAGGCGACGCGGCCTTCGCCCCGCTCGAAGCAGACACCGGCACGCTGCGGGTCGTGATCGGGGGTCGGGGCCCGGAAGGGGGTCTCACGCCGGACCTCCGGCCGCCCCTCCCCGAGCGGTTCACCCCCGACCTGCGCAAACCTCCCGTGCGCCTGCTGGGCGCGGGGCTGGGGCTCTTCGGGCTTCGGCCCGTGCCCTTCGTCGGTCGGGAGCCGGAGCTCGAGCGGGCGTGGCGGGAGCTCGCGAAGGTCCACACCGAAGGCAAGGCGCGCGTGGTGGTGGTCCGCGGCGCCGCGGGCGTCGGCAAGACCCGGTTCCTCGAGCGCATCGCGGAACGCGCCCACGAGCTCGGCGGCGCCAACGTGCTCTCTGCCGTCCGGACGGGCGGAGGCTCTGCGCTCGACCGGCTCGCCGAGCCGCTCGTGCGCTTCCTGCACGCCCATCCGCTCGACCCCGCCGACCAGGAGCGCCGCTTCGGCGACCTGCTCAAGGGGCTGGAGCTCGGCGAGGTGCGCGTCGCGGACGCGCTCGGGTTGTTGCTCGACCCGACCGAGCTCGACCTGCCGGAGGTACAGCGCGCCACCCTCCTCCGCCGCACCCTCGAGCTCGTGGCGCTCGATCGGCCGCTGGTGTTGTGCTGCGACGACGTGGACGACACGCCGGACCTGCTCAAGCTCGCGCGCCAACTCCTGGCCACCCGCGACCGGCAGCGATCGCCCGTGCTGGTGCTCGCGTCGGTGAGCGAAGGCGCCGACGACCCCGAGCTCCTGCGGCACCTCGCGGCGCTGGACACGCACGAGGCCACGGCCGCGGTGTCGCTCGGACCCTTCGAGGGCGGCGCGCGCCGCGGCTTCGTCCGCGCGGTGGCAGCGCTCGACCCGGACCTCGAGCGCCGCGTCGCCGACCAGACGGGCGGCAACCCGCTGTACGCCGTGCAGTGCATCTCCGACTGGGTGGCCCGCGACCAGCTCGTGCCGGGCCCCGCGGGGTACCGGCGCCGGCCCACGGAACGACCCGAGTCCGACGCGCTCTCCGAGGTCTGGGACCGCAGGATCCGCAGCGTGGTGAGCGGGATCGAGGGTCCGGCGATGGCCCTGCTGGAGCGGGCCGCGGTCGCGGGCGTCGCGGTGGACGTGTTCGAGTGGCAGGCCGCGTGCGACGACCCGGACGGTCAGTACGCGGCCCAGAACCGGGCGATGTTCCAGCCGAAGCGCGCCAGGATGCGGAACGCGGTCGTCGAGGCGCTGTTCGAGTCGGGCCTCGCGCGGCCGACCGAGACGGGCTTCGTGTTCACCCACCGCGACTTCCAGCGCGCCCTCGTCCAGCGCGCCCGGGACGCCGGTCGGTACCGGGCCCACGCCGGAGCGTACGGGGCCACCCTCGAGCACCGCACGACGGACGCCACCGCTGCCCGGTGCGCGCGGTTCCACCTCGAGGCAGCGGACTACGAACACGCCTTGCCACTGCTGCTGCGGGCGGAGTCCTGGCAGCGGCGCAGCCTCGGGCCCGCTGCGGCGCTGGTCACGCTGCAGCAGGCCGAGTCGCTCCTGCGGGTGCTGCGCCTGGCGCCCGACGATCGCCGCCGGGTGGAGGTCTGGACGCGTCGCGCCGAGCTCCTGGAGCGCACCGGCCAGCTCGCGCAGGCGCGAAAGGCAGCGGCCCGGGCGCACCAGCTCGCGGCGGCCGCGCCCCACACGGACCTCGACGCCCGGGCGCAGATGGTGCTCGGCGCGGTGGACCTCGCGGAAGGGAACCCTGTCGCCGCCGAGGCGAACTGGTTGCGGGCGGTCGCGCTGCTGGGGCCCACCGGTCCGGTCGTGGAGTCGGTCCGGACGTGGCACTGGCTTCGTCGCCTGGCGGTCGAGCGCGGAGACGTGCGGGAGAGCGCCGTCCGCGGGGAGCGGATCCGGGAGCTGGCACAGCGCGCAGTGGGAGACGCCGAGCGCACACCGGCGCTCCTGGCCCTCGCGGAGCACCTCGTGGACGCACGCGCCCCTGCGGACGCCGCAGCCCGGGCGAGCGAGGTCGTGGCCCTGGCCGATCGGCGCCGCGACCACGCGAGCGCAGCCAAGGCGTGGTCCATCCTCGCCGGGGTGGCGGAGCTGGGCGGGGACTGGGCGGGGGCGCGGGACGCCTGGATGCACGCCGTCGAGCTCCTCGACGACCAGGCGGACGAGCGGAGGGCCGCCCTCGCGCGGTGTCGGTGGGCCTTCACCGAGTGCAGGGAGCAGCGCTGGCAGGCCGCGCGCGCCGCCGTCGAGCCCGCCCTGCACGTCGCAGGCCGGATCCCCGAGGTGGCTGCAGGGGTCCGTGGGATCCTGGCCCTGGCGGCCGCCGGGCGTGGGAATTGGGGCCTCCACGACCGGGAGGTGGCGACGCTCCAGGTCGTCCACGCCCAGGTTCCGGTCCACCAGCGCGGGTTCGTGGCGTTGTGCCTGCTCGGCGCCGACCTCTGCCGCGCGGCGAAGCACCCCCGGCGGGAGAAGGCCTGGGTGTCGCTGGCCCGCGAACACCTGGTCTCGGCCGGTGACACGGCAGCGGCCAACGGGCTCGCCGCGCGCCTCGAAGCGCTGGCCGGCGCGTGACCTCCTCCGGGCTTCCCTGGGCGCTCGTGGCGCTGCTGGCGCTCGGCTGCCTGCTCCTGGCGCTGGCGTGGTGGCGGGCCGCCGGTCGGGTGGGCCGCGAGAACCGGCGGCGCGCGACGGTGGCGCGGGCGGGCGAGTCCGGCGCCGAGGCGCTCCTGGCCCGTCGCGGCTACCGGGTGACCGGACGCCAGGAGACGCGGCGGTTCGCGCTCTCGGTCGACGGCGAGGAGGTCGAGGCCACCTGTCGCGCCGACCTCCTCGTGGCCGCGGACGACGGCAGCAACTGGGTCGCCGAGGTCAAGACCGGCGGGGCTGCGCGCGCCACCCGCCCCCAGACGCGGCGCCAGCTCCTCGAGTATGCGCTGGTGTTCGACGTCGACGGCGTGCTGCTGGTCGACATGGAAGCCGAAGAGGTCCACGAGATCACCTTCCCGTTCCTCGACTGACCCGCCAGGGGGAAGATATGCGGCGAGCCCCGGGGGAAACGCCACCATGATCGCCGCCTTCCTGCTCGCCTGTGCCTTCGGCCCCTCCTACGAGGAGGTCCAGAAGACCGACACCATCGAGGCCTACGAGGCCTTCCTGGCCGCAGATCCCGACACGATCTACCAGTTTGCGTGCAACAAGCGCCTCGAGGAGCTGTACCTGGCCCGGGGCCAACAGGAGGGCACGCGCGCCGCCTGGCAGGCGTACCTCGACCGGTTCCCGGAGGGGGGCAGCCGCGGCACCGCCGAGCGCGAGCTCGCGATCAGCGCGTACAGCGAGGCCGCGAAGACCAACACCGCCGAAGGCTACCGCCTGTTCCTCACCGAGTTCCCCAAGGCCGACAAGTGGCTGCGGGCCCGGGCCGACGGCCGCGCCACCAACCTCGAGTACGGCAAGCTCACGCTCGGGACGCCCAAGGTGGACCGCGTGAACATGGCCGAAGACCCGAAGGGCCCGCTGAACGGCTGGGGGGTGTCGGTCGAGGTGAAGAACGAGGGAGACAAGACCCTCGAGTACGTAGCCCTCACCCTCGAATACCTGGCGGAGGACGGCCACGTGGTGGGCGCCAAGGACTACCCGCTCACCTCCAAGCACTGGAGCATGCCGGCCAGCGAGCTGCAGCAGACGCCCATGAAGCCGGGCGAGACGCGGACCTGGCTGTGGACGGAGGGGGACGACTCGGCGCCCGCCGACTGGAAGCAGGGCGTGACCCTGACGGTGACCGGCCTCAAGTTCGCCCCGTGACGCCCCCGCGCCTGCAGAAGGACCGCGTGTTCGAGGCGCTGCGCGCGACCCTGCGCGACGAGCTCGAGGCCGTGGGCCGCGGCGCGGCGATGGCCCGCGACGAGGCGACCAGCGCGGAGAGCCGGCCGGAGAACCAGTACGACACCCGCGCCCTGGAGGCGTCCTACCTCGCAGCAGGTCAGGGAGAGCGCCTGGCTGCGGCCCGCGCGCTGTCGGGGTGGGCGGAGGTGGCGACCGCGCGCCCCACGTCGAGGATCGAGGCAGGCGCGCTGGCTCGGTTGGACGGCCCCGCTGGTGGGCAGTGGGTGTTGTTCGCGCCGCGCGGGGGCCTCGAGCTCGCCGTCGACCGCGAGAAGGTGACGCTCATCTCCGTGTCGTCGCCGCTCGGGACCGCGCTGGCGGGGCTCGGCGCCGACGACGAGGTGGAGGTCGACTCGCCCACGGGCGTCCGGCGGTGGAGCGTGGACGCCGTCTGGTGAAGCCCGGCGGCCCGGCGGGGAATGCGCGTGAGGAGTGACGAATGCACCCCTCCGCCGTGGGTCTCCTCCTCGTCGGGTGTGTTTCGGGCGCCCCGACGTCCACCACCCCGTCGACGGCCGGTACAGGCCCGCAACCGCCCGCGCTCCAGGAGGATCGCATCCTCGTGGCTGCGTCGGGCGTGGTCGACGTGCTCGTGGTGGTCGACCCCACCGAACCGGCTGCCCCAGCGGTCGCGCAGTTCGTGGAGCAGTTCCCGGTCCTGCTCGAAGCGTTCGTGGGCAGCGGGCTCGACTGGCACGTCGCGGTGGTCTCCGCGGACCTCGACGGGCCGGACGCGGGCCTGCTCTCCGAGATCGAAGGCGCCCGGTGGGTCGACGCCGACCGACCCAACCCGAGCGAGCTCCTGGGAGCGCTCGCCACGTTGCCCGGCCCGCCGGGGACGCGTTCGCAGCCGACCGGTGCGGTGTGGGAGGCCCTGGAGGTCCGGGCTGCGGACAACGAAGGCTTCCTCCGCCCCGATTCGGCGTTGCGCGTCGTCGTGGTCGGGACGGGCGCAGACGACACCCTCCCGGAGCACCTGCCCGGGGAGGGCTTCGACGCCTGGTTCTCTGTGCTGCGGCCGGAGACGGCGCTCCGTTCGATGTCCTGTGTCGTGACCGCGCCCGCGACGAGCGCGTGTGCAACGACGGCAGCGACGACCGGCGGGGTGTCCGTCGACCTCGATGGCGTCGGCGAGGTCGCCCTCCACGCGGCGGCCCTGACGCAGCGGTTCCCCCTCACGCAGCTGCCCCGGAGCGGCACCCTCGAGGTGGAGGTCGAGGCCGACGGCGCGGTGCTCGGGTTCACCGAGGCCGTGGACTGGACCTACGACCCCGTGGCGAACGCCGTCGACTTCGTGGACTACGTCCCGGGGCCCCTCAGCACGGTCGTGTTGCGCTACCGACCGACGTGACGTGTCAGCGACGGGCGCGGAACGCCTCGACCCCGCGGCCCAGGAGCTCGACGGCGCGCTGGAGCTTCGGGACCTCGCACACGGCGGCCAGGCGGATCTGGTTCCGGCCCGACGATGGATCTGCGTAGAAGCCGGGCCCGGGGGCGACCACCACGGACTCGCCCTCGGACCGGAAGTCCTCGACCAGGAACCGGGCGAACGCCTCGGAGTCGTCGATCGGGAGCTTCACCATGCTGTAGAACGCGCCCTTCGGCCGCGGCGCCTCGACGCCCGGGAGCGTGGCGAGCGCGTCCATCATCGCGCCCACGCGCTCGAGGTACACGGTGCGGACCTCCTCGTAGTACGACTCGGGCAGCGACAGGGCACGCATCCCGACGTGCTGCGCGAGGGGCTGGACCCCGAGCCGGGCCTGCGCCACGCGCTCGATCTTCTCCATGAGGTCGGCGTTGCGCGAGATCAGGAACCCGAGCCGCAGCCCACACGAGGAGTACGTCTTCGACAGGCTGTCGATGACGATGACGCGGTCGCGGTGCTCGGGGAACTCGAGGGCGGAGGTGGGCTCGGCCTCGAACCAGATCCGGCGGTACACCTCGTCGGCGACCACGAACAGGTCCCGACGGGCGGCCCAGGCGAGGAGCCGGGCGATGTCTTCGCGGCCGTACACGGCGCCCGTGGGGTTGCCGGGGTTCGCGAACACGACGGCCTTCGTGCGCGGCCCGACGGCGGCGTCCAGGACGTCGTCGGGTGGGAGCCGGAAGCCGTCGACGATGGAGGTGCGGATGGGCCGGACGGTGGCGCCGGCCACGGTCGCGAAGCCGTTGTAGTTCGTGTAGTACGGCTCGGGGACGATCACGTCGTCGCCGGGGTCGCAGATCGCGGTGAACGCGAACAACAGGGCCTCGGAGCCCCCCGCGGTCACGGAGACGTGCATGCCGTCGAGGCCGGGGCTCCAGCGGGAGTGGTAGTTCGCTGCGGCCTCGCGGCACTCGGGGAGCCCACCGGCGGGGCCGTAGGCCAGCACCTTCGGCCGGAACGTGGCGATCGCGTCGAGCACGGGCGCGGGCGTGGGGACGTCCGGCTGGCCGATGTTCAGGCGGTGGAACGACACCCCGACCTGCTTGCGCACGACGAAATCGAGCTTGCGGATCGCGCTCTCCTGCAACCCGGCCACGCGCTTCGACAACCCCGGCATGAACCCTCCGCGCGGCGCCGTAACCCGGACGGGCAGCCCAGCGGCACCCCCCGGAAGCACGTCACAGCCGACGCGGCTTCGGGGCGTGGAGCGCGAGGATGGCGGCGCGGAGCCACACCGCGAGGCCCGGCTCGAGCGCGTCGTAGGTGGCCGCGAACCGAGGATCAGCCACGTACAGCTCGGCCAGGCCCAGGTGGATCTCGGGGCTCACGGGGTAGAACCAGCGGTCCGTGTGCGCGCGGTGCGCCTCGGCAGCCTCCCTGGCCTCGGGAGACGCCGGGTCGGCGCCGGCGCGCAGCAGCGCGGCGAGACGTTGGTTCAGGGCGTCCGCTTCTGCCCGGATCGCCTCCCACTCGGCGCGTCCGTACCGCGCAGTGCGCCGCTTCGACTCCCGGAACGCTTCGGTGTCGCCCCACCGCGCCTCGACCTCCGCTTCGTACGACGACGGATCGAACCCGCCGAACAGCGCCTTCAGGTCGCCGTCGCCGAGCGGCTCCCTCGCGCGCACCCGGGCGATCGCGCGGTCGAGGGCGCCGACCTGGGCCTCGAGGTCCCCGAGCTGTCGCGCGAGCCGTTCGCGGTGCGCGAGCAACGACTCCAGCGGGTCGTGGGCGGGGTCGTCGAGCAGCGCGCGGACCTCGTCGAGCGGGAACCCGAACGACCGCCACACGAGGATCTCGTGCAGCCGCGCGAGGTCCTGGTCCTCGTACAGGCGGTACCCCGCGTCCGACCGATCGGCGGGGCGCAGCAGCCCGATGTCGTCGTAGTGGTGGAGCGTGCGCACGGTGATCCCGGTCAACGCCGCCACCTCGCTCACGGTCCTGGCCACCGATCACCTCCACGCACAACGTGCAGCCTCACGCAGCGGGAGGGTCAAGCGCGATGTGCGCGGACGGATCGACAGCGGCGTCAGAACCGGTCGTCGCCGCTCTGCGACTCGAACTGGTCCGCGAGCTGCGCCACCTGCGCGATCAGGAACAGGAGCCCCTCGATCGGGAGGTCGTCCAGGAGCTCCCGGTGGACCACCACCAGGAACCGGCCGTGCAGCGCGATCCCGCCGATCGGCAACGCGAGCACGTCGCGCAGCATCGACTCTGCGTCCCGCGCGGCCGTGAGCTCCCCGAACGCCGACCGGATCTCCACCAGCCAGCGGCCCCACTTCTGGAACCGGCGGACCATCACCCGCTGCGCGCGGTCCCCTTTGCCCTGCGGCAGGGTCAGCGCGAACTCCTCCGCCGCGTCCAGGTCGAGCTGGAAGCGCTTGCGGACCACGTCCCGAACCTCGGACCACTCAGCCACCGGGCCCCCGGACCGAGGTATCCCGCCGGATCCGCCGGAGCCTCGTCATCCCGATGCCCTTGAGGTCCACCTCGATCCAGTCCGCATGGGCCTCGAGCGGGGCAACGAGCGCCGCCACCAGGGGATCGGCGGCGACGACCTCGGTGAGCACGAGCGCACCGTCGCGCGCCGCCGACTGGGCCCGCGCCGCCAGGTTCACCGTCCGGCCGAACCAGTCGAGCCCCGCAGCGTCCGTGTGGACCGCGAGCGCTGCGCCGTAGTGCACACCCACGTTCAGGCGCGGCAGCGTGTGCAGGCCCTCCCGGCCCGCGACGAACCGGTCGAACGCCTCGCGCATCTCGAGCGCGGCCCGGACTGCGTGCTCCATCGTGTCGAAGCTCGCCATCACGGCGTCGCCGATGGTCTTCACGAGGGTGCCGTGGTGCGCCTCGAGCACCGCGAGGAGCACGTCGAAGTGGTCGCGGACCAGCGCGAAGGCCTTGGCATCGCCGAGCTCCTCGTACATCGCCGTCGAGCCCGACAGATCCGTGAACAACAGGCACACCGCCCGCGTGCCGATGCGGACGTTGCGCGCCAGCACCTCCGTCCCCAGCTCCCGCCGGAACTCCGGCAGCGACGCCACCAGAGACGCCGACACCACCTGGGTGGTGTCCCGCCCGCGCGCCACCAGGACCCGCTGGTCCGACGAGGTCGCGTTGTGGACCCGCACCTGGAGCGCACCCGGCGCTACCTGGAACCGCGGCGCCGCAGCGCCGGCCCCGACCGTGAACACCACCTCGCGCTGGCCGTCCGGGACGACCTCGAGCGTGGCGTCCGGCGCGTCTCCGCCCGGCCCCACCCGGAACACCGCGCCCGCAGGCACCTCCAGCGACTCCGACGCGTCCTGGCCGGCCTGCAGCGGGAGCGTGGCGAACAGCTCCGGCGCGCCGCTCGGGAACATGGTGCAGAACTTCTCGGCGACCCGCGGCGCAACGGACGGGTGCGGAGCGAACACGACCTCGACCGACTCCGCCAGGTCGGTCGAGAACTCGACGTTGCACGAGGTGCAGGCCGCGTGATCCGCGATGTCGGACAGGGACGATGCAGCCGCGACCTCACCGCTGCACCGCGGGCACCGCACCGACCAGTACATCTCGAGCACCCCGGCCGGTACACCGCGGAGCATGCCCACGAGGGTGTCCATGCGGTCGAGCCCGAACCGGTCGGCCACCGCGAAGGCGCGGAGCTGTCGCAGCGCATGGTCCCGCTCGTGCAGGAGGAGGTCGCGCACTGCGTCCACCACGGGCTTCGGGGTCGTCCTGGCCCACCGCGCCAACGCAGCCTCGGTGTTGCCTCCGAGCGGACGGACCAGAGCGGGCGGCGGGCGGACCCCAGGGGCCGGCAACGCGTCGACCACCTTCTGCCAGCCGGTGCGGTAGCCGTCCACGAGCGTGCTCATCAGGGGCGACAACAGGCGCGAGCTCGGCTCCACCTCGAGCGTGAGCGTGGGCCGGACGAGGTCGCCGTCGGGCTCGAGCACCAGCAGGAACGCGCTGCGGGCGATCGGTCCGCGCTGGAACTCCCGCTCCTGGCGGAACCAGCGGTGCCGGACCCACCCGTTCCGCGTCTCCACGAAGGGCAGCTTGATGCCGAGCGGGCCCGAGAGCTCCCCGGTGAGCCGCGAGGCCGAGCCCGGCACCGCTGCGAGCTTCATCTCCACGCGGCCCGCCTTCGCGGCGCGGTTGAGGAAGTCGGTGTCGCCGAGGCGGCGCCACGCCACCTCGCGATCGGTCGGCCGCCCCTGAATCTCGAGCCGCACCCAAACCTCCGCCCCTTCCCTACCCGCGTTCGGGGGTGAGGTCCACGCTCACCGGCGCGTGGTCGGAGGTGTCGAGGCCCCCCTCCCGGTGCACGGTCACCTGGGTCACCCGCTCGGCGAAGGCTGCGTTCGCCAGCAGGTGGTCGATGCGCCACCCGCGGTCCTCGGCCCGCGCGCGCCCCAGGTTCGACCACCAGGTCCACGGACCCTTCCCCGGGCCGTGCGCCCGCCGCACGAGGTCCACGAAGCCCGCCGCCAACAGGTTCGAGAACCAGGCGCGTTCGTGGGGGAGCAGGCCGCTCCGGCCTCGGTTCCCGCGCGGGTCGTGGACGTCGTCGTCGGTGGGGACCACGTTGAAGTCGCCGGCCAGGAGCACGGGCGTGTCCCGCCGCGCCAGGGCGGTCGCCCACGGCTCGAACACCGCCATGAACGCGTCCTTGCGGGCCTGCGACTCCGGGCCCGCGCTCCCGGAGGGTGCGTACACGGAGACCAGCTCGAGGCCCGCGATCCGAACCGACAACACCCGGCCGTCCGGATCGGGCGCGCCGCACCCCGTTCCCACCCGTTGTACCGGCAGGCGCGACCACGCCGCCACCCCCGACCACCCGGGCCGCTCGGACGGGTGCCATTCGGCGGTCCAACCCTCCGGAGGCGCCGACGGGAGCTGCGCCGGCGTGGCCCGGACCTCCTGCAGCAACACCACGTCGGGAGCCAGCGCGGCCAGGTGCTCCCGGAAGCGCTTCCCCCACGCTGCCCGGAGCCCGTTGACGTTCCACGAGACGATCCTCACCCGCCCTCCGTCCACGCCGGCGGTTGCACCGGGGCGCTCACGAGGTCGGTCCCGTCGGGCAGCTCGGCGGCGAACCCCAGGTGGTGCAGGTAGAAGTGCAGGCCCGGCGGGGCCCCATCCGGTGTCGGTCCCCCGCCGTACTGTGCGTCTCCCGCGAGCGGCGCCCCGACGAACGAGGCGTGGGCACGGATCTGGTGCATCACGCCCGTGGACATGGCGGCGTGCACGAGGTCTCCGGCGCCGCGCCGGAACCAGGTGACCGCGGGGTACCACCGCCCCCGGTGGTCCGTGGAGGGGCTCCGCTGCACCACCATGCGGTCGCGTTTGCGCGGGTGGTGCGCCAGCGGCCGATCACAGCGCTCGACCACCCAGTCCGGGGCCCGCGCTGCGCGGAACACGTACGACTTCAGCAGCTGGTGGTTCGCGAACAGGCCGCGCACGAACGCGAGCTCTTCGAGGTCCCGCGCGAAGGCCACCGCCCCCGACGTGGAGGTGTCGAGCCGGTGCAACAGCCCGCCGGCGAACCCGTCGGGCCACGGGAGGTCGGCCTGGTGCGGGTGTTCGGCCAGGAGCCTGCGCAGGACGCAGTCCCCGCCCGGATCGTCGTGGGGCGGGAACACGGGGACACCCGCGGGTTTGGCGAAGGTGGAGACGGTGAGCAACAGCGGCCTCGGGCGGCGCGTAGCGTTAGCGGGTGTACGACCTATTCCGAACCCGACACCACCGTGGGGCGCCGCCGTGAGCGAAGAGCAGGACGAGGGCCGCAAGGGGCCGTTCGCGGGCTTCCAGTTCGAGATCGACCCCGAGCGGATCCAGGACACGCTCGAACGCCTGCGGGCGCGGGTGTCGGAGTCGTTCGTCGCCGGCCGGTACACCAAGGTGCGCCTGTCGTACCGCGGACGGGCGCTCGGCCCCGACATCCCTCTGGCCGTGTTCCTGGCCGGGGAGGGAGTCGCGTTCTGGCTCCTGACGCCGATCGCCGCCCTGCTCGTCAACCTCGGCGCCCGCGCGGTGCTCGACGTGGAGTTCGTGCACGAGGCCGACGAGCTCGTTCAGGAGGGCCTCGAGCTGTACCTCGCGGGCGAGCTGGAAGCGGCCGAAGCGAAGTACCGCGCGGCGCTCGACCGGCGCCCAGACGACGCCTCGGCGCTGTACAACCTGGGCACGCTCCTGCGCGTGGCCGGACGCAAGGACGAAGCCCTCTCCACGCTCCGCAAGGCGGCGATGGGTACCGAAGGCCACCCCGACGTGAAGCGCGCCGCCGAAGCGGTGGAGAAGATGACCGCGCAGAAGAAGACACTCTGATGGACAAGGACCTGATCGTCTCCGCGCTGCTCGTGTTCGCGGGCGGGTTCAGCATCACGGGCGCCGTGATGGACTGGGACTGGTTCATGGAGTCCAGCCGCGCCAGGTTGTTCGTCAGCCTGCTCGGCCGCGATGGCGCGCGGGCCGCGTACGTGGTCCTCGGGCTCGCCATCGCAGGCACCGGGCTCGCCACCGCAGGCACCGGGCTCGACACCCTGGTCTTCGGCCGGTAAGGGGACGGAGGCGCATCAGCGACGCCACGAGAGCGGCTGCGACAACGCCTGACGCAGCGCGGGGGCGGCTCCGCTCGCGATCACGTCGCCGTGCGCCGGCACGAGGCGATCGAAGTCGAGCGCGAGCAGCCGCTCGACGGAGGCCGCGACGGCGGCCCGGTCCTCGGCGAAGACCCAGCGCCACGCGCGGCTCGACCCGAGGCGACCATGGCAGCCGACCCCGCACAACACGAGCTTCGTGGCGAACGTCGCGGGCGTGAGGACGTGGAACGCGAGATCGGTGACGAGCAGCGTCCTGCTCGGCCGGTGCAGGAACTCGAACTCGTCGAGCTTCGGTGCGCCGCGGATCGCGACCGCCACGATGGCGTCGCCCCACGGAGACCCGTCGGAGAGGTCCTCGTCGATCGGGAGGTCCGGTCGCCTCGCGCGCAGGGCGGTCGGAGCGTGGAGCCGGGCCGCGGGCCAGCGGGCCTTGGCCGCCCCGGCGTGGAGGTCGTGCAGCAGGGATGGGGCGACGAGGTGTCGGACCGGCCCCAGGGCCTCGATCGCGCGGGCGGTCGTGTCGTCGAGCGCCACCGGCGAGTGGAGCCACAAGCCGCCGTCCGGCAGGCGGATCACCGTCATCCGGAGCGGGAACACCACTCCACCCGGCAGATGCGCGGCCCCAGGCACGCCCCAGACCTCTTCGGCGATGACTTCCATGGAATACAATCAATCATGGTTGACGGTATTCGTCAAGGAGGGTTGACGATGAGCCTGGAGGACGCGAAGCGCGCGAGCGTCGGGCAGCTGCTGTTCCGCTGCGCACGGCAGTTGAACGAGCGCGCGATCGCTCGGGTGCGCCAGGCCACCGGCAAGCCGGTGCGCACTGCGCACACGTTGTTGTTCCCGCACATCGACCTGACCGGGACCCGCCAGACCGAGCTCGCCCGCCGGCTCGGGGTCTCGAAGCAGGCGGTCGGCGTGCTGGTGGATGAGCTGGTCGCGATGGGCGCGCTGGAACGGCTGCCCGACCCGGCCGACGGTCGGGCGCGCCTGGTGCGCTTCGCGGATGGTCCGGACACGCTGCTGCACGGGCTTCAGGTGCTCGCTGGGCTCGAGCGGGAGCTGGCGGAGGAGCTCGGTCCGTCGCGCTGGGCGGCGCTGCACGAGGCGCTGCTCGCCCTGGATCGGACGCTCGGTGACCAGGGGGGACCGCCCGGGGACGCCGGGGTGGGCACGTGACCTCAGGTCAGGTCGCTGTGGTCGGACACCACCAGCCCATGCTCCGGGTCGGGGACGAGCGAGAGCGTAGGCACCCCGCCGACCTCGGTGATGTCCACCAGGCCCAGCAGCGTCACTGCTTCGTCGTGGGCGAGCGTGGCCTCGCGGATCCGCAGCTGGCGGTTGAGGCCGAGGATGCTCGTGGACTTCACGCCGTAGCGCTCGTACACGGCGGCCTCCGCCGGGGTGGGGTCGTCGAAGGTGCCGGAGTTGGCCGACTCGTCGAAGGTGAGCAGCAGATGCTGGCCCCGCGGATCGACGACGCAGGTGCCGCTCGCGTCCGTGATCGCGAATGGCTCGCACTGATCGTCCGTCGCCACGCTGCGCCAGTTGTTCTTGCCGGCGTGCTCCTCGACGTGGAGCTGGTACGCCGCGCACCGGGTCCCGGAGAGCGGGCTGCGCAGGCCCTCCTGAACCGCCACCCGCCCGGTGATCCGCGCGCGTTGCCCCGGCCGGAGCGACGCGATGGAGACCACCTCCGTCCCGGACAGGAGCCGCCGGCGGCGCTGGTCCGGCGAGAACCACCACATCGCGCCGAACGCGAGCACCACGGCGGCGAAGATCGCGAACGGGAGGAGACTCAATTGACCCTCGCTCGCGCTTCGAACGAGCGAAGCTCAATTTTCGTGTCTGTCTCGTGGGTCAGGGGCGCCGCCCCCGACACCCCCTCGGGGGACCAGTCCCCCGAATCCCCTGCCAGGGGGCGCTCCCCCCTGGACCCCCCGCGTACCGAGGCCGATCGAACCTGGATCACTCGCCCTCCAGCACCCCGGCCATGCCGGCGAGGAATCGGATCTTCAGCTCGGTCTCGGCGGGCCGCACCACGCCCTCTACGACCGGCGGCTGCCACTCCCACCGGAGCGCTGCGGCCACAGCCGCCCCCGCCCACGGTTCGACACACGCGGTCGCCACCGCCTCCGTCGGGCGGCCGTCCCGACCCAGCGACACGCGAACGTCGCACACCTCTTCGGTCCCGCGCTTCTTCTCGCCCTCGGGCCACTCGGGCGCCGACCGCGTCTTGACCGAGAGCTCCGACGCATCGAGGCGCGGCAGGCCCTCCCCCCACGGCGGCTCTCCGATCACCACCCAGCCCGCGCCCCCCTCCACGTCCGCCCACGTCTGGTCCGCGCGCACCCACGAAGGGCGCCCCGGGTCCAGCAAGAGCGGATCCACGCGCACCCCGGTCGGGCTCCCGGCCCCCATCGGTCCCTGGATGGGGCGCACCATGCGCGGCGGAAGCAGGCACCGGGGGTTCTCGGTGAACGCCTTCCACTTCGCCTCGATGGTACTGCAGTCACCAGGCGCAGCCAGCTCCTTCCCAGCGGCACAGACGGACAACACCTTGCTCCAGGCCTCGACGGTGCCGGGCGGTGCGTCCGCTTCGGGCTCCTGGCCGTTCTTCGGCACGGGCGCCAGGTCGGTCGGCAACACCGAGCCCACTGGGAACCGGCCAGCGGCGTCCGACACCGTCCACACCTGCGCCTTCGACGCCTTGAGGGCCTCGAACAGGCGGACGACCTCGGGCGCAGGCAGCGCGCGATCGATCGCCAGGACCACGCCGTCGAGCGCAGGCAGCTCGGTCACGACGGCGCCGTCGAGCCACCACCCCGCTGCGTCCACGACCAGCCGGTGCCCGGCGACCGACTGATCGGGCGTGGCGAGGCCCTCCGCCGGGCGCAGCGGCGGAAGCGGGCGCTCGAACAGCTTGCCAGCCTCCATCGGCAACGAACGCGGCCGGCAGTCCTGCCACATCGGGTCCTGCGCCCACGCGGCGCCCATCACGAGCCAGGCCATCGCAGCCCTCCGCCGCGCACTCTACCCCAGGGCCCGGTGACCTACCGCGCGCCCTCGCGGGCCGGGACGTAGCCGGCTTCGCGTACGTGGTGCTCCAGCGCCTTCACCCGAACGGGCCAGTCCACCGGGTCGCCGTCGAGGCGCACGGCTCCGGCGTGGTCGCAACCCGCCCGCAAGCTCGCCTGGCCCATCCCGAGCCCCTCCGTCTCCGGAGAGGCCACGAGGTGCACCGCTCCCGGCAGGACCAGGCGCGTCAGCGTCACCGCGCGCAGGTGGTCGGTGGCGGTGTTCGCTGCCTCTCCGTACGCGCCCGGCGCATCGGCCGCCCACACCCGCACGCCCTCCAGCACCGGGGCGAGGTCCCGCAAGGCGAGCAGCCACGACGCGAGCTCCTCGGGGGTCTCGCCCCGACCCACCGAAACGCCTGCCTCGACGAGGAGCCCCAGCCGCCGCGCCTGCCGCAGACGCTCGACCAGCACCGCCCACGGTGTGTGGCGCAGGCGGTCCGCGGGCGCGCCTTCGGTGTCGACCAGCACGCGCGCACCAGCGCCGAGCGCGGCCTCCAGGTCCACCGTCGACCAGGGTACGGCCACCTCGAACCCTGCCTGCGCGAGGGCCCGGACCGTTTCGGTGGCGCCATCGTCGACGAGCACGCGGGTCGCGCCTGCGGACCGCGCCTCCGGGAGGTGTGCGGTGCCGGCGATTTCCACGCGGTACGGCACGACGTCGCCCGGGAACGCGCCCCGGCGCACCAGATCCGCGGCAGCGAACAGCTCCGCGATGGACCCGTGCCGCCACAAGGCCGCCAGGTCCGCCACCGGGAGCACCCCTCCGTCCAGGAGCTGCCCCAGCAGGCGCTCCACATCCGGGCGCGGCAGCCGACGGGACGGGGGCCCGAACAGCTCCAAGTCCTCCCGCGGCAGCAGGCCCGCGCGGTGGGCGAGCGCGCCGAACCGGCGGAGCCCCGTGAGGGCAGCGTCGTCGAGCGCGTACCGCAGGTTCTTGGTGAGGTAGTCCAGATCCCGCCCCGCGTACTTCTCCGGGATGCGTCCGACGCCCTTGCGGCCCGCTGCGGACACGTGGGTGACGACCTCGGGGGACAGGTCGGGGCGCCCGGCCCACACCGCGAACACGAACGGCAGGCCCGTCCAGCTCTTCCACACGAGCGCGAGGTCCAGGCGGACCACGAACCGGGCGGGCACCTCGCGCGCGGCGTCGCCGATGACCAGCGCCGCCACGGAGCCCTTCGCCCGAGCGACGGCCACGCCGGGTTCGGTCCGCTCGAGCACGAGGTCCTCGCGGACCCGCTCGGTGAAGCTCGGCGCGGTGCGCAGCAGGAGCTCGGCGAGCACGGCCGAGGTGCGGCTCACGCCGTCCAGCAACACCTTCGTCCACTGCTCCACCGGCTGCTCCGACACCAGGAGCACCGAGCCCACGGGGCCGTCCGCGCCGACACACACCCCGGGGACGATGCGGTAGTCGCCGTCCGCGAGCGCTGCCGCCGCGGGGATCAACGCCACGTCGACCTCGCCGTCCCGCAACATGCGCGAGATCTCGGCGGGGTGCCCCAGGGTCAGGGTGTGCCGGTTGACGTCGAGCTCGTCGCTCAGGGGCCGGGCGTTGAGGTACCCGACGCTGCCGATGCGGGCCATGGTGTGCTCTCCTCGGTCCCGTCAGGCTTCGGCGACCGTGCGGTACAGGGTGTCGCGCTCGACGGGGATGCGCCCCGCCCGGCGGATCAAGGCCACCAGCTCGTCGCGGGACAGCTCCTGCGGCGTCTTGGCTCCGGCCATGTGGTAGATGCGCTCCTCGCGGACGGTGCCGTCGAGATCGTCCACGCCGAACCCGAGCGAGAGCTGCGCGAGCTGCACGCCGAGCATCGGCCAGTAGGCCTTCACGTGGGCCACGTTGTCGAACAGCAGGCGCCCGACCGCGAGCGTCTTGAGGCAGTCGGCGTCGGTCGGCTCGGGGAGCTTGTGCAGCCGGTTGTTCTCGTTGTGGAACTTGAGCGGGATGAGGGTCTGGAACCCGCCCGTCTCGTCCTGCAGCGCGCGGAGCCGGAGCAGGTGGTCCACGCGCTCCTCGAAGGTCTCGATCGAGCCGAACAACATCGTGCAGTTCGACCGCATGCCCAGGCGGTGGGCCGTGCGGTGGACCTCGAGCCAGCCCTCGGCGTCGACCTTGTCGTCACACAGCTTCTTGCGGGCGCGCGGCGCGAAGATCTCGGCGCCGCCACCTGGCAGGCTGCCGAGCCCAGCGTCCCGGAGCGCCACCAGCACCTGCTCGTACGACATCGCGAACTTCTGCGCGAAGTAGTGGATCTCGACGGCCGTGTAGCCCTTGATGTGCAGATCGGGGCGCTCGGCCTTCACGGCGCGCAGGAAGTCGAGGTAGTAGCCGAACGGCAGGTCCGGGTTGAGCCCGTTGACCGTGTGCAGCTCGGTCACGAAGACGCCACGCAGGTTCTTGATGCGCCCCACGGCCTCGTCGAGGCTCATGGTGTAAGCCGCCGGATCGCCCGTCTTCAGGCGCGAGAAGCTGCAGAAGATGCAGTTCGCCTCGCACACGTTGGTGCTGTTGACGTGCAGGTTGCGGTTGAACCAGGTGAGGTCGCCGTGGAGACGCTCGCGGACGACGTTGGCCAGCGCGCCGATCGCTGCGACCTCCGGGCTCCGGAACAGGCGGACGCCGTCGTCGAAGGAGAGGCGCTCGGAGCGCAGGACCTTGTCGGCCACGTCGCCGAGTCGGGCGCGGTCGAGGGCGCGGCGGGCGACCGGGGACAGGTGGACCTGCTGGTGCGAGTTGGGCGGAGCAGTCACGGAGAACCTCCGGCAGCGGGAGCCAGGTGGCCACGCATCTGTCCTGTCCACCGCCGCATGCGGTCGTTCGGGACTCCGAGCTGGTCGAGGATGCGGGCGGTGACGGTGTCGAGCAGCTCGTCGACGCTGCGCGGCGCCGAGTAGAACGAGGGGGACGCGGGCATCACCAGGGCGCCGGCCTCGGTCACGGCGACCATGTTGCGCAGCTGGATCAGGTTGTACGGCGACTCGCGGAGCACGAGCACCAGCTTGCGTCGCTCCTTCAGCATCACGTCCGCTGCGCGGGACACGAGGTCCGACGACACCCCCGAAGCGATCCTCGCCACCGCAGCCGCGGAGCAGGGCACCACCACCATCGCGTCGAAGCCCGCGGAGCCGCTGGCGAACGGGGCGGTCATGTCGCCCGGGACGTACGTGGGGAACGAGGGGTACTCGACAGACGGGTCCGTGCCCACCTCGTCGGCCCACACGAGGCGGCCGAACTTGGTGAAGACCACGTGGGTCTCGAGGCCGAGGGCCTCGCCTTCGTCACGCAGGAAGTCGAGCACGCGCCGCGCGTAGGGGGCACCGCTGGCCCCGCTCACCGCCACCACGATCCGCCGGCTCAACGGACACGCTCGACGAGGTGCATGGCCAGCACCTCGAGGGCTTCGCGCGCGGGCGAGGCCGGCAGGGTCGCCAGGGCCGCGGCGGCGGAGTGCACCCGGGCGCGCGCGTCGTCGAGCGCAGCGTCGAGGGCACCACACGCACGGATCCGCAAGACGAGGTCGTCCACGTGCTCCTCGGCCATGTGCTCGCCAGAGGGAGCGCCGCGCTCGAGCTCGGCCCGGAGGCCCGGGAGGCGGGCCATGGCGTGGACCAGGGGAAGCGTGACCTTGCGCTCGCGCAGGTCGGCGCCCCGGGACTTCCCGGTGGTGTCGGCGTAGTCGAGCACGTCGTCGGTGATCTGGAACGCGATCCCGACCGCCCGCCCGTACTGCTCGAGGAGCTCGGCGGTGGCCGCGTCTCCGGTGGCGAGCGCGGGGGCCTGGACACACCAGGCGATCAGGGCTGCCGACTTGCGGGCCACGACGTCGAGGTATTGCTCGACGGTGCAGGACAGGTCTCCCGCGCGCTGCAGCTGCAGGACCTCGCCTTCGGCCATCTCGGTCACGACCTGCCCGAGGGCGCGGACGGCGGCGAACCCGCCCTCCTCGGCCGCGAGCAACACGGCGCGCGCGAGGCAGAAGTCGCCGGTGAGCACGGTGACGGCGTTGCCGTACACGCGGTGGGCAGCCGGACGATCCCGGCGCAGGAGGCCGTCGTCGACGACGTCGTCGTGGAGGAGCGAGCCCAGGTGCAGCAGCTCGCCCACGCACATCAGCCGGACCGGTGACCGCGAGAACCCGACGACCCGGGCGCCGATCGCCGTGAGCGCCGGGCGGAGCCGCTTGCCGCCGCTGTCGACGAGGTACCCGGCGACGGTGGGGACCGCGCGCACGTCGCTGTGGACGAGCTCGCGCAGGGCCACCTCCGTCGCAGCGAGCTCTGGCCCCACGAGTCCCAGCGCAGCGCGCACGTCGGCGATGTGCTGGGGCGCGACGCGCGGGTCCTCCACGCGGGTCAGGGGTGCGCCGGCGCGAACCCCCGCGGGTACAGTCCGGACCGCGGGACCACCTGGGAGCACGGGCAGACCGGTCATCAGGCCCTCCTGGAGCGAGTCGTAACGAGCCCACCCGCCAGTTTCAATTCTTTTTGAAGGAAGTGATGGGAGACCGCTCCCGCTCTACCCGCGCGCGCCACGGCGACGGCCTGCGCGGGGCCTCCGGGGCAGTCGGGCCTGGCTCGACCGTGTCGCCAGCACGTCCGCAGCCGCTGCCGCTCCGGTCTCCGCGGCGCCGTTCATGTAGCCCTGGAACACCACGCTCGTGTGCTCCCCTGCGAAGAACATGGTGCCGATCGGCTCGGACTCGGCGCCCCCGATCCCGGTCCACTGGCCTGGGCGGTAGCAGCTGTACGAGCCCAGCGCGAAGGGATCGTCGGGCCAGGCGGCGCGGACGGCCTCCCCCACGAGGGCCTCCGAGCAGCCCGGCCACAACGTCTCGAGCTGGGCGAGGAGCTCTGCCCCGCGCTCCTCGACCGCACCGGTCCCGACCGCGAGGCCCGCGTCGCCCCCGCGGAACGTGGCGAACGCACCGCCCGCCAGGCCCTGGAGCATCGCGCCGTCCCACCCCTCCTGGAACAGATCGTTCACGGTGAACCCGTTGTCGCCGGCGTCGCGCCAGAACCGCCGTGAGAAGGGCAACATCAGCTTCGCGTTGGTGCCGTACCCGAGCTCGTCGATACACCGACGCTTCACCTCGGGCACGTCGGCGACGAGGTCGAGCTCGCGGAGCACGGTGAAGGGCAACGTGTTGACCACCACGTCCGCCAACACCTCCGTCCCGTCCGCGGCCGAGAGCCGCCAGGAGCCGTCCGCGCGTTGCGTCGCGGCCAGGAGCGCCCTGCCGAGCGTGATGCGGTCGGTGTACCGGGCGGCGAGGCCCGTGGGGACCTGATCGTTGCCGCCAGCGATCAGGTACCGCTCGTCGTACAGGTCCCCGCCGGCGGAGGTGAAGAAGGACACGACGTTGAGCGCGGACTGGTCGTCGAGCTCGCGCCCGTAGTCGGCCAGGATCAGCGTCTCGGCGAGGCGCTGGGCATCGCGCCCCAGGCCGAGGCCCGCCAGCCACGCTGCAGCGGTGGTCTGGTCGAGCGCCTCTGCGCCGCCGGGCTCGCGGTACGACAGGTCGGCGCCGCTGTTCGGGAACGCAGCCAGCGCCTCGTCGCACGCCACCGTCAGCCGCTCGAGGTCGTCCGTGAGCGCCCGGGTCAGGACCCGGCGGCCGTCGAACCAGTACAGGTCGGCGAGATCGAACTCCTCGTAGCTGTCGTGCAGCGACAGCCCGAGCTCGCCGGCCAGCGCGAGGAGCTCGGCGTCCCCGCTGTTCACCCACTCGGCGCCGAGCTCGGAGGTGAGGCCGGGCAGCGCGGGGAACAGGTCGCGGCCGGTGACGACGCGCCCGCCTACGCGATCGCGGGCCTCCCACACCTCGGCGTACACCCCGCCCTGCGCCAGGCGGTGGCAACAGGTGAGCCCCGCGAGGCCTGCGCCGAGGATGACGACGCGCGGCGAAGCGGGATCGCGGCGCTCGGGCTCTGGTCGGCACGCCGCGAGCGCGGCCGCGCCTCCCACGAACTGGCGGCGGGACGGCCCGGCAGGTGCGCGCGCAGCGAGGCGCTCGAGGGCAGAGGGGCCTCCGGAGCGGGCGGCGCGCACGGCCCGGACGAGGCGGAGGAGCGGGGCGACGAGGGAGCGGGACATGCCCCGAACATAGACCGGCCGCGGCCTCCGTCGCTATCGCGCGCTCAGCAGCATCCACCGGAACGTGAACAGGCCGGAGCTGCCGGCGTCGTCGTAGTAGTCGAGGATGTCGAGCGCCACGTACGCGCCGTCGCCCGTGTGGACGACGAACACCAGGGGCTTCGGGGTGAGCACGTGGCTCTCGGAGTCGTAGTCGAACCACACGTCGAACGCGTACTCGGGTTCGGTGTTCTCGTCGTCGTCGTCCGCCTGGTCGGTGATCCAGCCCCCAGTGGGGATGGCCGCCACGTCCTCGAGGGTGGCCGCCTCCACAGCGACGAGCTCCACGCCGCCGTCTCCGGAGATCCCCCCGTCGAGCTGGATCCGCTGCCGCGAGAACGCGAGGTCCCAGCCCGGCCGCGGCCCGTCGAGCTCGGCGAGGCCATCGTCGGCGTCGACGTACACCCAGGCGAGCGCGTCCCCGGCGTCGAGTTCGGTGCGGGTGACGCCCCCGCCTTCGGACACGTGCACCACGTTCGGCTGCTGCGCCTCGGCAGCCGAGTCCCAGGGCGCGTAGCCGGGACCGCGGACGTCGGGCCAACACCCCGCGAGGGCGAACAACAGGATCACGTGCGCCTCCGGAGCAGCAGCAGGCCCACCAGGGCGAGCATCCCCACGGGAGCGGGACCTCCGACCGCGCACCCGCAGGTCTTGGGCGCACCGGAGCTGGTGTCGCCGCCCGGGCCGCCCTGCAACCGGGCCAGCAGGGCCGGGGGGTCGATCTCGCCGTACCCGTAGATCTCGTGGTGGCCGTCCTCGTCGAACGACACCGTCGGGTTCTTCCAGGTGGTCTCGAGGATCAGGTCCGTGACCTCGGGCGCCGTGAGCGTGGGGTCGTACGACAACATCCAGGCGGCGAGCCCCGCGACCACCGGCGCAGCCGCGCTCGTCCCTCCGAACGTGGGGTTCAGCCCGCCCCCGGGCGCGAGCGTGACGGTGGCGGAGGGAGCGGACACGTCCACCGAAGCGCCGCGGTTGGTGTACGCAGTAGGCAGGTGGTACCGGTCGGTCGCGGACACGCAGAACACGCCGGGCTCGTTCTGGAGCTCGAAGTTCGAGAGCTTGCGGTCGTCGTTGCCGGCTGCGAACACGATCACGGCGCCCTGCCCGCCGTTGCCCTCGGCCGACACCCGCGCGATCACCTCGGCCAACGCGGTGGGGGTGGGGATGGCGGTCGTGTACCCCCACGAGTTGTTCAGCACCGCCGCGCCGTGGTCGAGGGCGTGCTCGAAGGCCTCCACATCGTTGGAGGCCGGTCCTCCGATCATCCGGATGGGGATCAGCAGGCACTCGGGGCACATCCCGACGATGTTGGTGGCGTTGTTCGCGCGGGCACCCACGATGCCGGACACGCTGGTGCCGTGGCTGTCGCACAACGAGGTCTCGTCCCCCGCGGGGCAGTCCTCCCCGGGGACCGGGGACGGATCGTCGTCTTGGTCGACCACGTCGAGCGGGTCGACGATCCCGGCGGCGAGATCCGGGTGGGTGATGTCGGTGGCGGAGTCGAGAACGGCGACGCGCAGCTCGGGATCCCCGAGGGTCTCGGCATAGAGCTCGTCCATCCCGAGGGAGTCGAGGTACCACTGGGCGCCGCGATCCGGATCGTCGAACGCGGTGGACACCTTGGGCAGCCACACGTCGGGGATCGCGTCGAGCACGGCGTCGTCGGCAGCCCAGTCGAGGGCGGCAGCCACCACGTCCCCTTCGACCGGAACCCGCCAGTGGCGCTCTGCGGCACCGAGGGGCCGGCCTTCGCGACGCAGGCGGGCCGGTGGCCGGACTCCGGGCCGGAGCGACACCAACACCGCGTCGTCGGACCGAAGCGGGGCGTCGAGTTCCGGGAACAGGAGGTACAACGTACCGTCTTCGCTTCGTCTCGCGATCGGCGGCGCCTCGGGGCGAATCGTCAGAAACCCCGCGATCGCGGTGTTAAGGTGCGCCGAACCCAGGAGTGCCCATGTCCACATTCCGTCTGTTCTATCACTCCGCGCTCTTCGTGACGGCCTCTGCCCTCGTGTTCGGTTGCTCGGGCGACGACGACGAGACCCCCACCGACGGAGCGCCCGTCCAGGTCGAGCCCGTCTGCACCGAGCCCGTCGACGTGCAGTGCGTCGACTCGATCATCAGCGACCTGTCCCTGCACGACGACAAGATCTCGACGGGCAAGGTCAAGACCAAGGCCGACGGCGCCGACTTCGTCACCGACATCGACGCCTCGGCCGGCGGGTTCGGCAACGAGACCGCCAACCCCTGGGTCTACGTGAAGTTCACGGAGTCCGGTGCCGAGCGCGTGGACATCGACGACGAGACGGCGCTCGAGTCCATGGACTGGGACCTCGCCGCCCGCCGGTTCATCATCCGCCTCAACGGCGGGACCTCGGGGCCCTCGTGTGTCGGCGCTGCTCCCTTCCTCGACGCAAAGTACGAGGACCTCACGGAGCTCACCGACGGCGTCGCGTACCAGGTGGACGCCTACTACCCCGCAGACTGCAGCATCCTCATCAACGACTCCTCCGGGCTCCCGGGCTCGCCCCAGACGGCCCTGTCGGCGTGGTGGACGTACCCGGGTTGCGTGGCCACCTCGAAGGTCCCGTTCCAGGTCCAGCTCGCCGACGGCCACGTCATCAAGCTCGTCGTCGAGCAGTACTACGGCCAGGACCAGACCGACTGCAACCAGTCGAACGTGCCCGGCCAGGACTCGGGCCAGCTCAAGCTGCGCTGGACCTACCTCCAGTGACCGCCGCGCTCGCCCTGCTCGCCAGCGTGTCCCCGGCGGAGGCGGCCCGGCCGACCGATCTCGTGGGGCTGTTCTCGTTCGACGCGTCGGACGTGATCGCGACCTGGGACGAGCCGACGGGCGACGTGCGCGTGCACTACAGCATCTCCGGGCCGAACGTGACCGACCTCACCGACAGCGACGCGGACGGCGTGCCGGACTTCGTGTACATGGCGGGCACGTTCGGCGCAGAGTCGCTGGCGCTCTACGTCGAGACGGGGTTCCTGCACCCCGTGCGCGAGTCCGAGGTCGGGTTGTCGGCGCTCGGCGGGTCGGACGCCTTCGACCTGTATCTCGTGGACTTCGACGGGCAGGCCGACGGCAACCTCTCGGTCGACCGCTGCGCGGACGGGCGGTGCGCGGCGGCGCTGATCGTGGAGAACGACTTCACGGGGTACGGCTACCCGTCGGACGAGGCCGCGCTGGCCACCGTGGTGCCCCACGAGCTGTTCCACGCGGTCCAGTACGCCTACACCGAGGACCTCGAGGTGTGGACCTCCGAAGGCACCGCCACCTGGGCCGAGCGGCTGTACGTCCCCGCGAGCCAGGACTTCCTCCGACAGGTGTCGGGCTGGTTCGAGGAGCCCACGCGCGCGATCGACGAGCCGCCCGTAGGCCCCGTGCCCGGGTTCGCGTACGCGACGGGGCTGTGGTTCGACTTCCTCACCACCCGCCACGATCCGCAGGTGGTGGTGGAGCTCTTGGAGGCCCGGTCCACCTCCCCAGCCAGCGACCTCGAGGTGATGCTCGGCGTGCTCGAGGACCGCGGCGACGACGTCCGCGACATGTGGGAGACCTTCTCCGCGTGGAACCTCGCCACGGGCGACCTCTCCGGGGCCTTCGAGGGCTACGACTACGCCCGATACGTGGGTCCCCCGCTCCTGGAAGACGAAGCCCGGGTCCTCGACGACGACGCCCGCTTCTACCCACTGGCCACGACGTACTACCGCCTCGAGCACCGCGGCGGCGAGCTGTGGTTCGGCCTCGACGAGGCAGCGCCGGACGTGTCGTTCTCGCTGCACGGGGTGGACGGCGAGGGCCGCGTGTTGCCCGCGGAGCTGTTGTTCGACGGCTCGGACCCGGCGGTGCGGCTGCTCGCGGACCTCCCGCCCGGCGACTACTACCTGTGGGGCTCGCAGGCGGTGGACGGCCCGGAGTCCATCAAGGTGCGGTTCTGCGCGGGGCCCGAGGTCGACGTGGTGGACTGCTTCGCCGCCGAGCCCACCACCCCGGAGCCCACGGGGGACACGGGCACCGACGACGACGGCGGCGGGTGTGGCTGCGCTTCGGGACCTGCGAGCGGGTTCCCAGCGCTCCTGTTGCTGGCGGCGGCCACCCTGGGTCGACGGCGCTGGTTCGGGTGGTCCGACGACGACCCGCAAGCGCCTGGAATCGGCTGAACGCGTCCTTCACCCGCACGGGGCTACCCATGCGCTCCGGAGGGTCGATGTCGCTCCAGGTTCGCACGTTGTGCCTCACCGACGTCGTCGACAGCACCCGACTCGCGGCCGCGCTCGGCAAAGCGCGGAACGCGACGCTGTGGGACGCACACGACCGCCTGGCCCGCGCCCTCGTCGCGCAGTGGCGCGGCACCGAGCTCGAACGGACGGACGGCATCATGGTCGCGGGTCGACGGCTTCGGCCAGCCAACGCGACAGGTGTCGGAGGTCTCCGGCGATCTGCTTCGCGATCACGAGCTGGAACCGAACGTGGAGGGGGAGGTCCCGGCGGAACAGCTCGTCGAAGGTGCGGCGGTCGAGCCGTGCGACCTTCACCCGTCCCACTGCAGTGCAGGTGGCGGTACGAGGAACGTCCGCGACGAGCGCGAGGGCCCCGAAGACCTGTCCCGGAACCAGGTTGCGCTCGATGCCGATCCCCGCGTCGGGAACCGCCGCGGACACGTGGACGGCCCCTTCGACCAGCACGTACATGCAGGCGGTGACCGCCACCGCCTGGTCCCCCTCGCGGAAGAACACGTGCCCTGCAGCCACGGTGTCGAGGACGAAGAGCCGCTCGAGCGTCTCCCGATCGGCCTGGGGCATGGTGGCAAACCCGAGGCTGTGTCGGAGGAAGCTCACGGGCGCTCCTGACCGACGACCCAACCGAACAGTCGATTGGCCCACCCGGGCGGCGGCTTGGGTTTGCGGAGCCCCACCTGGCCGCTCGCCTGAAGCTCCAACAAGCCGGAACTCCCGGCGGCGATGCGCTGGGCCATCACCCGGGTGACGTGACGCAACAACACCGCCGCAGCCCGCGGGTCGTCGGTGGCGAGCTGCTCCAGGACGGAGTGGTCGAGGCGCAGCACGGTCGCCGCACCTCTGGCCGTGACGGTCGCGGTGGCGGGCCCCTCGTCCACGAACCCGACCTCGCCGAGAAGCGCCCCGGGGCCCCGGGTCGCGACCACGACCTTGCGGGGGCCGACGGTGACCACGAGCTCGCCTGCTGCGAGGACGAACAGGCACGAGGACGACACGCCCTCGCGCAAGATGGCTTCGCCGTCCGCAACGGCCTCCTGGACCACGTGGGGCGCCAACCAGACGGCGCCTTGGGGTCCAACCACCTGCGCCAGTATCGCCGTAGCATCGACCATGGTTCACCCTGGGGTGTGAGCGCCTATCACCGAACCCTCCGGGTAGCCGCCGCGCCTCCGGGGACGGCCTGACCCTGGACCTGCCCCACGTGGCTGACGCCTGGCGTTGACCAGACCCGTTGGTCAGGGTACGACGGTGTAGGGGGCGCCAGTGAAGTCCGTGAGCGTCTACCAGGCCAAGACCCACCTCTCTCGTCTCCTCGGTGAGGTCGAAGCGGGGGAGGAGGTCGTCATCACTCGGAACGGCCACCCCGTGGTGCGGCTGGTGCCCATCGGTCCAGCTTCTGCTCGCAGCGTCGCGGCTTTGCGGGGCCTCGTGTTGTTCGTCGCCGAGGACGCGTTCGCCCCGCTGGACGCCGCCGAAGCGGAAGGATGGTCCGACGGGCCCCTCCTCGCTGCAGAGCCGACCCAGTGAGGCTCCTCGTCGATACCCACGTGGTCGTGTGGGCCGCCGCCGACCCGCGAGCGTACGAACCTTTCCGGGCGGCCCTCGAGGACGAGGCGAACGAGGTCCTCGTGAGCGCGGTCGTGACCTGGGAGCTCGCGATCAAGGTTGCTGCGGGGAAGCTCCGCCTCGCCGTGCCCGCTCAGTCCTTCGTCGAGCGGATCCTGGACGCGCTGCATGCCACCGAGCTGCCCATCCGCTCCGCCCACGCTGGCGAGGTGGAGCACCTTCCGCCCATCCACGCAGATCCCTTCGACCGGATGCTCGTGGCGCAGGCGCGCGTAGACGGGCTCACCCTGGCCACCGCCGATCCGCTGGTGCGCCGGTACCCCGTCCGCCTGTTCCCGGTCGGCGCTCCCGCGCGCTGAGCTCCACCGCTCGCGAGGTCGTCACTTCCCGTCGACGGACAGCCGGAACCCCGCGTAGACCCAGCGCGGCTTGAACTGCGAGTACTGCGCGTCACCCTGGTCGAGCAGGTTCTCTCCCCCCACGTAGAACTGCGTCCCGTCGCGGAGGTCCCACGCCGCGCGGGCGTCCAGCAACACCAGTTGTGGCGACTTCACGGTGTCGTCTGCGGGCACGAACTGGCCGTCGTCGTTCCGCTCCTCGTAGAACGGCCGGTTGGCGGTCCAGGTGGCGTCGCTCGTGACCGACAGGCCGCTGTGGGGCACCTTCAGGTACACCCCGCCCGTCGCCGAGCCCGGAGGACGCCCGGGCAGCGGCACGAACACGTCCGGCTCGACCACGTCGCCGAGGGTGCGGAGGAGCTGGCCGCCGAGCCGCAGCGTGAGCGCGTCGCGGGCGAGCCGCACCGAGGCGCTCGCGTCCACGCCCATCGTGTACGCCTGCGCCACGTTCGCCTGTACGAACCGCTGGGTCGCGGAGAAGCCACCCGACTCGTCCGGGGCGATGATGATCAGGTCCTGTACGTCGTTGCGGAAGCCCTGCACCGCCAGGTTCCACTTCCCCGGGTCGGCCTCGAGGCCCAGGGTGCCGCCGCGGCTGCGCTCGGGCAGCAGGTCCGGGTTCCCCACGATGACGTAGCCGGCTGCTGGGTTCTCGAAGAGCAGGTACAGCTCCTTGAACGACGGCGCGCGGAACCCGAGGCCGTAGTTGCCCCGGACCACGACGTCCTCGTTCACGAACCACGCGGCCGCGAGGCGGGGCGTGGGCGCCGACCCGAACTGGCTGTCCACGTCGAACCGCGCGCCGGGCAACAGCTCGACCTTCTTCGGCACGATCGACCACTCGTCCTGCGCGTACACCGCCCCGCGGTACCGCTCGGCCGACGGCACCGACAACCGCGGCGACACGTTGTACTCGGCGAACCCCTCCGACCCGACCGTGACCGTGTGGGTCTTCACGACCGAGGTCCACGCCACGTCGAGCTCCCCGAGGGTCTGGCGGTTGTCCTCGTACTGGTCCTCCCGGTTCGAGCCCCGCTGGTCGTAGAAGAACTGGTCCCGGAACACCGTGACGTACTGCGAGATCGCCAGCTTGTTGGTCCCCGCGAGGATCGTCTCGGAGAGCTGCGCGGTGGCCTCCTCCACGCGGTTGATGCGGTCGAACGACGCGCCCGCCGCCTGCTCCTCGCGCGCCCGCGTGCCGCGGGTCAGGTACGACGCCGAGGCCTCGAGGTCGAACCCGGGGCTCAGGTCGAACTGGAGCTTCTGGCTCACGTCGGCCTGATCGAGCCCCACTCCGTCCTCGGCGGCGTCGGTGGGGTCGAGGTCGTACGGATCCTGCCAGTGCAGCCCCAGCGTGGAGACACTGCCCACCACGTCTCCGCGGGTCTCGTACGAACCCGAGCCGTCGAACGTGCGGAACCCGCCGTACCGCACGTCTCCCGTGAACCGGGGCGCGTCCGGGCGCTTCGTGATGATGTGGATGACGCCCGCCATGGCGTCCGAGCCGTACAACGTGGAGCCCGGGCCCTTCACGATCTCGATGCGCTCGATGCGGTCGGCGCTGATGCGGGACAGGTCGAGCACGCCGTCCTTGCGGCCGATCATGCGCTGCCCGTCCACGATGACCAGCGTGTGGGTGGGGTCGAGGCCCTGCAGCGCGACCGACGCGCCGAACGCGGAGCGCGTGGTCTGCACCCCCGCGACGCGCTCGAGCAGGTCGGCGGCGCTGGTGGCGCCGGAGCGCGCGATGGTCTCGGCGTCGATCACCTCGGTGGCGACGGGGGAGTCGCCCTGGGCGTGTTCGGAGCGGGTCCCGGTGACCACCACCACCTCGACCTCTTCCTCCTCCTCGACGTCCTCGGTCTCCTCGGCTGCCGGCTCCTCGGCGTGGGCCGCAGGGACGACGGCCGACCAGACGTGCACCGACCCTGCCCATCCCCACATCACCGCGCCCCCTGGCCGGTGCGGAGGGTAGCACGGTGCCCTCCGCTACCGCGGGGTGAGGTCGGCCAGCTCGTCGATGGCCAACGGCACCACGCCGAACGGCGTCCCTACCTTCGCGTCCGCCGACAGGCGCACCTTGAGCTCGGACTTCTTGGTGAGCGCGCCGAGCACCACCTCGCCGATGCCCAGGAGGTTCAGGTCGATCGGCAACGTCACGTCCTTGTCGCCGAGGACCTCGCCGATCACGGTGCTCCCGGAGGCCACGTCGCTGCCGGCGAGCTTGAGGCCCCACGCGAAGGACTCGAAGTTCAGCGCGGACGGCTGGTCGCTGTGGAGCCCCAGGTCGAGCGCGAGCGACGCCTCGTTCTTGAGGAGGTTCAGCTTCTCGATGCGCAGGGCCTTGAGCCGGACCTTCGGCGCGTGCAGGGCGGGCAGCTGGCCCTGGTGGCGCAGCGGGACGGTGATCGGGCCCACGGGCGTGTCGAAGCCGAGCTCCGTCTCGAGGCCGAACGGGATCTGGTCGGCGTCACCGAGGTCTGCGGCCACCTGGAACGCGTCGACGAACTTCATGGAGAACGGGATCCGCACCTTCCCGGTGGCGGCGGGGTCGATGTCGAGGCCATCGGAGTCGCTGCCGTCGAGGAACGGGTGCCCCGCCAGCGAGAGCTTCCAGTCGGTCTTCTTCAGGGCGAGCCCGACCGGGTACGGGTTGTCGACCTCGAGCACCATCTTCCCGTCGAGCTTCTGGAACGACAGGTCTTCGACCAACATGTCGCCGAAACGCACCTTGGGGAGCAGCGCCTTGAGGTCCGGCATCTTGTCGAGGTGCTGGCAGCCGGCACCGAGGACCAGGCCGAGGGTCAAGAGGGGCGTGCGCATGAGTCTCCTCCGAGCGTCGGCCGCCCTAACCCGCCAGGAGGCGATTTCATTTCGTTCTGAAGAAACTGATGCGGTGGCGCGCGGCAGAAGATATTCGTGAGGAATGCGCGACGAATCAGCGACCGCACGGCAGCAGGCGCTCGAGCTCGTGGCCGACACCATGGCCGAGCTGATCGCGTTCTGGGGCTTCAAGGCCAGCACGGGGCGGATCTGGGCCCTGCTGTTCCTCTCCTCCGAGCCGCTGCCGGCCGACATCATCGCCGACCGCCTGTCGCTCTCGGCCGGCGCCGTGTCCATGGGGCTCGCCGAGCTCGGGCAGTGGGGCATCGTCGAGCGCGCGCCCAGCCCCGAGCGCAAGAAGGTGTACCGCGCCGAGACCGACGTGTGGGGCATGGTCAAGCGCGTGGTCCGCGAGCGCGAGCTGCGGCTGGTGGGGCGCGCCGTCCAGCGCTTCGGCGAGGCGGCAGCGATCCTCGAGGCGTCGCTGGCCGCGAACCCGGACGACGCCGAGGCCCGCTTCATGCTCGATCGCCTCGCGGGGCTCACGGTCCTGGCCACCACGGGCTACCGCCTGGTGGAGATGTTCGCCACGAGCGGGCTGTTCACCCTCGATCCCATCCGGGGCGCCCTCCAGGCAGTCCGTGGCCATGTCCGCTCCTGACGAAGAACCCCTCGACGTAGCCACGCGACGCAGGGTCGTGCGCACGTTCCTCGGCCGCTGCCGGACGTGGGGCACCGAGCGAGAGATCCCCCGTACCCTCGATCGCCTCGCGCAGGACGCTACGCCGAGCGACGCCGCACGGCTGCACCAGTGGACCACCTGGGTGGCGTTCCTCGACCACGCGTTGGGCGAGCTCGACCGGGGCGACCTCGATCCGTGGCTCGCAGACGAGCCCCCGGAATCTGTCTCGCCGCCGTCACCGAGCGCGGGAGCGGTGGGCGCCCCCCGGTCCTCTGGTTAGCAGAACCCCGATGCTCTCCCCGCTGTTGCTACTGATCGGCTGCCCGGAACCACCCGCCATCGAAGGGCAGGTCGTCGACATCTGGGGCGCGCCGATCGAGGGCGCGACCGTGATGGTCGTTGGAGGCACCGAGCGTCCCCTCACCGACTCCGACGGAAAGTACCGCCTGGCCCGCGCGGACGGCACCTTCACGGTCAAGGCCGGGCGCAAGGGCTTCGTGCAGGACCAGATCGACTTCACGGTGGAGCCCGGCCAGACGCCGCCGGGCCCCGTGTTCCAGCTGTACCCCAAGCCCGAGAAGGCAGGGTTCTACGCCATCCGCCCCGGGAAGTACGTCGCGCTCGACCAGAAGCTCGTGCACTCGGTGGGCAACACGCTGCGCGTGTACCGCGGCGTCCAGTCCCTCGGTGAGGCCGAGGTCGACGTGAACGACCCGAAGATCGTGTTCCACACCGAGCTCCGCACCGACGAGATCCTCCGCCTCGGCCTGGAGCTCCACCGCCTCGAGTTCGTGGACACGGCAGAGCTCACGGGCCCGATGGGTCGCACGACCGCTTCCGTGCAGCTGTACGTCGACGCGGGCGAGGTTCCGATCGAGATCGTGCCGCTCCGCAGCCGCACGGACTACCTCGTGGTCCCGAAGGAGCCGCTGCAGCCCGGTGGCTACGCGTTCCAGACGCAGGACCTCCTCTCCCCGGGCGAGACCGACCGGTTCGACGAGCTCCCCGAGGAGCTGCGCGTCGTCTTCGCGCTCTCCGTCCGCTGACGGGTCCGCTCCCCGCGGATCTCCTTCAGGGGACGACGGAGAGCACGACCACGTCCCTCTGATCCCGCGGCAGGGCGCCTTTGCCCACCGCCGTCAGGCGCTCGGCGGGCACCCCGAACGTGACGAGCTGGTCCCGCACGGCGTCGGCGCGCTGCTGCGACAGCTTCTTCGCGTCTTTCCCATCGGCCCAGGCCGCGACCTCGATCTTCGGCGCGGGCTCGAGGGAGAGCAGGAGCGAGGCGATCTGCTGGGAGGTGGTCAGCGAGCGGACGTCGAGGGTGGCGGTCCCCGCAGCGAACTGCATGGGCGCCACCGTCTTGACGCGTCCGTCCTTGAGGGAGACGGAGGTGGGCTTGAGCTTGGCCTCCGTCAGGTGCTGCTCGCCCTCGGTGAGCGTGAACGCGCCCTGGAACACGTCGTAGCCGGGCGCGGTGACGAACATCTTCACCGGGCCCGTCCCCATCACGTGGGTGCCGCGGCCAGCCTTGAGGGCAGCGTCGGCCGGACGGCACGCCACCTCCTCGATGATGTAGCGGACCTGGGCACCCTCGAGGGGCAGCCCCGTGGCGTCGAACACGCTCACGAGCACGCTCGCCTCGCTGCGGGCGAGGAGCACCGTGGTGGTCGTCTCGCCTTCGGCGGGCACCACCACCGGCGCGCGGCCGACGTGGCAGGCCCCGGACCGCACCACGACCTCGAGCTTCGCGCCCGGCAGCCCCTCCACGGTCGTGCGGCCGGTGGAGGTCGTGGCCACCCCGGCTGCGGTCGTGACCTCGACCATTGCGTCCGCGGGCATCTCGGTGCCGAGCTTCGGCTCGATGACCACGCGCGGTAGCGCGTCTCCGCACCCGTCGTCGTCCTTGAAGCCGTTCGACGTCTCGGGGTCGAGCGGGCACGGATCGTCCCGGTCGGCGAAGCCGTCGAGGTCCGAGTCCTTGGGCGTGGTCTCGACGGCCGCGCCGAACCCACCACCGACGACCAGGCGGAACGGGGAGGCCCCGGCGCCGGCGCCCAGGCCCACACCGAGGCCCGCGGTCACGTTCGCCCCGCTGTCTGCGCGGTACTTGCCAGTGAGCGTGACCTCTGCGGGCACCGACAAGGCGGCGCGCACGGCGGCGTCCAGGGGGACGGACGCGGTGGCCTCGAGGCCTACCCCGAAGCCGTCGGTCACGAGGTAGCCGAGCCCGCCGGCGGCCTCGAACGTGTCGCCGCCGAGCGTCGGTGCCGGGCGATCTTCTGCGCGCGTGTTGGGCGCCAGCCGGGCGCCGAGCTGGGCGCTCACCGTGAGGTCGTCCGCCTCGAGGGTCCCGAGCGCCGCCACGAGCCCTGCTGGCCCCCGCGTGCCGACCCAGCGTTCCGGGTCGCCGGTGGGGAGATCGAGCGCCGCCACCAGACCCGCGCCGACGCCGTTGCCCCCGGGTCGGAGGGGGGCGCCGACGGCGCTGACGCGCAGGTCACCG
>JBIKWC010000496.1:0-3365 GCA_044356535.1 Myxococcota bacterium
GATCCGCAATGGACCTCGCTCGGCCTCCCCGACGACCACTGGACCTACGGCACGGGACCCCAGGTGTCCGCCCGCGACGTCGCCCTGGCCGTGGTCCACTCCGACAGCGTGGAGACCCTGCTGTCCGCGCACACGCCCGCGGGGACGGCCGCCTTCTCCACCCGCCTCGTGGGTCGGCACAACCTGGTCAACCTCGCCGCAGCGCTGGGGATCCTGCTCCTGCAGGGGGTTCCGCTCGACGACGCTGCCCGCTGGCTGGCGGGCGCGCAGGGAGCGCCGGGTCGGCTGGAGCGGGTGCCCGACCCGAGTGGTCGGGTGGTCCTCGTCGACTACGCGCACTCCGACGACGCGCTCGCCAACGTGCTCCCCGCGGCGCGAGAGCTCGCCCGCGGCACCGTGACCGTGGTGTTCGGGTGCGGGGGCGACCGGGATCGGGGCAAGCGCCCGAAGATGGCGGCGGTGGCCGAGGCCCTGGCCGACCGCGTGATCGTCACCACCGACAACCCGCGGTCCGAAGCGCCCGAGGCCATCGCGCGCGACATCGTCGCCGGGCTGACGCACCCCGAGCGCGCCCGGGTGGTGCTCGACCGCGAAGCGGCGATCCGCGAGGCCCTCGCCAGCACGGTCTCCGGCGACGTGGTGGTGATCGCCGGGAAAGGGCACGAGACGTACCAGGAGGTCGCGGGGGAGCGTCGTCCGTTCGACGACCGCGCCGTGGCCGCCCGATGGATCCGCGAGGAGGCACGATGAGCGTGGGGTTCGACGCGAGCGAGATCGCCCGGATCACGGGAGGGACGGTGCTCGCACCGGGCCCTGCGGGTCCGATCGCCACCGACACCCGCGCGTTGCCGCCGGGGTGCTGGTTCCTGGCGCTGTCCGGGGAGCGGTTCGACGGCCACACGTTCGTGGAGCGGGCCGTCGCGGAGGGCGCCGTGGGCGCGATCGTGTCTCGCCCCGTCGCCGGAACCACGGGCGGGCAGGTGCTGGTGAAGGATCCGATCCGCGCGCTGCAGGATCTCGGGAACGCTGCGCGCGCCGCGTTCTCCGGGCCGGTGGTGGGGATCACGGGGAGCTCCGGGAAGACGACGACCCGGACCTTCACGGCGCTGGCGTTGTCGCCGCTCGGCCCCGTACACCAGACCGTCGGGAACCTGAACAACCACCTGGGTGTCCCGATGACCCTGCTGGCCCGGCCCGACGATGCTGCGGCCCTGGTCGTCGAGCTGGGGACCAGCGGCCCCGGCGAGATCCAGCGCCTCGCCGAGATCGCGGTCCCCGACGTCCGCCTGATCGTGAACGTGGGGCCCGCACACCTGCAGGAGCTCGGGGGCCTCGACGGCGTGGCCTTCGAGAAAGGGTCCCTGTTCCGCTCCGCCCTCGCCGGGAACACGGTGTGCGTCAACGTCGACGACCCCCGGGTTGCCGCCATCCCGGTGCCTCCGAACGTGCGGCGGCTGACGTGGGGCTCGACCGGCGACGTGGCCCTGCGGTCCGCGGAGCTCGAGCCGGACACCCTCGCGACCCGGTGCACCTTCGCCACCCCCGCCGGCGACCTGACCGTGACCCTCCCGGCGCCGGGCAGGCACCTGGCGTTGAACGCGGCTGGAGCGCTGTGTGTGGCGCTGGCGCTCGGTGTGGACCTGGAGGCGGCGGCCGCGTCCCTCGCTCGCTACGAACCGGTGGGCATGCGCATGCGCGCCGAGCCCCTCCCGCACGGCGCCACCGCGCTCAACGACGCGTACAACGCGAACCCGCAATCGATGGAGGCCTCGCTCCGGCTGGTGGCGTCACTCCCCGGCCAGCGCGTGGTGGTACTCGGCGACATGCTCGAGCTCGGGCCCGGAGAGCTCGACTGGCACCGGCAGATCGCGGTCCTCGCCGGCTCGCTCGGGTTCGCGCGCGTGGTGTTGTTCGGCCCCCGGATGTGTGCCGTCCGCGACGCCCTCCCGGCTGCGGTCGCCACCACCGACCCCGCCGAGGCCGCAGACGCCGTGCGGCCCTTCCTCGCCCCGGACACGCGGATCCTGTTCAAGGGCTCGCGCGGGGCCGCCGTGGAGCGGGTGCTCGCCGCTGTCGGCGGGGGCACGGCCGCAGCGCACTGACATGGGCCGCGCGGGGGGTGTAGGATGCGCGCTTCGGAGGTCCGGATGTCGCGGAACATGTGGTGGCTCGGGTTGGTGTTGGCGGCGTGCAACGGCGGGAAAGACGACAAGACGACCCCGGACGGGGACGCCGACACCGACACGGACACCGACACCGACACGGACACCGATACGGACACCGACACCGATACGGACACCGACACCGACACGAACGTCGCCTGCACGACCCCGCCCGCGTACGACTGCTACGCGGAGTACCGCGAGGTCCTGGGCCCGCCCGTCGGGTACCCGGCCACCTGCGGCTACGACGGCTTCGACGACGCCGACAACACGCGCCTCGTGTGGATCGAGCGCCACGTCGAGGGGTACGCCCTGCAGTACAGCTTCAGCGAGGAGTACACGTACGACGTGGACGGCAACCTCGTGCGCACCGACTACGACGAGGTCGGGTTCGACGGCACCTCCGAGCTCGTCGAGACCAGCACCTGGGCCTTGTTCGGTGCGGTCTCCGCGGAGATCGAGTTCACGCGCGACGGCGGCGCCGGCATCGACGGCACCTGGGGCACGGGCGACGACAACGTGGCCGACGGCACGCCGGAGCTCATCGAGACGTTCACCCGCGACGCGAGCGGGGACCTCCTGGTGTTCTCGCGCGACCTCGGCGGAGACGGCAACCCCGACTACGTCATCACCTACACCCGCAACGGGCAGGGCCAGGAGACGCGCCGCGAGGTCGACGACGACGCAGACGGCTACCCCGAAGAGGTGTACGTCTCGACCTGGGGTCTCCTCAGCAACGTGACCGGGCTGCCGACCACCGTCGAAGGCTACTTCGACGAGGACCTGGTGGTCGACTCGCTCGAGGAGAACGACCTGGCGGGCGGGGGCTCCATCATCCGGACCACCCGGGACGACCTCGACATCGACGGCGACCTGATCCCCGACGTGGACGGCACCATCGACTACATCACCGAGACCGAGTTCCTGCCCGACGGCACCATCGCGATCCGCGAAGACACCACCCCCGGAGACGGGTTGTGGGAGCTCGAGTACGTCCTGTCGTTCGACGCGTTCACCGGGAACCTCACGCTGCTCACGGGCACCATCGAGCCCTACGGCGCCTTCGTCGAGACCATCGAGTACGACCTCCTCGGCCGCACCACCCGCGACCGCCAGGAGTTCGGTGACCCGGTCGACTTCGGCATCGAGTTGACCTGGTCGTACCAGGGCACCTGTGAGTCCCCGGATGCGTACGACCTCGTC
>JBIKWC010000497.1:0-3364 GCA_044356535.1 Myxococcota bacterium
GACTACGTCGGCCACGACCTGGCGGAGGCGCTCGTCCTGGCGGCGGGCCTCGCGGCGGAGCGCTTCGTCGGGGTGTTTCGGGAGGCATCCGGCCAGGAGGAGCGACAACATCTTCACCTCGCCTGCAGGACGTTCGAGTCGCCGAGATCGGACACGGTTCCCCGAGCCCGAACACGAGATGTGCGACACCCATCGGCCCCGTGCTGCCCACGTACATCCCGGGCTGCTTCTCGACCGACTCCTCGATGGGGAGGACCACGATGTCGTTGGCTGTGTACACGCGGTGCGAAATCGCCCCCACTGCGTCCCCCTATCCCGCGCTGCGACGTGGTTCCGCCCGGAACGCCTGGATTCTCGCCTCGCCGATCACCCCGTCGAAGCCTCCGTCCATCCGACGGCGCAGGTGGAACGGGAGCGGCGCCTCGACCACCAGGTCGTCACCGGACCGGCGGAAGCGCATCTCACCGGCCACCAAGTGTGACACGGCCAGGACCGCGTCGGAGTCCGGCCGGTCAGGCGGGGCCTCGGGCAGTGTCATCACCACGCATTCGCCTTCGGGCCCGTCGCTAGCGAGCAGCAGGAACCGAGGAACTGCCCCTCCAGCGTCTTCAGCGCCCACGCTCTGCCACCCACATCGCCTCCGGAACGAGTCTGGCCCGGTTGGAACCCTTGTACAAGCCGGGGAACCGAAGCCAGGCCGCCCGCGCTGGCACCCTTGTTGCACTCAGGGTGGAGCGTGGCGAACTGCGCCGCGTGGAAGCGATAGGTCATCGCCCAGGGGCTGATTCTCTGCCTGCCGCGGCTGCGACGACGACTACCACCGCCTGCATCCAAGCGGAGCCACACCCCCTGCGGGGTCAAGGGTTCACGACAGCGATCCACACCACCGTCCAGGTCCTCAATGACGCGAACCAGAACGGGACCCACCTCGTCGACCTCCTGACCCTCGCGTCACGTGGACCACGCGAGCCACAGCCCCTGCGGCAGCGGCCGCTCCACCGCCCACCACACCCGCATCGGCTCGGAGCCCTCGTGACGCACGTACCGAAGCGGCCCGCAGTAGACGAACGGCTCGCCCTTCTGCTCCGTCGTCTTGTTGTGCCAGCGCACGAACAGGTGAACGGTGCGCCCCTGCCGAACGTGGTCGGTCACGTTGCGGCCCTTCGCCGAGGCCGGGGCCGTCTGGTTCTGCGACTCCCACTGGAACTCCGCCGGTGACAGGAACCGATCCGCGTAGGCGTGCTCCGCCGCCAGGTCCTCCTTGTGGAGCGTCACCATCAGCACCGTGTGCGGCGCGTCGCCGACCATGAGGTCCAGGTGGCCCACCTGCCACGGGCGGCCGTACTGGCTCCCGAACTGGCGGGCGATCGCATCGCGGTCGTACCGCGCCCACAGGACCAGGCCCGACGCTGGCTCCACCGCGCCGATCACCCGCGCCACCACCCGCAGGGTCGTCTCCTCGTCCACCCCGATCGGCGGCACCGCCGGGTTCCAGCTGTGCAGCTGCCACGCGCCGCCCACCCGACGCGGCACCTTGATCGACGCGAACGGCAGGCCGCCCGAGAGGCCCTGCAACAGGCACGGACGGCCTTCGAACTCCTCGGGCCGGGTCGGGCTCGTCCAGGCGCAGAGGACCAGATCACCGTCGTGGATGGGCGCCGCGCCGCCGTCCATGCTGTCACCCGACGCGCGGACCAGGAAGTGGGACCGGGCCTCGACCCGCTCGCGCGCGTCCACGGCCACCCAGGACTTGCGGTCGGCCTGCTCGTAGGCCCCCGGTGCCGACGGGCCGCACGCTACCTGCAGGTCCGGGAAGTACGGCAGGCGCGGGAACGGGACCACCTGGGCCGGGGCGTCGACCTCCACCGCCGCCCGCAGGCGGAGGCGCTCGCCCACCCGCTCGAGCTCGACCTCGTGCCGCGTCCCCGGAAGGCCGGTGTGCGGTCCGAACCAGCGGCGAAGCATCGACGGGAGCACGTTCGGACCGGTCCCGTCGGACGCGGTCAGCACGGCGGCGGGGTCGAACCACATCCGCACCGCCCGGCCGTCGACTTCGACCGAAGCCTCCCCGGTGGGGAGGTCCGCGCGGCGGGTCCGGTCGAAGCGCAGGACTGGGTTCCCGCCGCGGTGCGACACCTGGAGGCGGATCGGCGCGGTGAACGGCAACACGTCGTCGGTGTGGCGCAGCCTGGACTTGTACTCGCGCAGGCGCAGCGCGACGACCTCCTCGGTCATCGCCTCGAACAGCTCCCGATCGTCCTCGGCCACGTCGACGGTCGCCCGGAACCGGTCACCGAGCTCGAACCAGCGGCGCGACAGGCCCTCTCCCTTCGCCAACACCTGGAGCGGCATCGCCCGTCAGCGTTGGACGAAGTCGTCAGCCGCTGGCTCCGGGACTTCAACGAGCTGGAGGACCTGCTCGGCGAGCGCCGGCCCCACGCGTTGGAGCCGCTGTGGATGCAGGTCCGCGCAGTCCGTGAGGACGGGATCCCGCCGGTCGCGGCGGCGGCGCGGCGCCAGTTCGGCCTGCGCGATCGGGAGCCCGTCCACGACGTGTGCGGCCTCCTCGAGGCCCGCGGGGTGAAGGTCCGTCCGGTCGTCGTGACCAACGACGCGTTCCTCGGGTTGTCGGTCGCCGAGGAGGACGGGGGCCGGCCGTCGTCGTCAACACCTGGGACCGCCTCGCGGTCGAGCACTGGATCTACAGCGCCGTCCACGAGCTTGGGCACCTGCTGCTGCACCTCGGCGCCTACGACGTGTCCCTCGAGCACGAGGAGGAGGAGCAGGAGCATGAGGCCGAGACCTTCGCGTCGCACTTCCTGATGCCCGACGAGGTGTTCCGGGACGAATGGGACGAGTCTGCAGGGCTCTCGCTCTACGATCGCGTGCTGAAGGTGAAGCGCGTGTTCCGCGTGAGCTGGAGGGTGGTCCTCTACCGCGTCACCCAGCAGCTCCGAAAGGAGCAGCGGGCGCACGTGTGGCAGCAGATGGCCATCGCCCATCAGCGACGGAAGCACCGCCCCCTGCACAAGCTCACCGAGCCCCAAGGGGTCGCGGAGGACACCTTCCGGGCCCCTCGCGCTCTCGCCAGCGCAGGCGCCGAGCCCGCGGCGCTCGATGTGCACGACTTCCAGGGGGACCGCCTGGCGCGCCTCGTGCGGCGGGCCGTAGACGAGGAGGTGATCACCCTCTCCCGCGGCGCCGAGGTGCTCGGGCTCACCGTCGCGGAGATGCGCTCCCTCGCAGCGTCCTGGGTCACGTGAGGAGCCATTGCACCCCGCGCCCTCCGGGATCGCCACCGGGCGCCCGCTGACGTGGTCAGATGTGAGGGAGGAAGCCGTTCGCACCGTCCCGGACCGGTGCA
>JBIKWC010000052.1:0-33095 GCA_044356535.1 Myxococcota bacterium
CACCACGAGCCCCTCGGGTCCCCGCAGAACCACGGTGTTCGCGAGATCGTAGCCCACCGCCACGAACACGTCGGGCGCTGGTGCCATCACCCGCGGCTCTCCGAACCACGTCTCGCACTGCTCCGCGAGGAGCTGGGGGGTGGCGACCACCGGGGGCAGCGACGCCGGGTCCGCGCACCCTGCCAGCCACCAGATCACCCCACACGCTCGCGGATCATGTCGCGCACGATCTCCACGGCGCGGGCCATCGACTTCTCGAACTCCCCGACCACGGCCTTCTCGATCTGGCCGCCCACCAGGGCCACCTTGACCTCGCAGACGCCGTCGACCACCCGCCGACAGCCGTCCGGGTGCGGGTAGATCGTGGTGACGCCCGAGACCTTCACGCGGTCCGTGAGCACGGGGAGCGCCACGGTCCAGGTCAGGCGCGAGGCCGACGCCTCCAGCCGGTTCTCCTGTTCGTAGCGCAGGTGCGTGCTGCCGAGGAGCTTGGCGACCACGCCGGGCAGCTCGTTCCCGGACTGGAACCGCAACCGCCGGATCTCCACGCCGCCCTCCATGCGGGTGGAGAGGACCTCGGAGGTCAGCTTCGCCTTCTCCCGGAGGCGGACGCGGAACGCTTCGGACTCGAAGAGCTCCCACGCGCGCGCAGGGTCGACGGGCAACACGCTCTCCACGAACAGGCGCACGGGGACCTCCGAACGGACGGCGCCACGTAACTCCGGCTGCAGGCGGTCGCGCACCGTGTGACACTCCCGTGCATGGAATGCCTGCTGTGGATGGTGCTGGTCGTCGCCCGGGCCCAGACGGTCCTTCCCGGCTCGAGCCTCGAGGTCACGTTCGACGGAGACGCGTCCACGGAGGTGGACGGGGCGATGACCCAGCTGCGCGCAGGGGCGTTCGAGGACGCCGCGCGGCGGTTGCAGGCCCTGGTGGACGCGGGGGGCGGCGCTGAGCTCTGGTGGTTGCTGGGGCTCGCCAGGTACGAGGCGGGGCAGCTCGCCCTCGCGGACGACGCTGTACGTGGCGGCCTGAAGCTGGCGCCCGACGCGCCCGGGTTGCTGGTCCTCCAGGGGTTGATCCAGGCCGATCAGGGCCGCGGCGACCTGGCCCTGGCGAGCCTCGCGCGCGCGGAGGCCGGGGCGAAAGGCGACATCGACCTCACCGCGCGGCTCGAGATCGATCGGGCGCTGGTCCACCTGGACCGCGGGGAGCCAGACCTCGCGGACGCTGCGTTGACGCGGGCCGACGCGCTGGTCGCGAACGGGGCAGATCCGGCGCTCACCGCGGTGATCGCGCTCGACCGGGCGCAGGTGGCCGCGCTCCGGGGCCGCGGTGCCACGGACGCGCTCGGGAAGGTGGGAGAGGCGTTGTCGCGCGGGGACCTCGCCACCGCGACCGCTGCCATCCCCGCAGCCACGGGAGACCGCCGGTCCCGCATCCGCCGCCTCCTCGCCGAGGGCGCGGTGGCCCGGGCGAGCGGTCGCCTCGAGCAGGCCCGGACCACGCTCGAGGCCGCAGCCACCCAGGCCACCGAGGCAGGCCTCGTCCGGGAACGCGCTGCGGCGCTCGCGGCGCTGGGGGTCGTCTACACCGCGTCGAACCGCCCCGAGACCGCACGCCAGAAGCTCGAGGAAGCGCTGGAGCTGGTTTCGGGCACGAGCCTGCGGGTGCTGGAGCTGTCGTACCGGGTGGAGGCGGGTCGCGCTGCGCTGCGCGCAGGCGACGCGGCTGGCGCAGCGGGGCACCTGGCCAAGGCCAAGGCGCTGCTCGCGTCGACCGTGGACAGCAGCGCCGACGCGAAGGTCGCCGAGCTGGCCGGGCTCGTCGCCGCGAAGAAGGGAGACGAAGCGGCCGCGATCGCGGCCTACGAGCGGGCCATGACCACGTACGAGGCCCGGGGCGCCCACGCCGACACGGCCCGGGTGGGATGCGCATGGATCGAGCTCGTCGCGGGCCGGGACGACACCGAGACCCGGCGGCTCGTGGACCGCACCGTCGCCGCGTTCCAGGCGGCCGGCGACCCGTTGGGACCCGCCCACGTCGGGAACGCCGAGGGCCAGGGCCGCGCTGCGCGACACGACCTCGAGGGCGCGATGACGGCGTTCGTGGGGGCGGCGGCGGCGGCCGAGGCGGCCGGGAGCGAGCGCGGCCGTCAGATCGCGGCCATCGCGCGCGAGAACGCTGCCCGCACCGTGGCGGAGGAGGTCGGCTCGGAAGCGGTGCTCCAGGAGGCGTCCCGGTGGGGGCTGGAGGAGCTCGTCCAACGCCGGACGCGCTACCTCGAGGCCTCCGCAGCGTACGACGAGGCCGTGAAGGCCTACGACGCGAAGCAATGGAAGGAGGCGCGCGCGGGCTTCGATGCTGCCACGAAGGAGCTCGAGGCGCTGGGCGAGACGGGCCGGGCGTCGGTCGCGCGCCGGGGACGGGCGTGGTCGGAGTACAACGCCACGATCGGCGCCACCCCAGCCGTGGGGTTCCCGGTGTGGCAGCGCCTCGTCGAGGAGGCGACGCTCCTCGGGGACGCCGAGCTGCGCGCCCGGGTCCGCGGGGCCGGCGCGCTGGCAGCAGCCGATCTCGGCCGACCGGAGGCGGTGAAGTCGCTCGAAGCGGCCGCAGCGGAGGCCGAGCAGCAGGGCATGCGCGCGCTGGCCGGCCAGTGCCACGCGGCGCTGGTGAAGCTCGCGCCCACGGTCGACGCGAAGGTGGTGTCGGCGCGGCGGGCCTTCGCGCTGCGCGGGGGCGACGCCGAGGGGCAACACGCGGTGTACCTGGCGGCCTACGCCGCGTACCAGGCCGACGACTACGACCGCGCCATCGCCTTGTGCGAGGAGGTCGCCCCGGCAGCCACCGGCAAGGTCGCCGCCGCCGTGAACGAGCTGCTCGCGGCAGCGCACCAGGCACGCGGCGACTGAGGGCGGCGTGCTACCGTGCGCCCGGAGGCCCCCCATGAAGCCTACGGCCCTGCCGCTCGTCGCCCTGTTCGCTGCCGCCTGTGTCGGGGAGACCGACAAGGGCTCTGATTCGGGCGACGTCACCCCGCCGATGCCACCGCCCGATCACTCGGCGCTCATCGGGTTGCCTCCGCCGGCCCACACCGGCGACCTCACCCCGCCGATGCCTGCGCCCGATCACAGCGGCTACATCGGGACCCCGGTGGGAACGCACACCGGCGGGAGCGGCGCCACGCGGTTCGCTCCCGACGCCCCGACGCCCCCTGCGGGCCTGTCTCCCCTGCCTTCCACCCAGCTCGTCCGGTGACTCCGCTCGCGGACGCGTGGGTGTCGTGGCTCGCGGAGAACCTGCTCCGCGGCGCCCCCTTCGACGACCTCGTGGCTGCGCTCGCCGCGCAGGGTCTCCCCGAGGACGACGCCCGACACCACGTGTCCGCAGTGCGCGCCTCGCCGGTGCTGGCCGGCGCGCGGCGCCTGGTGGAGCGGAGCGCCGGGGTCGAGCAGGCCGCCCGCCTGCTCCGCACCGTCGCGGCGCCCGTGTCGGAGGTGGCGACGCTCGACCGCGACACCCTGCACCGCGCGCACTGGTCGGTGTCCCGCCCCGTGATCTGGCGCGGCGCGGCGCGCGACTGGCCCGCCACCGCGTGGACCCCGCGCTCCCTCGCCGAGCGGTTCGGCGACGTCGAAGTCGACGCGCTCGACGGGCGCACCACGCGGTGGGACTGGTGGAACGACCGCGGCGCCATCACCCGCAGGCTCACGGTGCGCGCGCTGATGGCCCGGGTCGAGGCAGACGCAGGCGACGACCTGTACTGCGACGGTCGCACCCACGTGCTGGCGCAGCCGGGCCTCGAGGCGCTGCGGGGCGAGCTCGGGACGTTGCCCGGGCTCGTGGGGGACGGGTTCCCGAGCTTGTGGGTGGGGCCGACCGGCACCGTCACCCCCCTGCACCACGATCAGTCGTCGGGGTGGTTCGTGCAGCTCCACGGGTCGAAGCGGATGTGGATGGCGTCTCCGCTGGAGAGCGCCCTGTTCACCACGGCGGTGGGCCTCTACAACCGGGTCGACGCCCGGGAGCCCCAGCAGGGCGAGCTCGCCGAGGTCGGGTTCTCGGCCTTCGAGGTCCACGCGGGCGACGCCGTGTTCATCCCGGTCGGCTGGTGGCACCAGGTCGTGGCCACCACGCCGTCGATCAGCGTGTCCTTGGGCGGGTTCGAGTGGCCGAACGCGCACCTCTGGTACCACCCCGGCCGCACCTGACCCATCACCCGCCGGAGAGCATCTCGTACTCCACGGTCACCACCGCGCCCCGCTCCGGGACCGCGTCGCCGTGGAAGGTCACCATGCGCCCGCCGTAGCTGTAGCCGTCGCCTCCATCCTCCGGGACCTCCACGTCGTCCACCCGCACCAGCACGGTCCCGGGAACCGGCTCGTACGTCAGCTCGAACGAGGTGCGCACCCCCACCGCCTCGAGCCCCAGCGCGTACAACATGTCCGACCAGTCGCCGGCGCAGATGTCGCCGATCATGCCGCCCGTCTCCACGGCCAGCCGCGCGTAGCGGGCGCCGGGGTACGCCGTCTGGCAGCGCTCGTCACCCGTCGGGCCGACGATGGCACCGATCCGCACCAGGTCGGCGTTGCCACCTTTCGCCGCGACCAGCGCGTCGCGGGTCTGGTCGATGGGGGTGAGCAGGTCCGGCTGCCCGTAGCAGGCCGCGGACTCCATGCCGTCGAGCGCACCGTCGTCGCTGCAGTCCTCCTCGTCGGTGACGAACGTCACGAGCAGGTTGGCCTCGGGCCGGAGGAACCCGGCGTTCGGACCAGCGAGGAGCTCCGGGGACAGCGCCAGCTCCGCGGCCCACAGGCCCTTCTCCTTGTCAGAGCCCTCGGTGCCCACCTGCACGCGCTGGCGGAACAGCGAGAGGTAGTCGTCGCGCACGTCGAGCACCGCAGGGTTCCCGAGCAGCCGCCCGGCGCCGGGGGCACCGTCGTCCGCCGAGGTGGACACGACGCCCAGGTGGAACTTGCTGTTCGCGTCCTCGAGCTGGGACATGAACCCGACGAACCCCTCGGCCAGCGCCTCCTGCTCCTCCTGCATCGAGTTCGAGTCGTCGACCACGAACAGGATGTCGACCTCGTCGTTGGGCACCTGCTCGAACGTGTCGAGCTGCGTCTGGCGGAACAAGGTGTTGTCGGAGGCGCACCCGACGAGCGAGACCGACAACAGCATCCACCCGAAGCACCGCGTCACGGAGACCTCCGAACCCTGCCTGCGTATCTGCAAGGGCTGTGCCGCCAACCGGCCGCCGCCGCGAGGAGCTCGCAGGCTACGAGTTCTCCGACGGAGGTGCACCCGCCCGGTGCTCCAGCACCGCGGCAATCGTTCCGCATCGGAATGGACTGCGGCACGTCCAGGACCGCAGCGGTTGCGGTAGCGTGGAGCGGGAGGGGGCATGACCGACGCGGACCTGACGGCGGCGCTCGAGCAGCTGGGCGTGGAGGCGGCCGACCCGCGCGCGGTGTTGCTGTTGCCGTTGGTGGAGATCGCGTGGGCGGACGGCGCCGTGCAGGAGCCCGAGCGCCTGCGGATCCTCGAGCTCGCCCGCGGGTACGGAGTGGTGGGTGGTCGCTCCGAGGACACCGTGCGCCGCTGGCTCTCCACCCGACCGAGCCCTGCGGTGGCGCAGCTCGGACGCGAGGTGGTGGTGGCCCTGACCCAGCGGCACCGCGGTCCGGGCGCCGACTGGTCGACCGACGTGCTCGACCGCGTCGAGGAGCAGTGCCTGGACGTGGCGCAAGCGGCGGGGGGCCTGTTCGGCCTCGTGTTCTCGACCTCCGCGGAGGAGCGTGCTGCGATCACCGCGATCCGCGAGGCCCTCCGCGCGGGGCGCGCGCGGTACGACGACGACCTCCCCGACCCCGAGGGAGGCCAGTTCGAGGACGTGTGACGCATCGCGCTGCGGCCAGGCCCGCTACGGCCAGGCCCGCTACGGCCAGGGAGGCGAGGCGCGCCCGTCGGTGTCCTTGCCCCAGCACTGCAGCTCCCCGTCGTCCGCGCGGATGATGCAGCCGTGGTCGTGCCCCATGGCCACGAACCGGGCGTTGACGCCGGTGGGGGCGTCCGTGACCTGGAACTGGCTGTCGAGGCCCCAACACTCGAGCTCGACGCCGTTGCGGAGGCTGCACGTGGTGTTGTTGGTGGACGAGAGCATCGCGAACGGTCCCGAGTCGTCGGGCGACGAGCACTGACCGAGGTTGTTGTCCCCCCAGCAGTCGAGCCCCAGATCCTCGCGGACGCCGCAGGAGTGCTGCGCGCCGGCGATCACGGAGACGAACCCGTCGGTGATCGGGCGGTCCTTGATCTGGTCGCTCGCATCGCTGCCCCAACACGTGATCTGGCCAGTCGTGCGGGTGGCTGCGCAGCCATGGTCCCTCCCGGCGGCGACCGAGTCGAACTGGAAGCCGGTGGGCGCGTCCGTGACCTGGCTCCTGGCGTCGTCGCCCCAGCAGAGCACTGCGCCCGTCGTGTCGATCGCGCAGGCGAACTCGTGCGTACACGAGACCTGGGTGAACTGCCCCGCCGGCGTGTCGGCGACCTGGTTCTTCTCGTCGTCCCCCCAGCACGCGAGGCGCCTGTCGGCCGCTACCGCACACGAGAAGCTCTTGCCCGAGCAGACCTGGTCCCAGCCCTCGTCGATCGGGCGGGCGGAGACCTGCGTGAATGCGTCGTTCCCGAAGCACTTGATGAGCCCCGTGGTGTCGACGGCGCAGGTGTGGTCGAACCCGGCGGACAGGGACTTGAAGTCGAACTGGTCCCGCCCGTCGCAGTTCTGGTCGATGTCGTCCCAGCCCACCTCGGGCGCCCCGAGGAAGATCGAGTCGTCGTCGTCGTTGCAGTCCTCGCCGCCGGACCCCTGCCCGGCCATGCCGTCGGAGTCGGCATCGAGCCCGTCCACGTCGTCGCAGTTCTGATCGATCTCGTCGCCGGCGACGTCGTTCGCGCCCGGGAACCGGCGGTCGTCGTCGTCGTCGCAATCCCCGTCGGCCAGCGACCAGCCGTCCCCGTCGAGATCCGTGGTGGGCTCGCTGTCGTCGGTGGGGACGAAGGTCTTGTCGCCACCAGAACAGCCGGCCGCCAGGGCCAACACGATCGTGCTTCGAAAAATCAAAGGCTCCTCCGCGACTCGGCGTCGAACACGAGCGTAGCCGGAACGAACGCCGTCCGGCCACGGTAGACTGCCCACGAGGTGGACATGCCGGTTCCGATGTGGATGCTCGCCACGACCTTCGCCGCCGACGAACCCCTCCCGTTCGACCGCGTGTACCGCGCGCTGTCGTCGCGCGATCCGGTCGCGTGCGAGACCGTCGAGGCCCTCACGCCCACCCCTGCGGCCACGTTGTTGGAAGTCGTCGACAAGGTCGAGATGCCCCCCTGGGCACCGATGATCGCCGCAGACTGCCTCCTCCGTCACTACCCGAACGAGGTCCGCTCCCGGCTCGACGCCTGGGTCACCGAGCCCGGGCTCGCCGGCTTCGGACGGCTCACGATCGACAGCCTCGATCGCCTCCCCGTCGACATCGCGGTGCCCGTGGCCCGCACCGCCCTCGCAGGCTCGGACCCCGCGTTGGCGCGCAAGCGCCTCTCCGCGTCCACCCGCCCCGAGCTCCGCGCCGTGGTGGAGTCGAAGTGACCCTGCCGGCCCTCGTCGTCGCCCTCGCCGCCTGTGAACCCACCCCCACCACCGACTCCGGCACCGACGCGCCCGCGGGCATGCTCCGCGAGGTCGCCGAGGGCGGCAAGACGGACGGCGCCGGCACCTACATCCTCGAGATCGAGGTCGCCGACGGCGAGACCGCGTTCCAGGTCACGGCCACCACGCCGGGCGAAAACCTCACGGGGCTCCAGTCGGTCCGCAATCCGGACGGCAAGAAGGTCATCGACTTCGACAAGCTCGTGGGCTCCCCGAACAACGTCACGGGCTCGCTGATCCCGCAGCGCTCGACCACGGCCTTCAACTGGCCGATCCAGGAGTCCGACGGCCCCCTCGAGCCCGGAACCTGGGAGCTCGTCTGGCTCGTCTCGAGCGGGAGCTTCTTCCCGCAGCCCCGCACGAACGTCGACTTCGTCACCGCGTTCAAGACCGACCCCGACCCGACGGCCGCCGAGGTGCGCGTCCGCATCCTGTGGGCCCGCGGCGCCGACGAACAGCCGAAGGTCGTGAAGGCGGTCGAGGAAGCGGTCGAACACTGGCGCGGCATCTGGGCGACGGAGAACCTCACCCTCGTCGAGCGGTTCGAGTCCACGGACCTCGACCCCGACCTGAAGTTCTTCCGCACCGGGAGCGCGGACCTCGAGGACGCCTCCGCAGGCAAGGAGCCCGGGGAGCTGCAGCTCGTCATCGGCGAGACCATCGCGAACGACCTGTACCTGTACGGCGTGTCCGCGGGCATCCCGGGCACGGTCCAGATCTCCGAGAGCACCCACGTGGTCATGTCGTGGCTGACCCACACCGGGCGCGACGGCGTGTTCTCGAACGACGAGATCAAGCTCATGGGCGAGACGATGGCCCACGAGCTCGGCCACTACTCCGGGCTGTTCCATCCCGTAGAGACGGGGTACTACCGCTGGGATTCGCTGCGCGACACGGACGAGTGCACCGACTTCCGAGACTGCGAGGCGGCGCTGGGGCGCAACCTGATGTACCCGTACTCGCTGTGCACCCCCCAGGAGTGCGTGAACCAGACGGTCATCACCGACGACCAGTCCGGCGTGCTGCACACGTTCGTCGGCGCGCTCTGACTCAGGCGCAGCGGTCGCACAGGCCCCGGAACTGGATCTGCACCCGCCCCGTACGCACGGCGCCGGGGACGCCGGTTCCCGCCGGGAGCTTGACCTCGACCGCGTCGAGGCACGTGAGGTCGCCGCAGCTCGTGCACAGGAAGTGCGGGTGCTCCACGTCGTCGCCGTGGGTCGACTGGTCGAGCTCGTAGCGCCACACGTGGTCGCCGTGGTCCACGCGGCGGAGGAGGCCCACCTCCGTCAGGTCCACGAGGTTCCGGTACAGGGTGGCCCGATCCCAACCCTCCGGCTGCAGCTCGGCGAACACCTCGGGGTGGCTCGACGGGGTGCCGCGCCCGGACAACATGCGCAGCACGGCCACCCGGGCGGAGGTCACCCGCAGTCCGGCCGCCCGGATGCGCTGGCGGAGGTCGTCGTCCATGCAGCGGCGTATCACGGCGGCGGCCCGCCACGGCCCGGCTACCGGACAGGTGCAGCGCGCTCCACGATCACGAGCTGCACCCGGCGGTTCGCGGCGCGGCCCTCCTCCGTGGCGTTGGGCGCGATGGGCCGTGTGGGGCCGAAGCCCGTGGCCGACAGCTTCTCGGCGGCGACGCCCCGCGCGACGAGGGCGCGCAACACGGCGTCGGCGCGGGCCTGGGAGAGGGCCTGGTTGAAGGGGACGCCGCCTACGTTGTCCGTGTGGCCCTGCACCTCGATCCGGACGAGGTCGGGCTGGGAGAGCAGCAGCCGCGCGATCTCCTCGACGATGGGGCCCGCGTCGAGGGACAACGTGGCCTTGCCGAACTCGAACGGGACGGTGTCGGTCACGGTGACGACCTCGCCCGCCATCACGGCGCGGGTGGGGTGCAACTCGATGGTCTTCGGCCGTGGCTCGTCCCCGAGGTCGAAGGTGAGCTGCACCTCACCCGCCAGCGCCCGCCCGTCGGCCGCTCGCGCGATGGCGCGCCACGAGCCCGGAGACAACGTGGCCTCCACCCGGCCCGCGGTGTCCGAGCGCAGCTCCGGTACGTCCCGGGGGCCGATCCACTGCACCACGGCCTCCACGGGGTCGCCCGCCTCGTCGACGGCGAGCACCTGGACCGGGACCTCGGGCCACGCGATGCGGACGATGCGCTCGACCGTGCCGGGCACGAGCTCCACGTCGATGGGGGTCGTGGGCAGGAAGTCGGGCGCCTCCACCCGCAGCGAGACGATCCCGGGCTCGAGGTCGCGGGCCAGGATCGCGCCCCCCTGCTGCGTCTCGCCCGCCTTCTGGTCTCCTTCGAGCCACACGACCGCGTGTTCGACCGGCCGGCCATAGGGGTCGACGACGCGCACGAAGAGGTCGACCCGCCCGTCGTCGGCGTTCGACATGTCGAGCTCGACCTGGTTGAGCCCAGCCGCCGGCTTGACCTCGAGGTCCCACTCCGCCACCCCACCGGTGGGGGACGTGGCCACGACGAGCCACAGCCCTGGCTCGAGGCGGGTGAGCGCGTCACCCTGCGTGTCCACCGGCAGCGGCGGATGGGCGTGGTCGCCGAGGAACCGCACCAGCGCGTTCTCGAGCGGGTGGCCGTCGCGGACGACGTGGACACGTGTGGCCCCGACGGACCAGTCCAGCGCGAGCTCGAGCTCGTGTTCACCCTCGAGGAGGCGGACGTCGCGGACCTCGGCTTCGTACGGCTCGGTCCACACCACGAGGTTCCGGGTGCCCACGTCGAGGTCGGACAGGGCCAGGGTCCCGAGGTTCGAGGTCGTGCCGCGCGGCTCGCCGTCCAGCGACACCCGGGCGCCGTCCACCGGCCGATCGAGTGGATCGACGACCCGCAGCGACAGCGAGGCGAGGCCGTCCTCCTGGGGGGCCAGCACGAAATCGACCCGGTGGAGCCGCGTAGCGTCGGGGGCGATGGTGAGGTCGCGCTCCTGGATGCCGGCGGTGGGGCTCGTGACCACCACCGTCCACGTCCCCGGCTCGAGGGTGAGGAGCAGGTGGCCGTCGGGTCCGAGCTCGTGCCCGGCGCCTTCACCGGTCGCGTCGAGGAAGCGCACCCGGGCGCCTTCGGCGGGGCCGTCGACGTGGCGGACGCTCACGTCCACCGAGCCCGGCAACCACTCGGCGGTGAAGAGCTCCTCGCGCCGGCCGGCCGCCACGGAAACATCGCGGGGCGGGATCGGCCGGAGCCCTGGCCCCGACAGCTCCATCGCGCGGATCCCCGGCACGAGGCTCGCCACGGACAACGTCCCGCCCGTCGCAGTGCGACCGTAGGGCCGGTCGTCGATGGCGATCTCCACGCCGGGCACCGGTCGGCCCTCGGGGTCGATCACGCGCACCACGAGCTCGCCACCGCCGAGCTCGTCCGCCTGGAGGACGAAGTCCACGTCGAGTTGCTCGAAGCGGTCCGCGGAGACCACGATCTCGCGCTCCTGCAGCCCGTACCGGGGCGAGGTGACGGTGACCACCCAGGTCCCCGCGCCGAGCACCTGGGCCCGCTCGCCCTGGACCCCGAGCTCCATGGGTGGAAGGCGGCGAGGCCCGATGAACCGCACCACCGCGTCGTCCACGGGGAGCCCGTCCGGGGCGCGGACCCTCACCCGGACCGTGCCCGGCACACGCTCGAGGGTGATCGGCAGCGACAGCTCGGCGTCGTCGGCGAGCACCACGCCGGTCGCGGTGGTGGTGGTGAACCCGTCGTGCAGGACCTCCACCGTGTGGGGCCCGGGCGCGAGCGCCTCGAGCGTGAGGATGCCTTGATCGGTGGCGCCGACGGGGACCCCGTCCACCAAGACGCGCGCGCCGTCGACCGGCGCACCCGACGCGTCCAGCAGCGTGATGGCCATGGCGGCGCGGCCCCCGGTGTCGGGCAACAGCACCACGTCCAGCGGGTCGAGCGGCGCGCGCGGGTAGACCTCGACCACGCGGTGCTGCGTGCCGAAGCCGGGGGCGCTGATCTCGAGGTCGTAGCGGCCCGGAGGCAGCGCGTCGCCGTCGCGGAGGGGGAACTCGGCGCCCCCCGCCTGCTCGCGGGCGAGCGCCGTCGCTGCGAGCGGGCGTCCCTCGGGGTCGGTGATGGACACGGCCACCGGAGACGGCGCGAACGCCAGGGCCACCGGGACCACGACCCCTTCGGGGCTGCGCTCCACCCCGGTGTCGAGGTACCCCGGAGCGCGGACGGAGACCTGGCTCCAGCGCGGCTCCTCGGCGAGCACCACCTTGCCGTCGAGCCCGGTCTGCCCGACCACCTCGCCGTCGACCAGGACCTCCGCCCCAGCGACCGGCCGGCCCTCCGGGGACTTCACCTGGAAGACGAATCCATCCACCCCGGTGGGCGGGAGCACGTCTTCCGCCTCGCGCGGCGCGCGGACCCACGAGAGCGACGTGAACACCCGGAGCGAGGCGGCCCCGAGGCCCCCGCCGAACGCGCCCCGCCCGGCGCCGGCCGTCACCTTGAGCGGACCCGCGCGCACCGCTGTCGTCGCGAACAGCTCGCTCCCGGCGTCGGGCAGGTTTCCACCGATCGACGACCACGCCCGCAGCTCGCCGTGGAGCCACCACTGTCCGGCGGGGCGAAACCCGACGGCAGCCGCGCCGACGGCCCGGCCAGCGCCTCGCGACAGCCCGGGCAGGAACTCCGACTGCTGCAACCGGGCGCCGACGTCACCCGCGAGCTGGAACCGGTCGGTCGTCCCGAGACCCGCCAGGCGTAGCCCGCCAGCCAGGCCCACCTCTCCGACCAGCGCGTTGCTGTTCCCCGTGGGCACGACGAGGTCGGGGACCAGGCCGAGCGCGAAGCCCGTGCCGTCGTCGCGGGGGAGGACGAGCCCCACGGGCGCCGACACACCGAGGTCGCCGAGCCCGCGGGTGGGAGCGCCGGCGGTGAGCGTCGACGGTAGCGAGAGCGTGGGCGCGAACGCCAGCTGCGCCGCGAGCTCGAGCCGCCGCCCCACCGACCCGCGCGCGCCGACCCCGGTGAGGAGCCCTCCCTCGAGCAGGGGCTCGGGGTCGACCGCGCCGAGGTACCGGACGAAGGCCGTCCCCCGGAACAGCTCTCCGGTGAGGCCCAGCGCCAGGGAGCCCTGGGCGCCGCGGGGGGGCGTGTACACGAACACGGGGCTCGACGGATCCGTGTCCGCCACCGGAACGGGCGCTCCATGGAGATCTCCCGCTACCGCGGTCTCCCCCTGTGCCCAGGCCTCGCTTGCGAACCACATGCGCGGGCCAGGGTACCCCGGCACGCGCTCGGATGTGGCACGCTACCGCCACGCTGGCGTCCCTGCGGCGTGCGCGCTACCTCGGAGGTGGAGCAAACGCGGTGTACCGACCCGGAGACAGGATCGACGTCTGGGTGGTGGAGGCTGCGTTGGGGTCCGGCGGAATGGGCTCCGTGTACCGGTGCCACAACCACCGGGCCACCCGCATCCTCGCTGCGGTGAAGGTGCTCGACTCTGCGCTCCGCAAGTTCCCGGAGGCCGAGAAGCGCTTCGTGCGCGAAGCGGACATCCTCGGCCAGCTCGACCACCCGAACATCGTGCACGTGCGGAACGTGCGCACCGACGGCGACCCGCCCTACCTCGAGATGGAGTTCGTGGCGGGCGAGAGCTTCGACGACCGCATCCGGCGCGGGCCAGCACCCTACGAGGTCGTGTTGCCCATGTTCCGGCAGTGCGCGGAGGCGTTGGCGTACCTGCACGCGCGCGGCATCTGCCACCGCGATCTCAAGCCGGCCAACGTGCTCGTCACGCGCGATGGCGCCGTGAAGCTCGTGGACTTCGGCCTCGCCTTCGAGATGGACGCGAGCCGGATGACCGCGGAGGGCACCACGTTCGGGACGGTGTCGTACGCGCCACCCGAATGGATCACGCCCGACAAGATGGACCCGATGGGCTGGGACATCTACGCCCTGGGCACCATCGTGGTGGAGCTGCTGCACGGCACGTATGCGTTCCCCGTGTCCGGCACCGGGACGGCGCGGCAGCAAGCGATGCAGGTGGTCGTCGCCAAGCAGGGCCACGCGCCGCTCGACCCCGGTCCCGCGTTTCCCCCGGAGCTCCGCGTCCTCGTCGGCGAGATGACCCTGTCCGACCCGGACCGGCGGCTCAAGGACGCCGCGGAGCTGGTCCGGCGGGTGAAGGCCCTGCCCACCGTCTCGAACGAGCCGGGCGTGACGGTGGCGCCGTTCGTGTTGCCCGGGGAGCTCGATCCTGGAGTGCGGGCCGCAAGCGCGACGGACTCCTCCATGCGCCCCCAGAGCGCACCGCTGCGGCCCGCTCCGCAGCCGCCGGCGCTCGACACGATGCCGATCAACACCCTCGCTCCGCGCGCCGCGCTCGCGGTCGGTGGCGCCTTCGGGCTCCTCGGGCTGGGAAGCGTCGCGCTGGCCGTGGTGCTCGTGGGGGCAGCGGCGTGGTGGATGGCCACGCGTCCACCGAACACGCTCCCGCCGGAGCCCGCACCCGTCGCGGTGGCCGCGCCCGTTGCAGAGCCGTCCCCGCCCACACCCGCGGTGGTCACCGCTCCGGCTCCGGAGCCCGTAGCCCCGGTAGCACCCGCCACGCCGCCCCCGAAGCCCGACCCCGCGCCGACGCAACCGAAGGTGGTGCCGCCGCGCCCGAGCGGGAAGCCGGGCGGGTTCGTGACGGTCGGTGAGCTCGCTGGCTACCTCGACACCGACCCGAAGTGGAAGCCCGGGGGCCAACGCGCGACGGTGGCGGGTGCGAGCTACCTCCCCGACTGGACCCACGCCGGCCCGCCGCCCACGGTCGCGCGCACCGGGGCCGCCACCGGCGTCACCCCCGAGCTCGCCCGGTCGTTCTGTCGGGGCCGCGGACGGGACCTCCCCGCGTTCGAGCCCAACGTCGAGGACCTCGAGTTCCGCGTGTCGGGCACGGACGTCGTGGTCGCCGACGGTGGCGCTGCGCCCATCAAGGTCCGGCAGGCCGAGGCGCGCCGGTCGGTGAAGTTCCGCTGCACGAAGTGACGCGCCGGAGGCTCCGGGGATACCCGGTCTCCCTCAAGGAGATTCGGATGCGCAGCTGGCCGACCCACACCCTCGTCCTCGCCCTCGCCCTCGCCCTGCCCCGGGCCGCCTGGGCCATCGACCTCACCACGTACCTCGAGGCCTGGACGGTCACGGTCGACGGCGGCGGTGGCACGGACGACGCGGACGCTGCCTGGGGCGTGGCGGTCACCCTCACCGACTCGATCGTGGTCGCGGGCACCGTGGACGGGGCCGCTCCCGGTGACGGCCACGAGGCCTTCCTCGCCGAGCTCGACACGACCGGGTCCGAGCTGTGGCGCGACACCCTCGGGGGTGGCGCGAGCGATGCGTGGTTCGACGTCGGCCTCGATCCCCTCACCGACGACCTCGTGTTGTGCGGCACCGTCGGCGACCCGACCATGAAGTACCGGGTGGAGGTCCGCGACGCCGGGAGCCCGCCCGTGAGCCGCTGGTCGTACGTGTACCAGGACGGCGCGCAGTCCGAGGTGCAGGAGTGCCGGGCCGCCAGCTTCTTCCAGGGCAACGTGTACAGCACCGGGTGGGCCGACTCCGGCGCCGAGAACGGGCGCTGGCTCACCTTCCGGCACAGCGGCCTCGACGGCAGCGCGTTCGCGCCCCCGCTCACGATGGACGACGCCGCGTTCGAGAGCGTCCCCGATCGGGCCAACGGCCTCGCGATCAACGGGCTCGACGGAGCGTTCGTGGCCGTGGGCGAGCAGGGGGTCTCCGGCGCGGTGGGGTCGGATCTCGACGACACGAACCTGCACGTCATGTCGTACGACGCGGCGCAGGCGCTCTCCTGGGAGCTCACCGTCGCGGGTGGCGAAGGCCTGCTCGACGTGGCGGAGGACGTGCTCGTCGAGGCTTCGACCGGCCACGTGTACGTCGTCGGCTGGCTCAACCAGGGGTCCGACAACGCCGCCGGCCGCGACCGCGACTGGTACGTCGCCAAGCTCGACGCAGCAGGCAACGGCGCCGGGAGCGGGCTGCCGCTGTGGACCTCGGCGTGGGAGAGCGTGACCGGGGCCGACGAGATCGCCACCTCCGCTGCGTTCGACGACGCCGGCGACCTGCTGGTCGCGGGGACCTCGGTGGACGCGGCGTCCGGGCACACCGTGTTCACCGTGCACCGGTTCGCCGGCTACGACGGCACGCTCGTGGACTCGTGGATCGCCCCGGCAGGCGCCGGCGACATGGTCCCCACGGCGGTCGACTTCCGCAACGGCCTGCTGGCCCTCGCCGGGTGGGAGGACACCGGCGCCGGCGTAGACCTACGGGTGACGATGCTCGACGTCGACGGCGACGGCGACGGTGTGGCCGACGCAGCGGACGCCTGCCCCGACGACTCCGACAAGGCGCTCGACGAAGGCGTGTGCGGCTGCGGTGTGCTCGACAACGACACCGACAGCGACGGCACGCTGAACTGCGAGGACGCCTGCCCGTCCGACCCCCTCAAGTTCGAGGACGCGGGCGTGTGTGGCTGCGACGAGTCCGACGCCGACACCGACACCGACGGCGCCGCGGACTGCGTCGACGACTGCCCGACCGACCCGAACAAGGCGGACGGCGTGGGCGAGTGCGGCTGCGGCTCCCCGGACACGGACAGCGACGGCGACGGCGTCCTCGGGTGCAACGACGCCTGCGCGAACACCCCGCCGGACACCCGGGTCGACGAGTTCGGCTGCCCGCGCGGCGGCGGCACCACCACGGAAGAGACCGGCACCACCGCCGACACCGACGACTCCACCGCCGACGACAAGGGCGGCTGCGGTTGCGACGCTGGCGGCGCGGCCCTCCCGGGCGCGGCGCTGTTCCTGGCCCCGCTGCTGTGGCGCCGGCGTCGCCAGGGCTGATCAGCGGTCCGCAGCGCCCACGTGCACCCGGGGCACCCGGGTGTTGATGTTGGTCAGGACCTCGTACGCGATGGTCCCGGCCCACCCTGCCACGTGTTCGGCCGTGACGCCGTCCCCGAGCAACACCACCTCGTCGCCGTTGTAGGCGCTGCCCTGGCCGAGGTCGACCATCAGCTGGTCCATGCAGACCCGGCCCACCACGGGGTACTCGGCGCCGCCGACCCGCACCCGGGCGCGGTTCGAGAGCGCGCGGAAGTAGCCGTCGCCGTAACCGACGGGCACCGTGATCACGCGGGTGTCGGTGGTAGGCGCCCAGGTCGAGCCGTAGCTGACGGGGTTCCCGGCCCGGACCACCTTGAAGAACACCACCTTCGAGACCCAGCGGAGCGCGGGGCGCACCGGGACGGACCGGGGCACTTCGGGCGACGGGAACACGCCGTAGAGCAGGATCCCCGGGCGCACGAGGTCGTACCAGGTGTCCGGGTGCTGCAGCACCGCGCCGCTGTTGGCGAGGTGGCGCGTGGGCGTGGGAAGGCTGCGGGCGGCGAAGAACGACAACACCTCCTCGAACCGCTCGCGCTGCAGGTGCGTGTAGGCCCCGTCCGCGTCGTCGCTGCCGGCCAGGTGCGAGAACACGCCCACCACGTCCACGTGGGTGACCGAGAGCGCAGCGGTGAGCAGCTTCTCCGCGCTGTACCAGTGGATCCCGATCCGCTCCATCCCGGTGTCGACCTTGAGGTGGACCTTCGCGCGGACCCCGCGTGACCGGGCGCAGGCGTCGATGGCGGCGAGCTTGTCGACCGACGAGGCAGTCACCATCAGGTCGTGCTCGAGGTACAGCGGAATCTGGTCACCCAGTACGCCCCCGAGGATCAACACCGGGGTGGTGATCCCTGCGCGACGCAGCCGGATGCCCTCCTCCACGAAGGCGAGGCCGAACGCTGGCGCACCCAGGCCCTCCAGCGTCCGCGCGACCTCGACGAGCCCGTGGCCGTACGCGTTGGCCTTCAGGATCGGCATCACCGGGCGGCCGACGTGGGCCGCGATGGCCCGGTAGTTGTGGGCCAGCACCCCGTGGTCGACCTCCACGTGGGTGGGCCGCAGGACGCTGTCGTCGAGGGTGGGCTCGTGGATCACGCGGGAGGCTAACCACGAACCGGCGTAGGATGGCGACCCACCCAACAGGAGGATCCCATGGGACATGGAGCGGGCCGTACCCTGGCCGGTGAGAGCGGCCCGGCCTTGCAGCTCGACGAGGAGCGCAGCAAGCGCCTCGGGAGCGTGTTGTCGAAGTTCGACGCCAAGGACACGGAGTTCAAGGCGGGCCGGGACGACGCCCGGTTCCAGCAGCGCGTCAAGGACTGGGGCCTCGCCGCGAAGGAGATCGACGGCCACTTGCGCGCGATCGGAAACGCCATCTACCGGGCGCACCAGCTGTCCCTCGACATCGGCAGCGACGGCGGCGGGCACTCGACCAAGCCGTGGATCGAGGACCTCGGACGCAAGTTCGGGCGCGCGGACTTCCGCATGCAGGACGGCGAAGTCGTGGCCCGCGGAAACGACGTCATCCTCGGCCAGGTGCCGATGGACCAGATCGACGCCGAGTGGATCGAGAAGATGCTCACGGAGTGGCTCATCCAGGCGGCGAGCAAGTAGTCCGCGCCGTCACCGGTGGTCATCGCCCGGGTCGCCGGAGCGGGTGACGAGGTTGCACCCACCCCGCACGAACCGATAGGGGTCGGCGCTTCGGAGCGAGCACCACCATGGTCCTGACGGACGGAGAGCGACGCATCGTCCACGCGCTGGGGCAGACCATGTTCCCGCGCGACGGTGTGTTGGGCATCGACGGCGACGACGCCGATGTCACCGGCTGGGTCGACGACTACGTCGGCCGCATGCCAGCGCTCTCCCGTACGCAGATCCGGGCGCTCCTCCGCGCGTTCGACCTCGGGTTCGGGGTGTGGGCCGGCCGCCCGCGGGACACGTTCGCCGCAGCCCGTCCCGACGCGCGCGCCGCCTACCTCGAGTCCTGGGAACACAGCGCAACGTACACGCAGCGCATGTTGTACGAGGCGCTCCGCTCCTTCCTGTCCTTCGCGTACGTGGAGTCCGCCCCCGTCCGGGCCGCCTTCGTGCCCGAGGGGACGTGGGGAGACGCCGCCTTCCAGCGAACCGGGAACCGGGAACCAACCGCCTGAGGGCACCGCGGCAGAGGAACGAACACATGGCAGCCCACGTCGAAATCCAGAAGCGGTGGTCCACGGACCAGCTGATCAACGGCATCGAGCTGCAGGACCTCGTGCCGCTGCTCCAGAAGAACAACTGGCGCGTCGACCCGTCCTACTGGCACCGCCTGGCGTTCGTGGGCGGTCTGTCCGTGCCCACCACGCTCCTCGGGCGCATCGAGGACATGCGGTACGGCCGCAAGCTCGCGAGCATGGAGATCGACCCCGAGCCGCTGTTCGTGCTCGGCCACTGGCGCTCCGGCACGACCCACCTGCACAACCTGCTGGGACGCCTGCCGGGCTTCACGTACCCGACCGTGCTCCAGTGCATCTTCCCGACCTGCTTCCTGTCGGCCGACACCTTCCTCCCCGCCATCACCGCGCGGATGATGGACGGCACCCGCACCTACGACAACGTCAAGCAGGGCTGGTACGAGGCTGCCGAGGACGAGATCGCGCTCGCCAAGCTCACGAGCCTCAGCCCGTACATCGCGTTCATGTTCCCGGACCTCGCGCCCAAGTACGAGCGGTACGTCGACTTCCAGGAGTGCACGACGGCGGAGAAGGACAAGTGGAAGGAGGCGTTCAAGTACCTGATCAAGAAGATCATGCTACAGACCGCCATGTCGCGCGTGGTGGTGAAGTCCTGCACCCACACGGCCCGCATCCGCATGATCCTCGAGATGTTCCCGAACGCGAAGTTCGTGCACATCCACCGGCACCCGTACGAGGTGTTCGCGAGCACGATGCACATGCGGTCGCACACGGACTGGGAGAACTTCTTCCACCTCCCCGACACCGACCCCGAGCTCATCCGGAAGAACCAGACCCTGGCCCTGGGCCAGCGCATCTTCGAGCGCGTCCTCGAGGACCGCCACCTCGTGGCCCCCGAGAACTTCATCGAGCTGCCGTACGCCGAGCTCGTCGGCAACGAGATGTCCGTCATCGAGCGGATCTACTCGCAGTTCGGGTACACGGGCTGGGACCGGGCGAAGCCCGCGCTCCACAAGTACGTGGCCGGCCTCGAGGGGTACAAGCGCAACAAGCTCAAGATGGACGCGCGTACCCGCGACGACGTCTACGAGTGGTGGAAGCCGGTGTTCGAAGCCTACGACTACCCCCGTGAGTACCAGGTCGGCTGATCAGGGCTTCCGGCGGCGGAGGAACACGAGCGCGCCGAGCCCGGCCAGCGGCAGGCCCGCCAGGCGACCGACTGCGCTGCACCCGCACTGCGCAGGGTCGAGCACGACGTCGAGCGGCAGGTCACACGACAGGGTGAGGTGCGGCAGGTCGAGGTTCACCCGGTCGACGCCGCACAGCGGGAGCCCCTCCGACGCCAGCGTGGTCGTCTCGCGCAGCGAGCCCTTCACGACCTGGATCGACGCACACGTCTCGAACGCGTCCGTACACGCCACACACGGGAAGCCCAGCGCGGAGGCGAGGCCACAGGGCCCCTCCTCGCCCTCCCCCGGGGTCAACTGCGCGGAGAGGCCGCGGGTGTCGACGGTCCCGGAGGCCTGGCCCACGGCGCGCTGCAGGTCGTCCGCGAGCCACTGGACCTCGAGCCAAAGGTCGCGCGCGGGCAGCTCCACGTCGCCCTCGGTGGTCGGCAGGATCAGGGTCTCCTCGACGACCTCCCAGCGGAGCACGCCCTGCTCGGGGTCCCAGGCGCCCTCGTCGCGCAGCGCCACGCAATCGCCGTCGAGGCTGCGGTACACCACCGCGAAGGTCATCGTGTCGCCGTCCACCGCCTCGACCGCCACCGCCGCGGTCCCCTGCGTGAAGCCGATGGGCGCGAGGTCTCCGGGGGCGGTGCGCCCGTCGACGAGCTCCCAGCTCCGGCCAGCGAGCGACGCGCCGTCGACGGCCCGCTGGCCGAACGCGGCCACGGTGAACACGTCCTGCCGTTCGACCGGGAAGTCCGCCGCCCCCACGAGGGTGTAGTCGCCCGGGAGGAACCCGTCCGCCGGGGCCCACCCGTACGAGAAGCCCAGGTAGGTCCGCTCCACCAGGGGAACCAGCGCGCCGGTGGCGTCCTCCACCAGCGGCTCCACGTTGGCGAGCACCTCCGTGGGCTCCTGCTGATCGAGGTCCAGGACCACGACGTCGCCCGGGCCCTCGGGGAACACGGCCCCCCGAAAGGACCACGTGGTCTCGGGGGCGGGCGCGGGACCACCGCCGTCACAACCCACCAGCGCGAACCAGACCATGTGTCCCTCCGTCAGCCCCACTTCACGATGCCACACCAGCGCGCGGCGGGGGTGCAGCAGGACGTGTCATCACCCGTCACTTGCGGATGCCCCCTCGGCCCCGATACGTGCGGGCGCTTCGGACACGAAGCGAACACCGGGAGCTGCGATGAGCGAATTCAAGGACCGCATCGAGACCTTCCTCACCTCGTCCGACAACCTGTCCCGGCGGCACGTGCACCCCCGGCTCGCGAAGATGTTCGAGCTCGGCGGAATGAACAAGGCGTTCGTGCGTGGCGAAGGCCAGTACCTGTGGGACGCCGAAGGCGAGCGGTACCTCGACTTCCTCGCCGGCGGCGGCGTGTACTTCCTCGGCCGCAACAACGCGAAGATCAACGGCGCCATGATCGACGTGTTGTCCATGAACCTGCCGAACCTGTGTGTCGTGAACGCGAGCATCATGGGCGGCATGGTCGCCGAGAAGCTCCTGCAGCACGCCGGCCCCCAGTTCACCAAGGTCGTGTTCGCCAACGCCGGCTCCGAGTCGACCGAGGTCGCCCTGCGGTTCGCCCGCCAGGTCACCCGCCGCCGCCGGTTCCTGTACATCGAGGGCGCGTTCCACGGCCGGTCGTACGGGGCCATCAGCGTGTGTGGCTTCGAGGCCATGCGCAAGGGCGTCGACCCCGCCATGCCCACCTGCACCCCCATCCGCCGCAACGACATCGCCATGCTCCGCCGGGAGCTCAAGTTCGGCGACGTGGCCGGCTTCATCTTCGAGCCCGTCATGGGCATGACCGGCGAAGTGCTCGACCCCGCCTACCTCCGCGAGGCCGAGAACCTCTGCGAGCAGCACGGCACGCTCATGATTGCCGACGAGATCCAGTGTGGCCTCGGCCGCACGGGCTCGTGGTTCGTGTGCAACGAGCTCGGCGTACGCCCGCACATCATGACCGTCTCGAAGACCTTGTCGGGCGGCCAGGCGGCCGTGGGCGCCGTCCTCGTCAACGAGAACGTCTACGACCGCGTGTACGCCGGGTTCGGCACGGGCCTCGTGTACTTCTCCACCTTCGCGGAGAACAACCTGGCGATGGCCGCGGCGCTCGCCACCCTCGAGGCCCTCGAGGAGTACGACGCCCCCGGCGAAGCCAAGCGCAAGGGCGACATCCTGTGGGCGGGCCTCACGAAGCTCCAGGAGAAGTACGACTGCATCGACCGGATCGTCGGCAAGGGCCTGATGATCACGATCTACTTCAAGGACAGCGCCTCGAGTCCGGTGCTCCGGGCGCAGCAGGCCGCGCTCCAGGCCGCGGACTCCGGTGCCTTCGCGGCGGCGGTCCACGTCGACCTGTTCAAGCGCCAGAAGATCGTGGCGCAGATCCCGGGCCCCGGCGTCAACGCGATCAAGGTGCTCCCGCCCGTGATCTCGAGCGACGAGGACCTCGAGTACTTCCTGGGCGCGTTCGAGGACACCCTCGCCAACTTCTACGGCTCGCAGGGGCCCGTGATCAGCCTCGGCCGCGGCGTGGTCGAGTCGGCCGCGAAGATGGTCGGCGACACCATCCCCGGCCTCGCCCCCACCCTCGGGCGCATGCTCGGCACCGCCGGGAACGCGGAGTGACGGTGGGCGCCCGGCCCGGCGGCATCCACCGGTTCGCCGACTACGACCACCCGATCCGGATCGACTGCGACTACGTCATCGTGGGCAGCGGTCCGGGCGGAGGCACCCTCGCGTACTGGCTCGGGAAGAGCGGCGCGAAGGTGGTGCTGGTCGAGGCCGGGGCGCCCCTCGGCCCCGCCGACTTCCACCCGAACGACGTGGGCAAGACGCTGTCGTCCCACTTCTGGGAGGGCGGCGCGCGCACCACGCGCGGGAACGTCGTGGCGGCCACGCTGCAGCCCCGTGCGCTCGGTGGTGGCACGGTGTTCAACAGCTCGATCTGCATGCGGGCCCTGCCGAGCGCGCTCGAGCGCTGGCAGGCCGACTACGGCCTCACCGACCTCACGGTCGAGGCGCTCGCGCCGCACTACGACGCCGTCGAGCGGTTCATGGGCCTCCGCCCGGCCGACCCCGCCATCTGGGGCCGCCGGAACGAGATGTTCCGCGACGGCTGCGACACGCTCGGCTGGCGCTGGGCCCCCATCGAGCGGTTCGAGGAGGGCTGCGTCGGCAGCGGCGAGTGCGTGATGGGCTGCCGCAACCAGCGCAAGTTGTCGCTCGATCGGCGCGGCATCCACGAGTTCGTCCAGGAGGGCGGCACCGTCTACACCTCGGTGCACGTCTCGCAGGTGACGGTCGACGGCGGCCGGGTCACGGGCGTCACGGGGCACACCGTGAACCCGAAGACCTGGGAGCAGCGGCACCCGGTGCGGATCCGGGCCAAGCAGACCATCCTGGCGGGCGGCGCCATCGCGACCCCGGTGATCCTGCGCAAGTCGGGCTTCACGCGCAACGCCATCGGAGACCGCCTGCTCCTGCACCCGTCCTGCTACGTGGTCGCCTCGTTCGACGAGGTCGTGAACCCCTGGAACGGGGCCACGCAGGGCGTGCACTGCCTCGAGCACCTGGAGCGGGGCATCAAGCTCGAGTCCCTGTGGTCGAGCGCCGGTACCTTCTCGCGGGGCCTTCCGCGCCAGCCGAAGCAGTTCAAGCGCTGGGTCAAGAAGTGGCCGCAGATGTCGGTGTTCGATGGTTGGGTGTCGGGCGACGACAGCAGCGGCCGGGTGCGCACCCTGCCAGGCACCGACAAGCCCGACATCCAGTACGACGTGGGCGACGCCGACGTGCGACGGCTGCAGGAGACCACGGCGCTCCTGTGCGAGCTGTTCGGGGCCATCGGCGCGAAAGAGGTCGTCCACGGCATCCGCGGCATCCCCGAGGTGTTGTCGCCGGCCGACGCCGTCCACGAGATCCGCAACGGGACGTTCGGCAACACCGACTTCATGATGGCCTCGAACCACGTGATGGGCGGCTCGGCCATGGGCGCCGACCAGAACCGCGCCGTCTGCAACAGCTACGGCAAGGTGTACGACGCCGAGGGGTTGTGGGTCTGCGACACGGGCCTGTACCCGTCGAGCCCGGGCGTGAACCCGCAGCTCACGGCGATGGCCCTCGCCCACCGGCTGGCGGAGAAGCTGCAGGCGACCGCGTAGTCAGGGGTGGAGGGCCGCGAACTCCGCCACCAGCGCGTCCACGAACGAGCGGACCTTGGTGGAGAGATACCGGCTCTGCGGGTACACCGCCCACACCCCGCCGGTGTCGGGCAGGAACGACGACAACACCGCCACCAGCGCCCCGCTCGCCAGCTCGGGCGCCATGATGAAGTCCGGCGCGAGCGTGAACCCGAGGCCCGCGACGGCGGCGTCCCGCAGCACGTCTCCGTTGTTGGCCACGAGGGAGCTGGAGACGGGGACCACCACCTCGCGCCCGGCGTCCACGAACCGCCAGCTCGCGCTGCGGGCGTAGGCGTATTGCAGGCACTCGCGGTGCCGCAGCTCGTCGGGGTGGACCGGGGTGCCGTGGGCCGCGAGGTACGCGGGGGCCGCCGCCAGCACCATGGGCGCAGGCGCCAGTCTCCGGGCCACCAGGGTGCTGTCCGACAGCGAACCCACGCGGATCGCGAGGTCGAACCCCTCCTCGAGCAGGTCGACGCGCTGGTCCGACAGCGACAGCTCCACGCGGACCTTCGGGTGGTGCAGGAGGTACCGACCCACCATGCCCCCGAGCGTCCGCACGCCGAGCGTCACGGGCGCCGTCACGCGCAGCGTCCCCTGCGGCTCGCGCTGCGTCTGCATCACGTCCTGCTCGGCGTCGGCGACGTCGGCGACGATGCTCACGCAGCGCTCGTAGAACGCCCGCCCGACCTCCGTCGTCCGGAGCGAGCGCGTGGTGCGCTCCAGCAGGCGCACGCCCAGCCGGGCCTCGAGCGCGCTCAGCTGGCGGCTCACCGAGGACTTCGGCAACGACAGGGCGCGCGCCGCCGGGGTGATCCCGCCGGCCTCCACGACCTTCACGTACAGGTGCATCGCCGACAACGTGTCCATGACCACCGCCCGCGTTGGCGCGAGTCGTACCACGGAGTCGCCCCCACCGACCGCAGCCGCGATAGACCTCGGCCCCATGTGGCCCCTCCTCCTCGGTTGCCAGGAGCCGTTCGGCACCGATCGGCACGACCTCGTCGGGTTCCGGCTGGCGGCGGTGCAGGCGCCCGCGGTCGCAGCGGGGGCCCCGTTCGTGCCGCGCGCGGCGGTCATCGTGGACGGACGCGCCTGGGCCGCCGAGCCCGCGGTGCTCACGTGGGGCTTCGTCGCCGACGAAGACGCCGCGCTGGAGCCGTTCGAGGTGGCCGCGACCGGCGCTGCCCCCACCCTCGTCGCGCCCGAGACCACCCGCACGCTCGTCGTGTCCGCCACCCACGGCGGCGTCGAGCGCAGGGCCTTCCTCACGCTGGCGGCGCCCCCCGGCGGCGTCCGGGCGCCCACCGGCTTCGACGTGGGTCCCCTCCCCCTCCCCAAGGCCCCCACGGGCGAACAGCTCGTGCGGGACGCCCGGCTGGCGCTCGTTCCCGGCGAGGGCCGCGCGGTGGAGCGCCGCGGCTGGTTGCGGCTGGTGGCGGGGGTCCCCGAGGGCGTGCTGGTGCGCTTCATGGCCACGGCGGGCACGTTCCTCGAGCTCGAGGCCGCGGTGACCGACTGGACCGCGACGGACGACCTGCACCTGGACGAAGACGAGGTCGACGACCCCGGGACGCCCATCCCCCGCGGGACCGTGACGATGCTGGCGCTCGCGGTGGCCGACGTGGGCGAGACCGCCTTCACCGCGACGGAGGTGTTCGTGGGCCCGGCGCCCGACGGCGTGTGGCTCGGCTCCCGGTTCGTGCCCGCCACCGGCCTCCCCGCCTTCACCGAGCCCGGGCTCGGGGTGCGGACCGTGCTCCGCGAAGACGCCGAAGCGCCGTCGGGCCTGCGCCTCGAGGGCGGAACGCGCGTGGACCCGGCCACCGTCACCGACTGGGGCACCCCGGACCTGTCCTGTGATCCGGCCGTGGACGGTCCCCTCGACCCGGACTGGTTCCTGACCCAACGCTGCAGCCCCGCGGGCGCCGACGGCCTCGAGGTGGTCGTGGTCCCCTCCCCCACCCCGCCGGGTGCGCGGTGACGATGGTCACGGTCACCCTGCTCGCGCAGCTCGCGTACGCGGACGACCTCGTGGTGACGCTCCGGGCCGAGGGACTCGACGGCAGCGTCGTTCCCGGGGCCGTCGTCACCCTGCTGGGCCCCGGAGGGGAGAGCGCCGCCGAGCAGGTCGCCGACCCCAGCGGCCGCGCCACCCTCGACGTGACCGGGGCGTGGCACCTGTCGGTCACCGCCGACGGCTTCCGCCCCACCGAGGCCCGAGGGACCGGCGGCGGTGAACGCGTGGTGTGGCTCGAGCCCGGGAAGCCCGCCGTGCTCGAGGTCGTCGTGGAGGGCCTCAAGGTGACGGCCGACGCCACCCGGTACGCCGTGGACGGCGAGCAGGCGGTCGAGACCCCGGGCACCCTGGAGGACGCCGTCCGCCTCGTGCAGGCGCTCCCCGGCGTCACCGTGCAGCGCGAGTACTCTCCGTCGTCGGGCGACCTCTCCGTGCGTGGGTCCACCACCGGAGACAGCAGGTACTTCCTGGATGGGATCGAGATCCCGTACCTCTACCACTACAACCAGTACGCCTCGGTGTTCCCCGCCACCCAGATCGCGTCGCTGGAGCTGTTCCCGTCCACCTTCTCGGCCCGGTACGGCGACTCCGTGGGCGCCGTGATCGAGGCCCGTTCGCACGAGGCGCCCCCGACGGAGCTGCACGGCTCGGCCCACGTCAACTTCGTGATGGCGGGTGGCGACGTCACCGCGCCCTTCGGCCGCCCGGACGTCGGCGGGAAACGTCCCTGGTGGTTCTCTGCGGCCGCCCGGCGGTCGTACCAGGACCTCGCGGGGGAGGGCTCGCTCCAGTACCCGCTGTGGCCGGTGTTCGGGGACTTCGTGGCGCGGGCCGAGCGCGGCAACGATCGCCACGGCACCGGCGTGTTCGTGTTCGGCGCCTCGGACCGGTGGACGCGCGCCGCGGGCGAGCTCGACACGCTCGACCCGTACGAGGCCACCGCCATCCCCGCCGTCGACCACCGCCAGGGCTTCGAGGGCGTCGGCGTGCGGACCCGCTCCGTCACGGACGCGCGGTCGGTCCGCGCGGCCGTGGGTCTCGTCCACCACGCTCGCGGCGCCGAGCTCGCGGACCTCGGCGGCGAGCGCCTGTCGCAGTGGACCGCGTCGTCGCGCACGGACGCCACCTGGCGTGCCGACCGCACCGGCTTCGACGCAGGCTGGGAGCTCGTCGCGCGGCGGGTGGCGTACCAGGTGGACGACGTGGGCCCCGCGGGCCTGCGAGTCGCCGAAGAGGGCCCGGGCCTCGCGCGCGGGGTGGCAGTCGACGACACCCTCCTGCGCGCCCAGGGCGGCGTGTACGGCACGGCGCACTTCCAGGCGGGCGACTTCCGCCTGATGCCCGGCGTCCGGGTGAGCGCCGACAGCACCGCAGCCGAGCTGCCCGTCGATCCGCGCGCGGCCGTGCGGTGGACCCTCGGTGACCAGACCGTGTTCAAGGCGGCGGCGGGCCACTACAGCCAGCGCCCCGACAGCGAGCAGCTGTTCCCCGGCACGGGCGACCCGGACCTCCCCACCACGAAGTCCGACCAGGTGTCGCTCGGGTGGGAGCAGACCGTCGCGGGCCGGCTCGAGCTCGGCGTCGAGACCTACCACAAGGCCCTCCGCGACCCGCTGTTGTTCCCCATCGACCGCCCGGCGTACGCGGTCCCGTCGGGCCGGGCGACCGGCGCCGAGCTGATCACGCGCTACCGGATCCGCGAGCTCGTGTTCCTGTGGGGCTGGCTCGCGGTCCAGCAGACGGTGCTCCAGGACGAAGCCGGCGAGCCGATCCCCGGCGACGGTGACCAGCGGCTCGCGGGCGGCGCCGTGGTCTCGTTCGACACCCGGGGCTGGAACGTGGGCGCGCGCTACCGGTTCGCCAGCGGGCTGCCGTTCACCCCGCTCGACGGCTCCGTGTACGACGCGGGCCGCGACAGCTGGGTGCCCGTGGTCGGCGACCTCAACAGCGACCGGCTGCCGGTCTACCACAAGGTCGACCTTCGGGCGGCGAAGACCTGGGACCTCCGCGGCTGGTCGCTGACGCTCACGACCGAGCTGTGGCTCGTGCCGAAGTCGAGCGCCGCGCTCTACCCCATCTGGAACTACGACTACACCGAGCAGGGCTTCGTCGTGGGGCCCACGCTCCTCCCGCTGCTCGGCGCCCGCGTCCGGTTCTGACCAGATACAGGGCGGAGATGCTGGACATCGACCCCGACATCACGCGCGCGCGGACCCCGCCGGCGTCGCTCTACACCGACCCCGCCCTGTTCCCGTTGGTCCGTGAGCGTGTCTTCCAGCGCGGGTGGTCCGCGCTGGTCGAAGTGGACGGCAGCGGCGCCCACTCCATCGTCCCCTGCACGCTCGGCGGCACCGAGGCCCTGTGGACCCGCGACGGCGACCGCGAGCACCTGCTGTCGAACGTCTGTACCCACCGCGCTTCGAAGCTCGTGGACGAGCCGTGCGCCGGGAGCGTCGTCCGGTGCCCCTACCACGGGCGGCGGTTCCGGCTCGACGGCGTCGTCACCGCCGCGCCCGGCTTCGACGGCGACCTCACGGAGGCAGCGCTCCCCGCGTGGTCGCTGGGCACCGTGGGCCCCCTCCGGTTCGGCGCGCGCGAGCCCAGCGTCGCGTTCGACGACTGGTGGGCGCCGGTCCACGAGGTGCTGGCGTCCATCGGCGCCGACCCGTCGCAGCTCCGGCTCGACCCCGCGGGCAGCCGAACCCACGTGCTCGACGTGCCGTGGCTGCTGTACCTCGAGAACTACCTCGAGGGCTTCCACGTGCCGTTCGTCCACCCCGAGCTCGCGAAGACCCTGGTCCTCGACGACTACCACCACGTCCTGCTGCCCCAGGGCACGTTGCAGGTCGGGGTGGCGCGGCCCGGAGAGCACGCGTTCCACCCCACCTCCGGGGCGTTCGCGGGCCGGGCCGTGGGCGCGTTCTGGTTCTGGCTGTGGCCCGCCACGTTGATCAACGTGTACCCGTGGGGGATCAGCCTGAACGTCATCGAGGCCACCGCGCACGGCCGGTGCCGGGTCCGGTACCGCGCCTGGGTGTGGGCGCCGGCGTTGCGGACGGGGGGCGCTGGCGGAGCCCTCGATCTGGTCGAGCGCCAGGACCAGGAGGTCGTCGAGCGCGCCTGGGCGGGGCTGCGACACGGTGCCTGGGCGAGAGGCCGGTACAGCGCGCGCCAGGAGGTGGGCCTCCACCACTTCCACCGCCTGCTGGCTGCGGCCCTGGCGTGACCCGCGCGCTCACCGCGCTGCTGCTGTTCGGGTCGTGCTGGCTCCTGTGGGTGGCGTGGGGGCGGGTACGACGCCGCGCGGCGGTGCGGACGTGGACCGATCCCCACGACGATCCGGGCGCCACCGCCTCCGACCCCGAGGCGTGGGCGGTCGACCACCCCTTGTCGGTGGAGCGGGTCCGGGTGCTGCTCGACACCGCGGATCGGGAGCGTCCGTACCGGGCGCCACTGCGCGCGATCCCCGTGCCGTCGCTGGTGAACGGAGGGGCGCCGGGCCTCGCCGCCGAAGTCCTCGCCCGCCTGGGCCACCTGGACCGCGCCCTCGCCCTCGCCGAGCAGCTGCCGCCCGACGACCCCGCTGCCTGCTGGGTCCGCCACGTGCAGTACCGGGTCACGGGCGACGCCGAGCGGACGGAGGCGGCGCTGGTGGCGGCGGTCACGCTGGCGGGCCCCGAGGATCGGGCCCGGTACGCGCGGACCCTGGCGCGCTGGCGGCTCGAACACCCGCGGTTCCGGAGCGTCGCCGAGCGACTCTGGGACCCCTGACGCGAGTTCGGCATGCCGGTTCGCGGCCGGGACGCTAACGTGGCCCCCTGGAGACTCGACATGCGCAAGTGGACCGTGATGGTGCTCGTCCTGGGCGGCTGCCCGGGCGGCGGCAAAGGCGACCTCGAGACCCTGGTGTTCGAGGAGGCGAACAACTTCGAGTTCAACGGGACCTTCACCATCGACGCCGTCGAGATCGAGCTCCAGGCAGACTTCTGCATGGACTGGTCCGCCATCACCACGGACATCCGCGGGCGCGCCTTCGACCCGGCCGACGTGGACCAGGTGGCGCTCCTGCAGTTCGACCTCGATCAGGCCGCCGTGCTCGACCAGATCGACACGAACCAGCTCCGCCAGGACGACGCCACGTACCAGTACATCTGGGACCAGCCGGGCGGCGAGTCCTCTGCGTGCGCGGTGGACTTCGAGATCATCGGCAACGCGTTCGACGTGAACCTGCTCAACGAGGAGCCCGACAAGACCTGGGTCGTGTCGCTGATCGACCTCGACGCCGGCACCAACGACATCATGATGACCGCGTTCGTCCTCCCCACGGACGGCTCGACCAACAACGAGCTCGCGTTCACCGACACGACCGCCGTCCTCGACTACACGGTCGACATCGCCGGCAAGCCCGGCATCGCCGCCACCGCCGCGGCCGAGGGCTGGGTCCTCGACTGGTCCGCGGTGTCGACCGACGTGAACGGCCAGCCGTTCGACCCGCTCCTCGGCGACCAGCTGCTCGTCGCCCACTATGCGACGTACACCGACGTGGCCGAGGTCGAGGCCGTGTTCCTGCGCCTCGACACCGAGGCCACCGAGACCTGGACGCTCAACGTGTTCGGCGCGGTGGACGCCGACCTCTCCACCGCCGAGACGAGCGACGGCGACGGCTTCGGCGGGTTCACCACCGACGGGGTGTGGATGGTGGCGGTGTCGTGTTCGTCCTGCACGAGCCCCGTGCCCCAGCTCCTCGGGTGGGTCGACGTGCAGTGACCTGTCCGGGGTCTTCTCCGCGGGTCACGATCCGTCGCCGCGGGGAAGGTGCACCCCGGGCGGCGCGTCCTACGGGTGGATGCAGCGAGCCGGTCGCCGGCGGACCAACCCCCCGTCGCGACGCAGCATCCGCGCGGTGATCGGCTCGCTGCTCTTCCCTTCCCTTCCCGAGACGACGCCCGTGAAGTCCTTCGGCCCAGGCCTCCGAGAGTGGCTGTTCCTCGCTGGCTCCGGGGCGTTCACCGCCGCGGGGCTGGCCATGGTGGCCCTGAGCGACGCCGGTGAACGGCACATGGCCGTGGCGTCGACCGCGTTCTTCGGTCTGTGCACCGCCATCTTCGCGTTCTTCACCTGGGAGAAGGTCCGCCTGGCGCGGAGCGCCGCGACCGATGGCATCGTCGAGGCCGCCCAGGGCCGCATCCACACCGCCCGGTCCCGGGTCTATGCGATGGGTGTCGCGCTGGTGGTGGTCGGCGTGCTCCTCGCCACGGTGCCCGGCATCCCCTGGGTGCCGTTCCTGGCCAGCGTGGCGATCGCGCTCGCGGGGCTCGGGGTCCTCGTGGGGACCACCTCCGGGCGGATGGGGCACGCGTGGCTGCAGTTCGAGGCAACGGGGCTCCGCGTCGGAGATCGGCACGGCAGCTTCGTGCTCCCGTGGGACGACCTCGCGGGCTGCGCCCTGTGGGAGCACCAGCAGAACCCGGTGGTGGTGGTGCAGCTGCGGGACGTACGCCGGGCGATCGCGAGCGCCGAGCCCCAGTCCCGGGCCGCCACCGTGGCTGCGACGTTGTCGGGCGGCACCTTCCAGATCCTCCCCCTGTCGTTCGGCCTGGACGCGGTCCTCCTCGCCCGCAGCATCCACACCTACGTGAGCGACCCCGCGCGGCGGGACAGCCTCGCGCGGCCCCTTCTCCCTCCGCCCTGACGTCGACGAACGCGGGCCAGCCAGGCGCTCAGCGGACGTCGACGGTGAACGCGAACGCTGGGAACGGCGTGAAACACGTGGAGCACCGCCCCCCGACCACCCAGGTCGAGCCCGCCGTGAACCCCGGGAAGCTGCCACCCCCGGCGTCGATCGCGAACTCGAGGCGGGCGTCGGTGAACCCGCCCACCTCCATGCGCCACACCGCGTCCGCTGCGCCCGGGAGGTCGAGGAGCGAGGCGCCGAGGGCCTCGGGAGCGGCGGTGTAGCGCGCCACGAACAGCTCGTTCACGACGTCCTGGTCGAAGGGCCGGCCGAGCGCGTCGGTGCCGAGCCCGTCCCAGTCGAGCGTCCACTGCTCCCACGCGCTCGACGTGACCAGCGGCTCCCCGTCGAGCGCTCCGCTCCAGGTGAACGACGCTGCACCGTCCACCAGCGGCGCCGTCGACGACGCCGTGAGCGGGGTCGGGACCAGGATCGCGGCCGTGCGCAGATCGAGGCGGTCCCCCGTCGGCACGGCGAGCGCCACGACCCAGCTCCGCTGCGCGTTCTCGAGGAGGTAGGCGGCGGGGTCGAACGCCGTCGACTCGTAGCGGAGGTCGGACAGGTTCGCGAACACCTGGCCCGTGACGTCGGCCTCCCACACGGACAGCAGGTCGAACCCGAGCTCGTCGCGCGCCAATGCAGCGGCTGCCTCGGCCGGCGGCACAGTGAGCTCGAGCAACAGGAGGCGCGGCACCTCCGACGCCACCAGCGGCTCGCCCCACGCGTCGACCGACACCCCCGACCAGGTGACGAGCGTGTCGAAGCCCTCGCGGACCTCGACCGTGGGCAACGTGTAGTTCACGGTCAACGTGAGATCGTTCGCGTCGGTCGCCACGAGGTCGGGGCCCGGTCGGGTCCCGGTGTCGGTGGGTCCGGTGTCCCCGGTCTCCCCCGTGGTGCCCGTGGGTGAGGGCTCTGCCTTGTCCGTCGGCTCCGGGCCCGTGCAGCCCGCCCACAGAAACGCGATCATTCGACCTCCGCGAACGCACTATGCCCCGCGGGGCCTCTCGCCGCCTGCACCTCCATCGGGAGGCGGGCGCGGTCGATACCACGGGGCGCGAGGTCGGAGTGTGGATCTCCGGGGGTAGCGCCGGCGTCAAGGCCGCAGGACGTGACGTCCCGCGATCCCCACCTCGATCTCGAACACGGCCGAGCGGTTCGTCGCCCACAG
>JBIKWC010000263.1:0-10207 GCA_044356535.1 Myxococcota bacterium
TCCTGTTCCGGTTCGGGGGCGCAGCCGTCGGGGACCCCCGTGTGGCCGCCCATCGTGTCGAGGAGGGCGGTGTGGTCCGCGGCCGAGGTTGCCGAATGCGCACGAACGGTCGGATCGACCTCGTCCACCGGCTCGCGGGGCGGCGCCGGAGGGGGCACACAAGCGAGCAGGAGGAGCGTCACGGCTGTCCCGCCCACGACAGCGTGCCGTCCGGCGCCACCTGCACGCCTGTCGTCGGGAAGTCCGCGAGCGACAGCTCCCGCACGTCCTGCAGCGCGGCCCCAGCAGGATCCGGGTGCGGCACCGAGGAGGCGTCCATCGCGAGGGCGTGGAGCTTCGCGGAGACCAGCACGCCGTTGTCCGCCAGCGTCGCGTCCAGGAGCACCGTCCGGCCCCCGAACCCGCCCGCGGTGCCGAACTGCCGGTACCCCATGAAGTTGCCCAGGCTGTAGGCGATCAGGCGGCCCTGGTACACCTCCATCGCGCGCAACACGTGGGGACCCGTCCCGACCACGAGGTCCGCGCCCGCGTCGACCGCCGCGTGCGCCAGCGCGTGGACGTCGCCCCGCCGCTCGCCCCACGCGATCTCCAGCTCCTTCGGGACGTGGCGGTACTCCGCGCCCTCCCGGCCGCCGTGGAACACGAACATCACCAGGTCCGCCTGCTGGTCCGCCGCCGCGACCTGCCGCTTCACCTCCTCGAGGTCGTTCACGTTCAGGCAGCAGCTCCCCGAGTGTGCTGCCACGAGGCCGATCTTCACGCCGTTGCGCTCGATGAAGCCCACGTCGCCCCACCGCCCCGCGTGCGCGATGCCGCGGGCGTCGAGGGCCGCCATGGTGGAGGTGTTGCCCTCCGCGCCCACGTCGAACGCGTGGTTGTTGGCGAGCTGCGCGAGATCCAGCGAGATGCTGGTGAGCGCGTCCGCATAGCGGGTGGGCGTGCGGAAGGCGTAGCAGGACGTCGAACCCTCGGAGCACTTGGTGCTCGGCAACCCGTCCGCGAGCGGGCCCTCGAGGTTGAGGAACGCCACGTCCGCCGCCTGGAACCAGCTGCGCGTGTCGTCGTAGAGCGACTCCCCGTTCCCCGGCGCGAGACCCGCCGCGCCCCGCTTGAGGTCCGAGCCCATCATGGTGTCGCCGCCGGCGACGAACCGCACGGTGCGCGCTGTTGCCGTCGTGGGCGGCGCCCCGGTGGGGACCGTGATCCCAGCGAGCCCAGCGCGCACGCGGGCAGCGGGGAGCCACGTCGTGAGGTCCGGGTGGTCGGGCTGCAGCTGCTCCACGTGCCCCCAGGCCTCGGCCGCCGCAGCCGGGTCGTCCTTCGCCCACGCCGCCCAGCCGAGCTCCCACCACGCGTCGGCGTCCCCCGGCTCGGCCGCGACCGCGCGCGTGAGCGCCACGATCGCGTCGTCGACCCGCCCTTCGCGCAGCGCGCGGGCTCCTTCGTCCGACGCCGCGAACGACGCGGTGACCCAGCAAGCGAGCATCTCTCCTCCGTGCAGCGAGCCTAACGGAGCGCGCCCGGACCGAGCTCCCCCGACCCGATCTTCCCGGGGGCCGGTCCACACGGATAGGGAGACTCCTCCGCACGTCTGGAGGGCCCGTTGTCCCGCTGGAGCCGCCTCGCGACGCTCACGAACCTCACCAGCAAGGTGAGCGCCTCGTACCTGGGCAACAAGGTCCGCGAGGCGTTCCTCGACGACACCCAGAAGAAAGAAGCCCGCGACAAGCTCCACGTCGAGAACGCGGAAGAGATCGCCCAGACGTTGTCCAAGATGAAGGGCGCGGCCATGAAGCTCGGCCAGCAGCTCGCCAGCGTCGCCAGCACGCTCGATCTGCCCGACGACGTCGCCGCCTCGTTGTCGCGGCTCCACAAGGACGCCGAGCGGATCCCGTTCGCGACGATCCGCAAGAACGTCGAGCAGAGCTTGGAGATGTCGCTCGAGCGGGCGTTCGCCTCGTTCGAGGAGGTCCCCCTGGGCACCGCATCGCTCGCGCAGGCCCACGTGGCGCGCACCCACGACGGCGAGGAGGTCGTGGTCAAGGTGCTGCACGAGGGCGTCGCCGAGGCCGTGGACACCGATCTCGTGGCGCTCAAGGGCATGTTGTTGTCCACCCGCGCGCTGCAGCGCCAGAGCGCCGAGGTGGACGAAGCCTTCGAGGAGATCCGCCACCACCTCGCCCAGGAGCTCGACTACCTCCAGGAAGCGGTGAACATCCAGCAGTTCCAGGAGGCGCTGGGCAACGACCCGCGCGTCCGGATCCCCCGCCTGCACCACGCGTTGTGCACCGAGCGGGTGCTCACCATGGACCGCCTCCCCGGCAAGCACCTCGACGCCTGGCTACCCGGCTCCGACCCCGCTGCCCGCCAGCGCGCCGGGCGCACGTTGTCGGACCTGTACTACACCCAGCTGTTCGACCTGCAGATGCTGCACGCGGACCCGCACCCCGGGAACTACCTGTTCGAGGACGACGGCCGCGTGGGCCTCGTCGACTACGGGTGCGTCAAGCGCTTCGACGAGGGCTGGATCACCACCTACGCCCGGACCGCGCTGGCGTGTATGGCCGGGGACGACGACGCCATCCTCGAGGGCTGCCTCGAGCTCGGCGCCTGGAACGGCACCGACGCCGAAGACGGCAAGCTCCTGCTCGACTTCTGCCACGGGCTCACCCGCCCGTTCCGCATGGGCGAGATCGCGCTCGGCGCAGAGTCCGAGCGGTTCATGGAGGAGATGAAGCCCATCCTCAAGCGGTTCGTCACCCGCCCGAGCGTGCGGGTCCCGAAGGACGTCCTGCTTCCCCACCGCTCCATCGCCGGGATGTACGCGATGCACCGCAAGCTCGGCACGCGGACCGACTTCGGCAAGATCCTGGAGACCCACGCCCGGGTGGCCGTGGCGCGCAAGCAGCCGTGACCGACGACGCCGGCGCGCCGCGCAAGGTGGGTCGGTTCGTGCTCCGGGGAGAGCTCGGTCGCGGGGGCGCCGGCGTGGTGTACCGGGCCTTCGACCCGGACCGCCAGGCGGAGGTTGCGCTGAAGGTGCTGCTCTCCGGCGAACACGCCGGCACCGAGGAGGTCGCCAGGTTCCTGCGCGAGTCGCGCGCCGCCTCCCGGCTGCACCACGCGAACATCGTGCGGGTCCACGATGTGGGCTGGGCCGACGGTCGACCCTGGTTGGCGATGGACCTCCTGGAGGGGCCGTCGTTGGCCAACCGGCTCGAAGCCGGGCCGGTTCCCCCCGCGCAGGCAGCGCGGTGGCTCCTCGCCCTCGCCCGCGCCCTGGACGCTGCGCACGCCGAGGGCATCGTCCACCGGGACGTGAAGCCGGGGAACGTGTTGTTCGACGCCCAGGATCAGCCGATGCTCACCGACTTCGGGCTGGCCGCGGACGTGGGGGCCGACGTTCGTTTGACCCGGACGGGCCAGATCGTCGGGACACCCGCCTACGTCGCGCCCGAGGCGACGAAGCGGGCTGCGCCCGACCCCTCGGCCGATGTGTACTCGCTCGGCGCGGTCGGGTGGCACCTGCTCACCGGGCGCCCCCCCTACGACGGCGACTCTGCGGTGGAGGTCCTCTACGCCCTGGTCGAGGGCCCGCCCGAGCCCCTCGCCCGCGCTTGCCCCACCGCGCCTCCGCAGCTCGCCCGCATCGTGGACGCCGCCATGGCCCGCGAGCCCAGGGGCAGGTACGCGAGCTGCGCAGCGATGGCACGCGATCTCGAAGCGTTCCTGGAGGGCCGCGACATCTCGCCCCCCGCGGTGTCGTTGAGCGCGCGGCTCCAGGGAGCGCGCCGGCGGTGGGGGCGGGGCGCCGCCATCGCGGCGGGCGCCGTCCTGGTGCTCGCGATCGGCGTCGGGGGCGCGCGGACCTGGGCCGAGCTGCGCGCGAGCCAGGAGCACGAAGCGCGGGAGGCCGCCGCGAGCGCCACCCTGGCCGAGCTCCCCACCACGGACCGCGCCAGCCACCTCCGGGAGTTCGTGGGCGAGGCCTCGATCGCGGGCACGCGGGCCGGAGCGCGGGCCCTGCTCGAGCTCGCCGGCACCGAGCCCACCGGGGACGCTGCGGCGTTGTGGCTGGCCCGAGCGTTCGCCGAAGGAGGCCCCGCGGAGCAGGACGAGGCCCTCCGCCAGCTCGCGGCGGGGTTCCGCGCGAACCAGCAGTTCGCGTCGATGCAGGCAGCGCTGGCGCAGCTCGACCGGCGGACCCCGGGAGCGTCCGCGAACCCGGCAATCGCCTCGATGCTCGTCGACGCCGCGTGGTTCCGCCGGGACTTCGCGGCCGCCGGGGCGCACCTCACCGTCGCCGGCAGACCGGGCGCAGCGCTCGCGCAGCGCTGGGTCCACGCCACGCGCGGCGGGTCCGACCACGACCGCGGCTTCGTCGTCGACACCGACGGGGACGGGCGGCCGGAGTGGTGGCGGACCTCCGAAGGCACGAGGCTCGTCCGCAGCCCGCTCGACGACCTCACCCGGACCGAGGTCGTGACCACCTTCCCCGAGCGCGCCTGGACCTGGACGCTGACGGGCGGCACTCCTCCGCTCCTCGTCACGTCCCTCGGCGCCCCACCGACCGAGGTCACCGTGCGTACGGCAGGCGGCGAGGTCCGCTACGGCTGGGCAGACAGCCCCCACACGAGCGCGCTCCAGCTGGGAGACGGCCGACTGCTCGTGGGCATCGGCGCGTACGGTCGACACCTCGTGGCGCTCGACCCTGCAGGAGACGGGTTCACCCGGTGGGCGCCGCTGCCCGACCTCGACGCGCTCCGATCCGACGTGGTGGGCCTGGCCGTGGGCGACCTCGAAGGGGACGCAGGCGACGAGCTCGTGGTGGCGACGGGTGCGTGGTCGGCCTTCGACCTCCGGACCTACGACGCAGACGCGCCAGCAGCGCCGCTGCACCGGACCAAGGTGGGCTACCTGGCCGAGCTCCACGTCGTCCCGGGTGAGCCGCACGACACGTTGTGGACCCTGAAGAGCGACGAATACGCAAGCAGCTGGATGTTCCCGCCGGCCGCACCGTACGGCACCGCGCCCGGCGCCACGCGGTGGCGGTTCGGGCCCGGAGGGCCGACCCCAGAGGTCGTGTTGCCCGCACCCGCCAGCCGCGGTCCGGTGTTGACGCAGGGCCTCGTGCTCGCCGATCTCGACGGCGATGGCCTGCTCGACCCGGCGTTCGCGGCGCAGGGTCCGGGCGCGCGCTGGGTCACGCTGGTGTACCCTGGCGGGGACCCGACGCAGCCGCCGCTCTCGATGGGGGACGTGGTGCCGCTGTTCGCCGCCGAGCTCGATCCGGCGCCCGGGCTCGAGCTGGTCGTCCGGTCACCCGCGGACGGCCCCGACAGCCGGTGGTGGATCCTCGGCGTCGGGAACGATTCCCTGCCCCTGCTCGCCGGGCCACCCGACCCGGACGCGCCTCCCGACACGCTGACGCCCAGGGCTGCCGCTGGGTGGAGACGGGCCGAGGAGCTCGTGGCGATGGGCCTCGTGGAGGGTGCCGCGCGCCACCTGGAGCAGGTCGCCGCCGCAGGTGGGGGACCGGAGGCGCTGGCGCGCGCGTCGTCGCTGTGGGCCACGGCCGGCGACGTGGAGCGCTCCGTACAGACGCGGCTGGCCGCAGCGCGCGCGGGCCGTCAGCCGGCCTGGTACGACGAGGCGAGCCGGGCGCTCCGGGCCCAACACCGGTTCACGGAGGCCGCCGGAGCGCTCGTCGCAGCGGGTCGAGAGCCCGACGCGGACCTGAAGGAGACGATCGATCACCTCCGCGAGCTGTCGGTGCCGCTCGGCGACACGTGGCCCGGACCAGCCCGGGTACTGTCGCCGGAGCACGTCGTCGTCGACCCGCGCGCGGGAGGTCGGTCGCTCCGCGCGTACTCCGGCGACAACGCCCTCCTGGACCTTCCGTTCACGAGCGCGCCGGGGGAGCTCGGGCTGTCGTTGGCGTTCGACCTCGTGCGGGCCGAGTGGGGAAGCGGCCTCGTCGCCTCGATCCCCACGCCCGAAGGCCCGCTCGAAGTGGGGGTGCGGGTGTGGGGTGGCGGCGGCCAGTATCGACGGGAGGCGTACTGCGAGGTGCCGGGAGAGGAGACGACGACCGTCGAAGAGCCCCTCGTGACGCCGACGACCGCGGCTCGCGTGGCGCTCCGTGTCCACGTCTCGACGCTCGAGGGCACCTGGAGCTGTCGGATCGAGCGGGACGGCCTGGTGTCGACCAGGACGGGGCCGCTGCACACCGTGGTTCACGGCGGCGGCGACCAGCGCCTGTCGTTGACGGCCTCCGACCACGCCCAGACCCAGGGACTGTTGACGCAGGTGGTGCTCCAGGGTCTCTCCGTCACCGCCACCGACGCGGTAGCCCTGCCCCCCACGGCTCCTCCGGCGGCAGCGTCCGACCGGGTGTGGGAGGCGGCCGCCCGCGGGGAGCCCGAGGCGCTCGACGCGACCCTGGCCCGGCTCACCCTCGACGCGGAGCTCGAGCGCGAGCTCCAGCTCCTGCTCCGCACCCGTCCGACGCTGGCGGGCTCCGCGCTCCGGAGCCGGTGGCCCGACCGCTACGCTGCCTGGTTCTACGGCGCCTGGGGCCCGGCGTTCCGGGCCCACCCGGGTGACAGCGAGCTCGCTGCTCCGTGGCTCTCCGAGACGACGGGCGTGGAGGAGCGGCTCCACGCGCCCGATGCTGCGGCCGCTGCGCAGGTGCTCGTGTACCGGGCACGGGCCTGGCTCGCCGCAGGCCAGCTCGGGGCTGCCGACCGCGATCTGCACGCTGCGAGCATGGTCCTCGACCCGGCGACGGCCCGGAGCCTCGGCCTGGAGGTGGAGGTCGCCAACACCTGCGTCGAGCTCGCAGCGCTCGCCGCAGCGTCGGGAGACGGGCGGAGCGCGAAGGCCCTCGCGCTCGCGCGGACCTACGTGCCGTCCGAGATCGCGGAGGACCTGATCGCGCGGACGACCGCCTCCTCCCCTTGACCTGGTCGTACCTACCCCAGTTCCGAACACAGCGGGGCACTTCTGGCCTCCGGTACGTTCGGCTTCGGGCAACTTCTGGTGGCGACGGCCTCCGCCCGACGGCTACGGTCGGGTCCATCGGAGGTCGTCGTGGCGCAGCGGAAGTCGAGTTGGGTCCTGGGTTCGTTGGTGGTGGGCTGGTCGCTCGGGTGCGGGGGCGCGAGCCTGGGAGAGGACCGGCCCGGCGACGAAGGCATCCTCGACCACGCCACCACCCCCACCACCGAAACGGAGCTGCAGCAGGGCGACGACCGGTGCACGTGGAACGGCGACCTCGAGGTGGGCGTCGGAGTGGAGCGCGCCTATGTGCTCGTGTACGAAGCCGAAGTCGACTGCTCGGCCCTTACGGAGGCCACCCCGATCCGCAAGACGATCTGGAGCTGGGCGCCCGGCGAGCCTGCGGCCCGGCCCACCATCGACGTGACGGACCACGAAGACGTGCGCATCAACTTCACCGCCGACGGCCTGCTGGTGATGGGCCAGGTGCCGGCCGAAGGCGCCACCACCTCCGACGGCCACGAGCGCATGTACCGCGTCGACGAGGCCACGCTCGAGGTCCTCGCGGAGCGCGACAGCGACACCTGGTACTGGGGCACCCGCACCTCGGCCAGCCGGCGGTGGGTCGCAGTGGCCGACAACGGCGACGACGCCCACCCGATCCACGTGCTGGACCCACGGACCCTCGAAGCGGCGGTCGTGGCGACCGACGCCGTGTGGCTCGAGGCGATGTGGATGAACACCACGGATCGGCTGGTGGGGCTGCTGATGGACGAGGACCTCCACACGCGGCTGCGGTTGTGGTCGTTCCAGGACCGCGACGGGCTGCCGAGCCTCGGTGGACGCGCGTCGATGCCGCCGGAGGACGCGGAGATCGACCTCCCGGGGCTCGTCCCGAACCTGTTCATGTCGTACTCGTGGATCGGCGTCCATCCTCAGGACCTGCAGATCGCAGTGCCGATGTTCGACGAGGTGATCGGCGACGAGGTGCTGGTGCTGGTCGATCCCTCCACCCACGCCGTGCGCACGGTGCCGGACGTTTCGGGGCCCGTGGCGTACACCCCCGACGGCTCCTCCGTGGTGGGGTACCGGGGTGACCACCTGGTGGTGGTGGACTCCGTCACCGGCGACACGCGGACCCTGCGCACCGAGGCGGAGGTACCCACCTTCTTCGTCTCCCGCGACGGCGCCGACGTGCTGGTCACCGAGACCTTCGACGCGGACGCCCCGTTCGTGTTGTTCGATCTCGAGACCGGCGCGTCCACGGTGTTGCCGCTGCCCGGCGGCGCGCTCCAGGACTTCACCTTCCGGGACGGCCACGAGGACCTCTGGTACGTGCAGCACGACGCCCTCTCGCGGGTCGACCTGGGCCTCGCCGAGGCCGAGGTGGTGACGACGCCCTTCGTCCCCCACCACCTCAACTGGATGCCGACGGCGGACTTGCTGGTCCTCGACGACGCGGTCCGGCCCGAGCTCCACCTGTTCGATCCCGACACCCGGGTGGTGGTGGCGACCTCGTCGCTCGTGGACGACGGCCGCCGCAGCGCTCTCCCGCTGAAGCTCAGCTGGCGGTGACCCCGCTCGGGACGGGGCCGACGTAGCGGGACTGCGGGCGCAGCAGGCGACCGGTGCGCCGCTGCTCCTCGGTGTGGGCCAGCCACCCGGCGACACGACCCACGGCGAACGCCGCAGTGAAGGCGGCGCGGTCCACGCCGACGACCTCGAGCAACACGGCGGTCGCGAACTCGACGTTGGCGCGGAGCGGCCGCGTGGGCTGCTTCTCCGCGAGGAGCTGGGTGGCCTCCGCCTCCACGACACGCGCCAGCGCCCAGCGCGGCGAGTCCACGCCCGCGGCCCGCAGGGTGGCCAACGCCGACTCCAGGACAGCCACGCGCGGGTCCCGGACGCGGTAGATCCGGTGCCCCATCCCCATGATCCGCCGGCCCTCCGCGAGCTCGCGCGCGAGCCAGGACCGCGCCGCCGACGGCTCGGAGATGGCGTCGAGCATGTCGAGGACCGGACCCGGCGCGCCGCCGTGCAGGGGCCCCTTGAGCGCGCCGAGCGCGGCCACCACGGCGCTGGTGTCGTCCGAGCCCGTGGACGCCACCACGCGCGCCGTGAACGTGCTGGCGTTCATCCCGTGGTCCGCCACCGTCGCCAGGTACGCCGCGAACGCGCGGGCCCGGGCCGGGTCCACCGACCCGCGCAGGCGACGGACGAGGTCGTCGGCGTGCGGGAGGGATGGGTCCGGGCCGGGGTCCACCCGCCCTGCGGCGCGGCACGACCACGCCACGAAGACCTCACCCGCAGCGGCCACGAGCTCGAGCGGCGCAGCGCCCTCCAGGGGAGCCAGCGCGGCCCGCATCGAGGCGACGCCATCGAGCCCCGTCACCAGGGAGACGCGCTCGGACATCCGCACCCGCGCAGCGCCCAGGGCGTCTGCCACCTCGGGCGCGCGCGCGGTGTCACCGTGCCACAACAACGCCAGCACCACCTCGAACGACCCCTGGGCCGCCAGGTCCTCGACGCGCCAGCCGCGGAGCCACAGCTCGCCGCGCTCCCCGTCCACGTGCGACAGCTCCGTCTCCGCCACCACCACCCCGTCCAGTCCACTGGTCGCCACGAGCACCTCCTGCCTCTCCCTCACCCACGACAACCTTGATCGACCAATCGATGTATCGTCGGTGCATGGCACACACGCTGACCGCGGACGAAGCGGCACACCGGCTCGGCATCCGGAAGGCCACGCTCTACACCTACGCGAGCCGGGGGCTCGTGCGGACCGTCAAGGAGGGCCGATCGAGCCGCTACCTGGCAGAAGACGTGGCGTCGCTGGAGCGCCGAGCCGCCGCTGCGGGAGGACACGCCGCAGCAGCGGAGTCGGCGCTCGACTGGGGCGCGCCGATCCTCGTATCGGACATCACCTCGATCGACGTTGATGGACCCAGGTACCGCGGCCGCTCTGCCGTGGCGTTGGCCGAGGCAGACGTGCCGTTCGAAGCCGTGTTCGACCTGCTCGTTGACGGTGCCGACCCGGAGGTTCCATTCGCGCCGTTTCCGCCGTGTACCGCTGGCCTGCCGTCTGCCCCAGCCGAAGGCGACACCGTGTTCTCGCGCCTGCTGGTGCTGGTGGCCCGGCTGGTGGCCCACGACGAGCTCCGGCTCGCAGTCACCGGCGCGGTGGAGCGGCGGCGGCGGCGGGAGCTGG
>JBIKWC010000237.1:0-11681 GCA_044356535.1 Myxococcota bacterium
CTCGAACGGCCGACGCCGCCCGAGCACGACGGAGACGGTGGTGACGGCGATCCCCAGCCCCGTGAGCCACCAGGCGTACATCAACACGCTGACGGTGCGCTCGGCGTCGACGCTGGCGAAGGACCAGCCCGTCCGGGCGTCCTGCGCGACGAACGCCCGCAGACCCTCCGGCACCGGCACCAGGCCTGCGCAGACGGCGCAGGTGACTGCCGCGCCCGCGATCAGCCAGCCCCGGAGCGCGCCGAGGCGGGTGAGGCTCGAGTCCGGCAGGAACGCGGCCGTGCCGAGGGCGCCGGCGAGCAGCAGGTGCAGGAGCGCGCGCACGGGCGTGTGGACCCCGCCGAACGCGAAGACGCCCACGATCGCGAGCACGACCAGCCACGCAGCGGTGAGGCGCCCCACGAGGCGCGTCGACCTACTTCGCTGCGGTGTCGGTCCGTTCCGCGTAGTTGTACGCGTACCGGGCGTAACGATACCCGTATCCATATTGGTACTTGTAGCTCTTGCGGCCATTGTTGAGGTCGACCGCGTTGATGGCGACGCCGTAGATCCGGGCGCCCACCTGCTCGAGGCTCGAGAGCGCCTCGCGGATCAAGCCGCGGGAAGCAGCATGTTCGCGCACGATCATCACCACGCCGTCCGTGAGCTTGGAGAGGATGCGGGCGTCCGAGAGGATGCCGGACGGCGGCGAGTCGAGGACGACGAGGTCGAAGCGGGAATCGAGCTCGGTGAGCACCTTGGCGAGCGCAGGCGAGGCCAGGAGCTCGTTCGGTCGGTCTCCGCCGCGACCGCTCGCGATGAACGACAGCCCCGGGATCGTGGTCTCCTGGATGATCTCGTCGACGGTGGCCTCGCCGTGGAGCGCGGTGGACAGCCCGATCTCGCGCGACTTCCCGAAGACCTTGTGCATCCGCGGGCGGCGCAGGTCGCAGTCGATCAACACGACGCGACGGTCGAGCTTGGCGAACGAGACCCCGAGGTGGACCGTGGTGCTGGTCTTGCCCTCTTCCTGCACGGCGGAGGTGACGAGCAGGCGCTTGGGCGGACCATCGGACGCCATCTCGAGGATGGTCCGCAGGCCGCGCAGCGCCTCGGCCACGGGCGAGCGGGGGTGGTCCTGGGTGTAGGTCCCGAGCTTGATCTCGTCCGTCTCGTTCTCGATCTTCGGGATGAGGCCCAGGAACGGTACCTTCAGGAAGGTCGAGACCTCGAGGGGCGACGAGATGGTGTCGTCCATCCACTCGCGGAGGAACGCGCCCGCAGCGCCGACCACGCCCCCCAGCAGGGCGCCAGCCAACAGCGCGAACGACCAGCTCGGCGACACGGGCACGTTGACTGCGCGCGCCTCCTCGACGATGCGCACGTTGTTGAGCTGCGTCTTCGCCTGGAGCTCGAGCTCCGCGCGGCGGGCCTGGAGGCGCCCGTAGTTCTCGCGGACCGTGTCGAACTCGAGCTTCTTGCGGTCGTAGCCGACGCGCGCGCCCTGCCGCACGAGGAGGTCGTCCTTGCCGCTGTCGATCTCCTCGGCGAGGCGCTTCTCCTTGTCGATCAGGAGCTTGAGCCGGGCCCGCTCCGCTTCGAGGGTGTTCTGCACCTCGGCCCGCAGCTCGGCGTTGATGCGGGCCACCTCGGCGTCGGCGACGATGCGCTCCGCGACCTTCTCGCCGTACCGGGCGTGGATCCGTGCCTGCTCGGTGGCGGCCGTGGCGTAGGCCTCCATGTACTGAGCGATGACGGGCGTGGCCATCTCCTTGGCCAGCTCCTCGATCGCGCCGCTGCGCAGCAACCGCTCGTGTTGGCGCACCATGTTCTCGTGGATCACGCGCTCCGAGCGGGCGTCGCCGTAGGCCAGCTTGAGCGAGTCCATCGCCGACGACACGGCGGACTTGTCCTCGGCGTCCGCGAGATCGTTGGCGCGCTGGAAGTCGCGGAGCTCGGACGCGAGCAGATCGATGCGCTCCTCCGACTCGACGAGCTGGGTGTCGAGCCACCCCTTGGCGGAGGTGGCCGAGTCCGTCATCGCGCGGAGGTTCTCGTCGCGGAACACCTCGGCGACGATGTTGGCGAGGTACATCGACTTGTCCGGGTCGTCGGACACGACCGCGATGTCCAGGAGCTCCGTGGCCTGACGGAGCCGCACGTCCAGCATCTGCCCGAGCGCGAGGAGGCCGGCTTCGTCGTGGGCGAGGCCAGCCTCGAGGCCAGCCGCCTCGTAGCGGTCGAGCACCTCGCCGAGGAAGTCGCGGGACCGCATGATGTCGAGCTGGGTCTTGACGAAGACCTGGCGGTTCCAGCGGTTGAACTGGTCGTTCTCGACGACGCGGTCGGAGCGGATCTCCTGGCCGGCCGAGGTGGCGAGGTGGACCACGGCGGCGGACCGATACTTCCGGGGCGCGAGGGCGCCGTACAGCGCGGCCAGGACGAGGCCCACGACGACACACGCCGCGACCAGCATCCACTGCATCCGGACGATGGAGACGACGTCACCGACCGAGAAGGCAGAGGACTGGTTCTCTTCGTGACCGGTCGCAGCCATCGGACCCTCGCGTACAACAACGCAGGGTATCGCGCCGGTCGGACCGCGTCACCCGGCCGTCGAGGACGACCTGGGCAGTGGGCTCCTCGCCACCCACCAGCCGGCCGCGGCCCAGGTGGCGGGGACCAAGCCGGCTGGGTCCAGGACCCACCGCGAGCGCGGTCGCAGCGTGGTCGGGTCCGCTGGGACAGCCGAGCCGACGAACACCGCGTCGACGCCCTCCGTGACGGTCTCCACCGGGTCACACCCGGGATCGAGCGGGTCCCAACAGCGGGTGGGGACCCCGGCCGCCACCAGCGCGTCGCGGATCCACACCGGCACCGATCCGCGGGGATCTGCGCTGCCCGGCCGGAAGCCGAGTCCCCACACCGCGACGGAGCGCGGTCGGCGGTCCACCAGGCAGGCGAGGAGCGCTGCTGCGCGGTCGTCGTTGGCACGCTGCGCGGCGACCACCAGGCTGGGGGCAGCCCCCAGCGCCCGCCCGGCGTGGGCCAGCAGGTGGACGTCCTTTGGCAGGCACACCCCGCCGAACCCGGGTGACGGCGAGAGGTAGGCGGAGCCGATGCGCGGGTCGCGCCCGACCGCGTCCCAGAGCGCGACCGGGTCGGCGCCGGCGACCGCAGCGAGGTCGGACAGCTCGTTCACGAAGGCGATGCGCACCGCGAGCATCGCGTTGGCGGCCAGCTTCGAGAGCTCCGCCGTGGCCCGCGTGGTCGCCACCACCACCACGGACGGCCCCACGACCGTGCGCCACAGCGCCTCCACCTCGCTCACGTCCCGGGCCGCGCCCCCCAGCACGACGCGGGCGGGATGGCGCAGGTCGTGGAGAGCGTGGCCCACCCGCAGGAACTCGGGGTTCGCCACCACCCGCAGCGCAGGGTGCGCGGCCTGCAGGGCGTCGGAGGTGCCCGGCGGCACCGTGGACTTGACGAGCACCAGGGTCCCCGGAGCTGCCGTGGAGGCGATCGAGGCGGCTGCCTCGGTCAAGGCACCGAGCCCAGGACCCGCAGCGTCGGCCGGGGTGGGCACGGCCAGGAGCACGATCGCAGCGCCGGTGGCGTCGACCTCGGCCCCGATGTGGACACCCGCGAGGCCGGCCTCGAGCCCTGGCTCGTCGAAGGGGACCCTGCCTGCCTGCAGCGCGCTCCGCCGCTCGGCGTCGACCTCGACCGCCACCACCTCGTGCCCCGCAGCAGCCAGCGCGACGGCGCAGGTCAGGCCCACGTGTCCGCTGCCGACCACGAGGATCACGCGTACGCACCCGCGATCCACCGCGCGATCCGCACGCCTGCGCGGCCGTCCCCCAGCAGCTCGCCTTCGGACACGAGCGTGGGGCTGCGTCGAATCCACATCGACGCCGCCGCGACCACGTCCTCCACCCGCGTTCCGACGAGCCGGACCACGCCCGAATCCAGCGCCTCCGGCCGCTCGGTGCTGTCGCGCAACACGAGCGTCGGCTTTCCGAGCACCGCGCCCTCCTCCTGCACGCCGCCGGAGTCGGTCAACACGAGCTCCGAGCGAAGCAGCGCGCGGATCATCGCCGGGTACGAAAGCGGCGCGCAGAGCCGCACGTGGGGCGCGTCTCCGAGCCGCTGGTAGACGGGACCGCTGACCTCCGGGCTCGGGTGCACGGGCCACAACACGCGGGCGGGCAGCTGCTCGACGATGCTGCAGATCCGCTGCATGGCCAGACCCCAGCTCTCGCGGCGGTGGGCCGTCACGAGCACCACCGGGCCGGGCTGGTCGAGCTGGTGGGCCGCGAGCTCCGGGAAGTGGCGGCACGGAAGCGCCTCCACCCGGGCGGCGGTGGCGCGGACCGCGTCCACCAGCGGGTTGCCGGTGACGAGCACGCGGTCGGGCGGGATCCCCTCCGAGAGGAGGGTCTGCTGCGCACGCGGGGTGGGGGCGAAGCACACGTTGGCGAGGTGGTCGACGATGCGCCGGTTGTCCTCCTCGGGGAACGGGCTCGCGCGATCGCCCGAGCGCAGCCCGGCCTCGACGTGACCGAGCGGGACGCGGGCGTGGTGGGTCGCGAGGGCCGCGGCGAGGGTCGTGGTGGTGTCGCCGTGGACGAGCACCAGCGTGGGGGCCGCCTGGGAAAGCGCCCGGGCGATCTGCCACACGAGCTCCCCGAGCCGCTCGCCGAGGCCCGTGGACAACACCGGCGGGAGCACCACGTCGGGCTCGAGGTCGAACGACCGGAGCGCCTGGGAGACGAGCCCCGGGTGCTGACCGGAGGTGATCACCACCGTGGTGACGCCGCAGTCGCGCAGCCCGAGGATCACCGGCGCCATCTTGATGGCCTCCGGTCGGGTTCCCACCACCACCACCACCCTCACGACCACCCTCCGCTCAGGTCGAGGGTACACGCGGACCGGGCCGCCGCGGTCTCCCACCCGTCGAACGCGCGGTGGGCGACGAGGCGAACCACCACGTCGCGGCGCAGCACCTCGGCCAGCGGGACGAGCGTGATCCCCTCCACCGGCCCCCCCACGTGGGGGTCGTGCGCCACCACGTCGCGGTGCGCCAGCGCGCGCACGACCTCGACCGCCGGCGAGCGGCGGGTGTCTCCCACGTCGGGCTTGTAGCCCAGGCCCAACACGCCGATGGTGCCGCGTTCGCGATCCACGCGGGCCGCAGCGAGCGCCGGGACGCCGTCGTTGACCCTTCGCGCCGCCACCAGCAGCGGCTCGGGAGCGTCGGGATCGACGAGCAGCCAAGGGTCGACGGGAAGGCACGGCCCGCCCACCCCGATCCCCGGGGCCAGCAACGACACCCGCGGGTGTTGGTTCGCGAGCGCGCGGAGCTGTGCGCCGTCCACACCGTGCCGCCGGGCGAGCGCCGCCACCGTGTTGGCGAACGCGATGGCTACGTCGCGGGAGGCGTTCTCGACGAGCTTGCAGAGCTCCGCGGTGCGCGCGTCCACCTGCGTGATCGGGCCGCGCACCCACGAGGACATCAGCGCAGCAGCCGCCCCGACCGCCGAGGGTGGCCCGCCGACCAGCCGGGGATTGTCGCGGATCTCCGCGAGGGCGCGGCCCGGGAGCACACGCTCGGGCGCCACCACCACCCGCAGGCCCGGCCAGGCAGCGACCAGGGCGTCCGTGGTGCCCACGGGAACGGTGCCTTCGAGGACACACAGCGCGCCGGGAGGCGCCACCTGCGCGACCTCGGCCAGCGCAGCCGCTACGTCGGCCCCGGCGGGACCCTCGCCGCCGGCGTCGGCCGGGCGCCCGACACACACCACGTACGCGTCTGCAGGAACGACGCGGGAGCCGACCTCGATCGGGTGGGCGGCGAGGAGCTCGGCCAGCCCGGGTTCATCGCCCGCCCCCCCTCCGCGGACCCGCGCGAGCTGGTGTGGATCCCGGTCGACCCCGATCACGTGGTGACCGGCGGCCGCCGCCAGCGCCGCGGTGGGCAGGCCCACGCGACCGAGGCCCACGACACAGACCCGCAGCATGTCAGCCGCCGAGACGAGCGAGGCGCTGCCCCACCCACCCGTGCAGGACGATCAGCTCTGCGGGGCGGAGCTGGTGGAGGTCCTTGCGCAGGTGACCGGCGAGCTCCACGAAACTCCCCGACCACGCACCCGGCTCGTACGAGGAAGGCGTGCGGACGAGGCGGAGTCCCAGGGGCGCACCCCGGGCCAGCTCCGCTTGCAGCCACGCCTTCACGAGCAGGAGCTCCGGCTCGCGACAACGCGCCAGGAACGCCTTGAGATCACCGAGGACCGTGGCGGCGTCGAACGAGGCGGGCGGCATGGCAGCGGAGCGCAACATGGGTGCAGGGTATCCGGCCGGCCGATAAACTGCGCGCTGCACGGGGTGTCGCATGGCCCGGATCTACCTGTCCCCTCCACACGTCGGCGGCCGCGAACGCGAGCTGCTGCTCGATGCGTTCGACTCCAACTGGATCGCGCCGCTGGGCCCGCACGTCGACGCCTTCGAGCGGGAGATGGCCGCGCGCCTGCGGGGGCCGGGGCCGGAGCTGTTCGCCGCTGCCCTCTCGTCCGGGACCGGGGGGCTGCACCTCGCCCTGATCGACGTCGGGGTCCGCCCCGGCGACCGGGTGATCACCTGCACCCTCACGTTCGCGGCCACCGCCAACGCCATCATGTACGTGGGCGCCACTCCAGTGTTCGTGGACGTGGACCCCACCACGTGGACCATGGATCCGGACGGCCTCGACGAGGCCCTCGGCGCGATGGCCCGCGAAGGCAAGCCCGCCGCCGCCGTGATCGCCGTAGACCTCTACGGGCAGGTGTGCGACTACGGACGCATCGAGGCGATCTGCCGCCACCACGGCGTCCCGCTGATCGAGGACGCCGCCGAGTCGCTCGGCTCGGTCCGGCACGGTCGGCCAGCCGGGAGCTTCGGCGACATCGCCGTGTTGTCGTTCAACGGGAACAAGATCATCACGACCGCGGGCGGCGGCATGATGGTGTCCCCCACGCGCCGACACGTGGACCACGCGCGTTTCCTCGCTACCCAGGCGCGAGATCCCGCTCCGCACTACCAGCACTCCCACATCGGGTTCAACTACCGGATGTCGAACCTGCTGGCGGCGGTCGGACGCGGTCAGCTCGAGCAGCTCGACGACCGCGTGGCGCGGCGGCGTGCGGTGCGGCAGCGCTACGTCGACACGCTCGGCCAGCGGCCCGGCTGGTCGTTCCTCCAGGATCCGGCGGACGCGACCACGAACGCCTGGCTGTCGTGCGCGGTCATCGACCCGGCGGTGGCCGGCGTGAACCGCGAGCAGGTCCGCACCGCGTTGGAGGCCGTGGACATCGAGGCGCGCCCCGTGTGGAAGCCGATGCACCAGCAGCCCGTGTTCGAAGGGTGCCGCACGTTCGGCGGCGCCGTGTCCGACCGGTTGTTCCGCGACGGCCTGTGCCTGCCGTCCGGTAGCTCGCTGGCGCCCGCCGACCAGGACCGCGTGATCGCCCACGCTTCCGCCGTGGGGAGCGCGCGATGAGCGCAGTGGCCAGGGCCTCGCGCGTGGCCGCGATGGACCTCGGCGCCCTGCTGCGGGAGCTCGAGGAGGGGGCGGGCGCCAGCGCCGCGGGCCGCCTCCGAGCGGTTCGCGCGTCGTTCGCGCGTCTCGTGGAGCGCACCTTCCCCGAGGGGGAGGAGCTGCTGCGGGAGAGGCTCGCCGCGGTGTCGGCCCTCTTGCGGGTGACCCCCGAGACCGAAGCGGCCTGGGTGGAGTTCCGCGAGCGGTGCCGGCCGGCCCTCGAGGCGCTGATGACCGAGCTCGCGGCGGCCGGGGCACAGACCCGCCCCCGCAACCTCGTTCGCAACGCGTACCACGTGGCGAACGCGGTCGGGGTGGTGCTGCTCGTCGAGGTGGTGCTCCCGGATTCCCTGCGGGTCCGCGTCGCCGTGGCTGCTGCGGGCGCCGCTGCTGCCTGGGGCATGGAGCTCGCGCGTCGGTGGTCGCCGCGCATGAACGGCTGGTTGATGACCCTGTTCGCGCCGGTGGCGCACGCCCACGAGGCCAACCGGATCAACAGCGCCACCTGGTACACGACGGCAGTGCTGGTGCTGGCGGTGGCCGCCAGGGTCGAGACAGGCGCAGCGGCCCTGATGGTGCTCGGACTCGGAGATCCGGCAGCGGCGCTGGTCGGGCGCCGGTTCGGCCGGACGCGCCTCGCCAACGGCCGCTCGCTGGAGGGCAGCCTCGCGTTCGCTGGGGCGGGGTTCGTGGGCGCGCTGTGGGCGTTGTCCGTGTTCCACCCTGGCCCGCCCGACGTGCTCGTCGCCCGCGCCGCGGTCGCCGCGGTCGCCGGCGCGATCGCAGAGCTGTTCGTGCGCGGCGTCGACGACAACCTGGCGGTGCCCGTGGTGGCCTCCGTCGCGCTCGGCGCCTTCTCGCTGGTGGCGTAGCGATGGGGTTCAGGAGCTGGTGGGCGAGCTGGCGCAGCCGGTACGAGGCCCTGGTCGAGGAGTACGGCGGCATCGCGGTGGCGACCTACTTCTCGCTGTTCTTCGCGACCTGGTTCGGGTTCTGGATCGCGATCCGGACGGGGTGGAGCCCCGACTCCGCGGCCTCGATGGGCACCGTCGGGCTGGCCTGGGTGCTCACCAAGACCACGCAGCCCGTCCGCATCGGCCTGACGGTGGTGCTCACGCCTCTGGTGGTGCGCCTGCGGCGGTCGCGGACGGCCGTCCCGGGCCCGACGGAGCCGACGGAGCCTCCACCCCCTCAGGCGTGACCCCGGCGCACAGCCCCGCGAAGCCCGCCACCCACCAGATCAACGTCGGCCGGTACAACACGTCGTTGCCCAGGAACGCGAGCGCCACCGTGCCCGCGAGGAGGCCCCGAGCGGCCGGCGCCCACGGTCCCCGAGCCGCCCGCGCCGCGCCCACCGCCGCAGCGCCCCACAACACCGGACCCAGCGGACCGAGCTGGAACCACAGCGACAGGGCTTCGTGGTGGGGATCGAGGTGGCGGTGCAGGCCGAGCTGCCCCCCGAGGCCGCGCCCGAGGAGGAGGTCGTCGAGGGGACCACGGAGGAAGGCAGCGACGCTGTCGGACCAGATGTGGAGGCGGTGGCTCCCGAGCGCGCCCCACCCGCCCGCTGGCGGGGTCCACGTCGCCACGGCCACCACGTCCGACCAGCGGTTGGCCGCCAGCGCCACCAGGAGCGCCGCCGCCAGCGCCACGGCCCCGCGGACTGCGCGCGACGAGCCCGCGCCGACCACGGCGGCCACGACCAGGAACACCACGGGGCCGCGAACCAGGGTGGTCGCGAGGAACAGCGCGGCGAACACGCCCACCGCGAGGTCCTCGCGCCGACGTTCGCCAGCCCACGCCAGCGCAGCGGCGGCCGCGAACACCGCCATCGACGCGGCGTGGGTGTGGACGTTGCCGTAGAACCCGAGGAGCCGCGGCCAGCCGTTCAGCACCACCTCGCCCCACTGCCCCGCCGCGAGCGCAGCCGCCGACGCGACGATCGGGACCCACGCGGCCCGCCGCCACCACACCGCGAGGGCGGGGTCACCCGCTGCCCGCCCCGCTGCCCAGACCGCGAACGGACCCAGGAGGTGCAGGCCGTTGGTGACGGCGTCCGCGGGGCTGGCGGCGCGGACCGCTCCCACGCCCAGCGCCGCAACCACCGCCAGGTACAGGACCCAGGTACCCCGCGACGCGCTGCGCAGGCCCGTGGCCCCGGCCACCGCCGCGCCGACGACGAGGGCGCCACCCAGGACCTGCCCCGACGACAGCCCACCCGGGAGGGCGACGCGCCACGCAGCGTCCCCGACGATCCGCAGCGGCAGGAGCAGCACCGCGAAGAGCGCGGCGGCGGAGCGGGCCGGGAGCGGGTACGGAGGAGCGGCCATGGACGGACCACCATGACACGCCTGGATCTGCGCGGCTGCCCGGTGGACCCCCTCCCGATGGAGCAGCTCGTGGCGCTGCTCGGCGCCCGCATGCGCGCCGGCGTAGGCCCGATGCACCACCACGTGTCGCTGAACGCGGCGAAGTGGGTGGCGTTGCGGGACGACGCCGCGCTGCGTGCGTGTGTGCGCAGCGCGGGGACGGTGTGCGCGGACGGGGTGTCGATCGCGTGGGCGGTGGGCGCTCCCGAGCGGGTCCCGGGCGTGGAGGTGGCCGAGCGGTTGGTGGCGCTGGCCGCGCGCGAGGCCTGGCCCGTCGCGCTGGTGGGGGCGCGACCCGAGGTGGTCGCGAAGGTGGCAGGTCTCCTGACGGCGCGCGGGGCGCAGGTGGTGGTCACGCAGGACGGGTTCTTCGCGGCCGGGGCCGAAGCGGGCCTCGCGCAACACCTCGCGGAGGCGCGGCCCCGCCTGCTGCTCCTGGCGCTGGGGACCCCGAAGGCCGAGCGGTTCGTGGCCCGCTGGGCGGGTGTCCTGGCGGAGGTGCCGGTCGTGATGGGCGTGGGCGGCGCGTTCGACGTGTGGGCTGGGGTGAGCCGGCGGGCGCCGCCGCTGGTGGGGCGGCTCGGGCTCGAGTGGGCGTGGCGCTTCGCGGAGTCGCCCCGGGTCCGGTTCGGGCGGGCGATCGGCGACTCCCTGCGGTTCCTGGGGCACGCGGTGCGCGGCACACGTCTCCCCTGAGGTGGGCTTCAGCCGCCGATCTTCACGTCCACGACCGTGAGCTCCCGGAACTCGTACTTCACCGCCCCGAGGGTGCACTCGAACTCGACCGCGCCTTCGACGAACCGCACCTTCTGGTAGATCCCGCGACCGCGACACCCGGTGAGATCGGGCTGCGACATCGTGAACAACGAGTACGGCAGCCCCACCGCCACCCTGCCGCGGGCCAGGTGATCGGCCGTCGCAGCGCCGAGGAGGTCCTCGGCGTTGGCCACGTCCACCATCTTGGCGGCGTGGGCCGCGGACGTCGCCACGAGGCCCGTCCCGTCCGACGAGATCGAACGCCGCTGCGGGATCGCGCGGTTGTAGGCCACACCGCAGCTCGGCGTGTCGACGAACATGCGACCGACGGGGCCACCGGTGCAGTTCACCGTGCCTTCGGCCACGTCCTCCCAGTTCACGGTCGCGGGCGTGATCGAGGGCTGGTGGAAGTACGAGGTGCCCGCGGGACGCAACAGGTTCGGGTCGTAGACCTCGGAGGCGCGGGCGTCGTGGGGCCCCGCCCGGCAGGTGCCCACGGGGATCTTGTTCGCGCCCTGCAGCTCCCACTTCGTGCCGCGACAGGCGGGCGCCCGGGTGACGCCGATCGCCGGCACCTGCTCGGGGAACCGGCGATCGAGGAACACGATCCGGCCGGCCGACGCGCTGCCGACCGTGATCCACTCGGGGTACGAGAACGGCCGCGGCTTGCTGCCGTCGACCGAGCCGGCCGTGATCGTGGCTTTCGGGAGCACCACGAACGCCGACCCCGAACCGAGCTCCGGCCGGGGCATCACCTCCTGCCAGGTCAGGGCGTCGAGGTCCTGCCGGAGCAGGCCCTGGACGAGGAGCGGGTTGGCGGCAGCCAGCTCCTTCAGGCTGCCGGGCGGATCCCCCGCGCGCCGGAACTCGAGCTCGAGCAGGGTCGCGCCCTTGCACTTCTCCCACCCGGCCTCGAGCGGCAGTCCCTCGAGCTTGTCGCGCGGGATGGCGAATTCGGGGCTCTCGGAGGCGGAGAGCGCGGTGGCTGCCAGGCGCCCCCACGT
>JBIKWC010000498.1:0-3339 GCA_044356535.1 Myxococcota bacterium
CGGAGGAGCCCAACCAACCAACGCCGCGTTTCCACCGGGCCAGCGTCAACGCCGCACCGACCGCACGACTCGTGCTACCCTCCAACCCATGCCCAGGGAAGCCGGCGATGCAGCTGGACCATGGCGGAGGCCCTTATCCTACCTGTCCCCTGTCCCATCCCGCGAGACCACCCCCGTGACGGGGCCACCTGTGTCGGCGGAACGGCGCCGCCGCTCAGGGAGCCGCGGAGGTCGACGGTGGTGCGGCCCGAAACCGACTGCTCGTCTGCCTGCGAACGGCCGCGCCGAACTGAACAGCGACCGCGCGATCGACACGGCGCTTCGGTGGTGGTACGAGGGACCATGGATCCCCATACCCACCGAGCCTTCGAGCTTCTCCGCCGCCTGTCTTCCGAGGGCATCGACCTGGTCGACCTCGACGCGGAGCCCGCCGTCGGGGATGCCTCCGTGAGGGAATGGCTGGGCGTCCCTCACACCGCTCCGCTCGGCCCCCAGGGCCGCTTCCTATGCCTCGGAGCCGTCGAAGGCGGATCGCTGTTCCTTTGGCAGCACGGAGCAACTCCGCCCCCGGTAGTCTTGCTCGGCGACGAAGGGGAGGTCGCGGTTGCCGCTCCCTCGCTCGAGGCGTTCGTACGCCGAAGCGCCAGCGAGCGATTCGTCGGCCACCTCGCGGACTGGCTAGCGCCCGACGACGACGACGAGGTCGCGGCCGCCCTGGCGCAGGCCGTGCGCGGGTGGGGACCGGCGCCCGTCGATCCGGAGCCACCTGATTTCCTCGCGTGGGTCGACGCACACCGCGCTCCCGAACCCGGCCTGCGGGTGCGATTGCTCGCCCCGGGTGCGCCCCGCGCGCTCTCGCAGCTCGATCGGAACCGCTACGGGGTCCTGAGGGGGCTGCTGCTCGGCCCGGCAAACGGGGGCATTGTCGCGGACCTCGAGGTCGCGAGGCGCCATCTGGCCGATCCCACTGGGTGTGGGTGGCTCGACCACGGGCTGCTCGCGGCGGACGTGTTTCCGCGGGCGATCCAGGGGGTCCCCGCGCCCAACGGCGTCCGCATCACGGTGGGGACGGGGCCGTTTCGACACCTCGAGCTGTCCGATCGCGACATCGTCGCCGCCGTCGACGGCGTGCTGGTGTCCTCGATGGAGGGCCTGGGCAATGCGTTGTCGACCGCCGCGAAGCGCCCGGAGTTCTCGCTGTCGGTCGAGCGGACCGTCGGCGGGCAGTCGATCCGGTTCACCAAGGTCGTCGAGGTGGGCTGAAGCGCTTGCCGCGGGCACCCACCGGGCTCCCCGCCGTCGGCGCCCCTGCTCGACTTCCCGAACGACGTCGGGCACCACGGAGCCCGCAGCCGCCGACCCGTGGCCCGGCACCCGGCACTTGAACCGCTGCTGCCACCAAAGGCCTGCGGTCAACGCGCAGTTTACCCGCGGGGACCTGCGCGCTCGCGGAGCGAGCGGGCGGGTGCCCGTCAGGTACAACTGTCGTTGAACGGGGCGCCACCAACGCACGAGCGGGCACCCCACCCCGCGCGCCAGCGCGCGGCCCTGCACCGCCGCCACGACCCGGAGGAACGTCCGCCCCTCGCTGACGCTCGCGCCGTCGCAGAGGCTCGACAGCACGACCACGTCAAGCGACCCTGCACCGTTCGGCCCGTCGAGCCGGACCGTCTTGGGAGCGCCACTACTGGCGCGACCCGGGACCGGCGAACTGCCCATGAAACGGCGCCCGGCCCCGCGACCCCGCACCCTGTCGCGCCGGATCGCCATCGTGCCGAATCGCAGTGGGCGTCCCTAAACCAACACTCTCGCGAAGGCGCAGCCACCGAACTGCCTCCATCTCGCCTGTTGCCGACGATCAGCACGGCGGGTACGTACCATCACCACGCAGTAGCGAGGCCTCGATGGCGACTCCCGGCGCGAACAGGAGGTCAGGATCTTGTGTGGTGCTCGTTGTCTGACAGGAACCCCGGCCAGTCGCTCGGCCCCTTGCCGCCGAACGCCGATTCGACGGATCGTATCGTCGATGGTTCGTAAACCGCGCAGCCGCGATGATCGACAATCAGGCTGGCGGATAACCCGTGGCCGTGTGATCCGGCTCCGTGGACGAGTGGCGTGAGCGCGTACAGGCCGCGGTCTCCGCTGAGGAGTGGTCGCGGCGCGTGGCGGAGGCGGATCGCCAGGCGGCGATTCTCGAGCGCGTGGTGGAGCGTGTGCGCCAGGGCGCGACGCAGGCGGCGGCGTTCGCAGCCGAGGCGCCGGAGGATCACCGCACGACCTGGGTGGCGCGGCTACGGCGGTACCGCGCGTGCGGGCGCGACGGGTTGATCGCGCGGACGGTCGCGGTGAGGCCCGTGAAGCGGATTACGCCCGAGATCGTCAGCCTTGTGCGCGGGATCGCGGTCGGTCTTGGGGACGGAGCGAGGTCGCCGGCGGTGAAGGCGAGGTTGGACGCGGCGACGAAGTCGACGTGGAGCGAGGCGACGGTTCGTCGGGCGATGGCGCTGGGGGGAGTGTCTCGCCCGGAAGGGCGTCCGACGGGCCACATCGTTGGCGCCGAGCCGCATCCGTTGGCGGGGGCGGAGCTGTTGCTGGCGGTAGACGAGGAGATCGGTGCCACGGCGCACCTGGCGGACGCGCTGCGGCAGGCGCTCGAGCAGCTACCGGCCGCGCCCCCGGAAGGGCGGGACGACAGAGCGAACCGCGATGAGAACGGTAGGTTCCAGGGGGCCTACAACGCGCCTCCCGTGCGCACGGAGCCCGAGCTTGGCGGCAAATTCGATGCCGTCGAGCTGCGCCGCAAGGGGAAGGACCTGCCCGGGATGCGGGTCGCCCAGTCGTCGGTGGGAGTCCTGCAGCGCAAGGTTCGGGCGATGGTGCTGCTGCCGGCGCTGACGGACAGCCCCCGGTGGGAGGCGCTTCGGCACTGGCAGGGCGACCATCTCGAGCCGCTGGTCGGTGTCGGGTACAAGCCGTCGACCCTCGACAAGTTCGCCCGCGAGCTGAAGTACGCGGACGTCGTCGCGGCGGCGCAGCACTCGGTCGCGGAGTTCTGGCTCGGGCAGGGTCGGCCGAGCGGGAGCGCGGCGACGAAGGCGGCGCTCGTGTACGCAGACGCGTCGACGAAGGCCGTATGGACGCATCACTTCACCCGATGCGTGCGCGTGTCGAACCGCGGTCGCGTCATGCCGGGGATCTCCACGCTGTACCTCCCGGTGCGACGGGTGTGGGACGGCGCGGGCGGTGGCGTTCTCGTGCAAGCACCGCGGATTCTGTCCCTCCTGCACCGGGCGTCGCATGAACCAGGGCGCCGCGCACCTCGTGGACAACGTGTTCCCG
>JBIKWC010000499.1:0-3333 GCA_044356535.1 Myxococcota bacterium
GCGGCCCTCGGCTCGTTCGCCGTCACGCCGATGGAGCTCGTCGGCGCCTACACCGCCTTCCACCACGGCGAGCGCTACACGCCGCGCGTGTTGACCTCCATCGCCTCGGCCGACGGCGAGCCGGTGCTCACCATCGCCGCCGAGGGCACCCGCCTCGCCTCCGAACAACACGCCGCGATGGCCATGCGCGTGCTGCAGGGCGTGCTCGACCACGGGACCGGCGCCTCCGCAGCGCGGTTCGGCGTGGGTCCACCGGCGGGCGGCAAGACAGGCACCACCGACGACTACCGCGACGCCTGGTTCGTGGGGTTGTCGGGGGACCTCGCCATCGCCGTGTGGGTGGGCCGCGATCAGGGCGTGCTGGGCCTCTCCGGGAGCCGCGCGGCGCTCCCCACCTGGGCCCGGTTCGTGGCCTGGTCCGGGACCTTGAAGGACGTGCCCTCCACGCCCGACGGCCTCGTGGAGCTGGCCTTGTGTGCGGAGTCCGGCATGCCGGCCCGCGACGCCTGCCCGCTGAGCTACCCCGAGCTCTTCCCCAAGGGGAAGGCCCCCGAGGCGCGCTGCGACCTCCACGGGGGGCCGGGCGTGCAGGTCGGTCGCCTGCTCGGCTCGCTGTTCCGCCGCGAGGACCACGGCGTCGACGGGGCCGCCCCAGCCCCGTCCACCGAAGCCACCGACCCGAAGCCGCCGCGCTGAACCGCTACATCACGAAGCGGCCGTCCTCCCGCTTCCGTCCGAAGTTGAACCCCAGCATGAGGTTCGGCTCGAACAGGAAGTAGTTGTTCCCCCACTTCTCGTCCTGCGGTCCGAACGCCGCCGGCGACGCGGTCTCGACGGGCCAGTAGTTGCAGTGGACCTGGGGCTCGACGTACAGCCGGTTGTGGAAGAACGGGAGGTACCAGCCCAGGTGGTACGAGGTGTAGAGCCGGAAGCCCCCGCCCACCACCACGTCGGCTTCGTCGCGGTAGGTCTTGGCGAGGGGGACGACCTGCACCGAGGCGTAAGCGCCTTTCCAGAGGAACCGCTGGTACGACAACCCCACGCCCGTCTCGCGGAGGGTCCCGGGGTAGTACTCGTCCTCGTTCATCAGGGACGGACCCCACGGGATGCCCAGGGGCGCGTGGAGCCGCCAGGTGACGGCCTTGAGGGAGAGCACGTCCTTCGGCGTGATCCGGTACCCGACGTGGAGCTCGTAGATCGTCGCGACGTCCGGGTCGAAGTTGGTGAACGTGAGGTACGGGCTGCTCGCGGTGAAGCGGTAGCGGCGCGGGTCCTCGGGGTCGGTCTCGGCGGGGGCCGCCTCTGCCTCCTCCCCCTCGACGGTCTGGCTGTAGCTGGTGCGGGGCACCAGGAGCGCCGCAGCCAGTACCAGCAGGGTCACGAGGTTGTGCTGGCGGATCGGGTCGGTCGTCACGTGCCCCTCCGTTGCGTGCCTACCGTACGTGCGCCGCCCGGATTCCCCCTGGCGCAGGTTCGGGACCCGCTGGCGCGCTTTCCGACCACCTGCGCTTCGCACCGCGCCGGACCCCGGAACGTCGCGGAAGAGAGACGGGTTACCCGCGCCTCGCGGAGGAGACATGTGGCGCTGGCTCGCGGCCTGTACGCCCCCCGAGGGGCCGAGTGACGCCGACACCACCCCGACCGCCGCGGTCCACTCCGCGCTCGTCACGGCTACGGGCGACTCCGCAGCCCTCCCGGAGCACACCGGGCCCACCGGCACCCCCACCACCGCGCCCGGCTGCGGCCCAGCGCCTGCCGGGCCGTTCCCGGTGACGTCGAGCGACGAGGTCCACACCGAGGAGGACTTCGACTTCGACCCGACCGGGCTCGTGTTGTCCCAGCGCTTCGAGAACCTGATCGGCATCGAGCGCGACGGTACCTCGCAGATCGTGGCCACGCAGATCGGCTACGACGCCGCCGGCATCCGCAGCCTCCCGACCGGCGAGGTGCTGGTGGCCCAGCCGGACACGGGGTCGCTGCAGCTGGTGGACCCGTCCACGGGGGGCTCCGTGCCGCTGATCGGGAGCCTCGCCTACCCGAACGGGCTCGAGGTGGGGGTCGACGGCTCGGTGTTCGTCAGCGAGTTCGTGCGGCAGGGCCACGTACGCTGGTACGACCCCAGCACCGAAGCGTTCGAGCCCATCGCCGACCTGGAGTACCCCAACGGCATGGTGCTCTCCCCCGACGAGCAGACCTTGTACGTGGTCTCGAGCGAGGGACTGTTGGGCTTCGGCGCCTCCACGATCTACACGCTGCAGCGGAACCCGGACGGCTCGTGGGACCCTGCGCTCACCCTGTTCCGGGAGTCGGCCACGACGCTCGGCGGCATGACCACCGACAGCTGCGGCAACCTGTACGTCATCGAGTACAACGGCGGCCGCCTGATCCGGATCGAGCCGGACGGCACCACGACGGACCTCGCCACGCTCCCGGGCGCTGGGACCTGGTCGAGCCTGCGCTTCTCGCCGGGCATCGGAAGCTGGCCCCGTACCGAGGTGTACGCCACGAACCGGCGGGAGCTGTACGGGATCGAGGTGGGGATCGAGGGCCGGCACGTGCTCTCGCCCTGAGCGACCGAACCGGGTTCGAGCGAGTATGCTGATCGGAGAGGTGCCGCCTTGCTGTTCGTTCTGTGTGGCTGCATCGAAAACCACCTCCATGGGAAGGAACCCGTCGAGACCACGCCGTCGTCGACGCCACCGACCACCACCCCGCAGCCCACCGGCCCGAGCGGCGACACCGGCGCTTCGGGTTCGACCGCGGACTCCGCCTCCCCGACCCTCCCCGGGGACGCCACCACGGTCGGCACCGCGTTCCTCGTCGCGTTCGGCAAGAACCTCCCCGACGGCCAGAACGGACCCACCGACCTCCAGTTCGACGTGACGGGGGCGCCGGGCGTGTCCGGGGCGGTCGAGGTGGTCTCGACCGGCCTGCGGTTGCCGTTCCTCACCGACGCCGACGGCCATGCGCGGGTGTCGCTCGGTTCCGCGCGGCACTTCGCCGAGGACAGCGAGGTCGTCCACGATCTCGGGCTGTTCGTCACGGCGGAGGCGGGGGTGCGGCTCGTCGCTGTCCACCAGCGCGCCTACTTCTCGGACGCGTCCACGATCCTGCCGCTCCCGGAGCTCGGCACGGACTACTACGTGTCCGTCGTCCCCGATGAGGATCTCGCCTACCCCGTGGGCTTCGTGGTGGCGGCCGCGGAGGACGACACCCACGTCCACGTCGAGGTCAACCAGCTCACCTGGGGGCTGCACGGACCGGGGGCACCGATGGACGTGACGCTGATGCGGGGGCAGACGATCCAGTTCCTCTCCCAGCAGGACCTCTCCG
>JBIKWC010000030.1:0-42985 GCA_044356535.1 Myxococcota bacterium
CCTCCGCGGGGGTGTCGGGGGCGGAGCCCCTGACCCACACGACAGACACGGAGATTGAGCTTCGCTCGTGCGAAGCGCGGGCGAGGATCAAATGCCTGTTGACCGACTGCTGGAGCTGCTGAACCTCCTGCGCGCCCGACCGCAGTGGACCGCTGGTGCATTGGCCGACGAGCTGGGCGTGTCCGTGCGCACCGTGTACCGCTACGTGGACGCGCTGCGCGGCACCGGCGTGCCCATCGCCGGAGAGGCCGGGGTCGGGTACCGCCTTCGGCCCGGCTTCGAGCTGCCCCCGCTGACGTTCGACGCCGAGGAGCTGGCCGCGCTCGTCACCGGGGCGCGGATGGTGTTCCGCTACGCGGACCCGGACCTGGGGGCGGCGGCCCGGCGCGCCCTGCACAAGCTCGAAGCCGCGCTCCCCCCCGATGCTGCAGCGGTGGTCCGGCGCACCGCCTTGTTCGTGCCGGCGGTCGACGAGGACGGCGTCCACGTGGTCGCGCCGGTGCGGGAGGCGCCCACGTGGGTGTCCGAGCTCCGCCATGCCCTGGACGGGCGCCGGAAGGTGCACCTGGAGTACGCGGACGGGGACGGGGCGTGGTCCGAGCGGGTGGTGCGGCCGGTGGGGTTGTTCTTCTGGGGGCGGGTCTGGTCGGTGGGCGCCTGGTGCGAGCTGCGTCGGGACTGGCGCAGCTTCCGCGCAGACCGCATCCGCGACCTGCACGTCGCCGACGACGTCTGGTCGGAGTCCGACGGGCACACGGTGGAGGCGTTCCTCACCGCGATGCGGTCCCGGCCGCGGCGCTGACCGTGTCTTCACTCGGTCGCCAGCGTCCACGGACGTCCGGCCAGAGGGGCGCGAGGGCGCGAACCCTCGGGCGCCGCGTGCGTGCCAGGAGTGCCGAGCCCGTCCGCGATCGCCTCCCACGCCGGCAGCGCGACCCGCGCGCCGCTCTCGTCGGGCCCCAGGCTGCTGCCGTCGTCCATGCCGATCCAGACGGCGATGGTGTGGCGCGGCGTGAAGCCCACGAACCAGGCATCCACGCAGTCCTCCGTGGTCCCGGTCTTGCCGGCGCGCCGCTGGTCCGAGCGGCGAGCGGCGGACGCGGTGCCGCCGTCCACCACGCCCCGCAGCATGCTCTCGAGCGCCGCCGCGACCTCGGGGGAGAGCGCGCCGGGGGCGCCACCTCCGGGCAGGGTGACCACGTGGTCTCCGAGGCGCCCGGTGTCCCCGGCCAGCACCCGTTCGGATCCGTCGCCCGTCGCCAGCGCGACCACGAACACCGGCGTGGGACGGTCTCCGCCGCGCGCGATGGTCGCGTAGGCCACAGCCATGTCGAGCACGGTGACCTCGCTCGTACCCAAGGCCAGCGACAGGTCCTGCCGCAGCGGGGTCGAGATGCCCATCGCCGCCGCCGTGCTCGCCACGCGGTCGAGTCCGACCCGGCTGGCCACGCGCACCGCCACGGCGTTCGAGCTGACTGCCAGCGCCGTCCGGAGGGTGATCGGCCCCCGCCACTCGAGGTGGTTGGACGGCGTCCAGGGGCGGCCACCCGGGCCGGGCCACGTGACCGCCTCGTCGGCGACCAGGTCCCACGGCGAGGCGCCGTCCGTCAGGGCCGCTGCGTAGACGAAGGGCTTGAACGCGCTCCCGGGCTGCCGGAGCCCCTGGGTGGCGCGCACGAAGTCGCCCAGCGCCTCGTCGCGGCCCTCGACCAGCGCCAGGACCTCGCCGGTGGCGTTGGAGAGCACCACCACCGCCCCCTCGGCCGCGACCGCGCCCGGGTTCCGGCGCTCGCGTCGCCCGTCCACGTCCGCGAGCGCCGACCGCAGCGCGCGCTCTGCCAGGCGCTGCACGTCCGGGTGCAGGGCGCTCTCTGCGACGAGGGAGCTGGGTGCTCCGTCCCCGCCGAGCGCACCCGCCAGCTGACGCCGCACCTCGGTCCGGTAGGCTTCGTGCCGCTCCTGGGGGCCCACCATCGGCCGCGCGAGGTCCATGGGGAGCGCCGACAACCGCTCGGCCTCCGCCACGGACAAGGTCCCGACGTCCGCCATCGCCGCGAGCACGCGGTTGCGGCGGACCACCGCGCCGGGGCTGGCGAGCGCGCGCGACCGCTCGTTCGGCGCGGGCACGAGGCTGGCGAGCACCGCTGCCTGCCCGACCGTCAACTCCTCGGGTCCTACACCGAACCACGCGCGGGCGCCGGCATCGAGCCCCGTCGCTCCGTCCCCGAGGTACACGAGGTTGAGCCACGTCTCGAGGATCTCCCGTTTCGTCGAGGCGTCTTCGAGCGCCAGGGCGCCGAACAGCTCGTCCCACTTCCGGTCGAGGGTCCGGCCGGTGCCGGCGGAGAGCAGCTTGACCACCTGCTGCGTGAGCGTGGATCCCCCCTGGACGAAGGCGCCCGCGCGCAGATCGGCCCACGCGGCCCGGGCGATGGCGGCCGGGTCCACGCCTCCGTGGTCCCAGAACCGGCGGTCCTCCGCCGCCACGAAGGCGTCGACGACGGGCCGAGGGAGGTCCGCGAGCCGCACCCAGCGCCGATCGGGCCCGATCCGATCGACCACGGCCCCACCGCGGTCGACCACATCGACCCCTTGCTCTGGCCGCCATGCGCGGATGGCGTCGGCAGACCGGACGGCGGGCAGCCAGCTGTCGGTCCGTATCCGCTCGGCAGCCACCTCTGCCGCCCAGGCCGAGGGGAGGAAGGCGAGCGACAGCGGTCTCCACAGACACCCGAGCTTCACCGACACCCCGCGCAGCCCCTGGTTGGTTGCACGAGCCGTGCCACGCGACGCGGGTCAGAACTGGAAGTAGACGAAGTCCTGGACGGTGGTTCGGTAGAACACGAACAGGAACACCACCAGGACCGCCCAGGACGTGGTCTGCACCGGCAACAGCCAGGGCGTGTCGGCGATCAGCGGTCGGCCCCACCGGGACCACGCCCACTGCACCAGCAGCGGCAGGCAGCCCGCTGCGAGCACCGTCCACAACACGCTCGTCGCGTACCGCTCCTCGAGGGTCGCGACGAACGGGTTGGTGGTGAGGTGCTGGACGATGCGCCCCACGTGCCGCTCCCGGAACAGCAGCGAGCCCACGAGGCCCACGGCGACCAGGTGGAACAGGGACAGCGCCAGGCTCCCCCCCGGGATCTGCGCGGCTGCGGCCAGCAACCGGCGCCCCGCCAGTCCGTACACCACCACCCAGAACCCCTGGTACAGCCCGAACCACACGAAGTTCCACGACGCGCCGTGCCAGAACCCCACGATGACGAACGTGGCGACCGTGGCGGCCGCGAACCGCACGCGGCCTGCGCCTCCGTCGCCGACGAGCGGCCCCAGCAGGTAGTCGCGCAGCCAGGTGGACAGCGACATGTGCCATCGCTGCCAGAACTCCACGGTCGTCCGGGCCAGGAACGGCTCCCGGAAGTTCTCCGCGAGCTCGAAGCCCAGCATCCTGCCCACTCCCCGCGCGGTGTCGGTGTACCCAGAGAAGTCCGCGAAGATCTGGAGCATGAAGCCCGCGGTGGCCGCCCAGATCAGCGGTCCGGAAGGCTCGTCGAGCACGAAGACCTTGTCCACGTACGGGGCGACGGAGTCGGCGACGACCAGCTTCTTGAACGCGCCCCACAAGGCCAGCGACAGCCCCGAGCGGAACCCCCCCCACGTGACCACCCGCTCGCGCTGGACCTGGGGCAGCAGCACGTTGGCCCGGTTGATCGGCCCCGCCACCAGCTGTGGGAAGAAGCTGACGTACAACAGGTAGTCCCGGAGGCTGCGACAGGCGCGCAGCTCGCCGCGGGCGACGTCGACGATGTAGCCGATGGACTGGAACGTGTAGAAGCTGATGCCCACGGGCAACGCGACCCCGAGGCCGCTCCAGTGGGCGTCGGCGCCGGCAGCGCGGGCCAGGGCCACGACGTTCTCGGCGAAGAAGTCCGTGTACTTGAAGTAGCCGAGCAACGCCAGGTTGAGGGTGACCGAGAGGGCCACGAAGCGCCACCGGGTCGCCGGCCAGCGCTCGATGGCCTGCGCCAGCGCGAAGTCCACCAGCGCCGTCCCGTACATCAACAGCAGGAACCAGGGTTTGGCGAACCCGTAGAACACGCCCGACGCGACCACCAGCAGCGCGTTCTGCCACGAGTGGCGTCGCCCGAACACGAGGTACAGGGCGAAGACCACCGCGAAGAAGACGGGGAACTCCCACTGGACGAAGCTCATCGGGGGCCGGCCTCCCTGGCGCGGACGAGACCGTCAGGGGGCCAGGGCCCGCAGCTCGGGCGCAACCGCAGCGCGGACCGACGCCTGGACCAGCCCCGCGTGCGGGCCGGCGAGGCCCACGGTCGCGATGCGGACCGCGACGGGTGTGGGGATCTGGTCCCACCCGGCGAGGACGACGCGGACGTAGCCCTCGGAGCCCGGCTCCGTCATCCACCGCGTGAGGGTGGCCTCCGCGGCCTCGGCGTGCGCGGCGACGAGGCACTGGGCCGCGCGCATCGGGGCCACCGGCGGGAGCTCGACCGTGTCCACCACGTGGACCAGGGCGCCCACGGGATCGTCGGGTACGAGGGCCGCGAACGACGCGCACGTGGGCTCTCCGTCGCGCACCGACAGCGCCCGCAGGAGGGCGTCTTCGCCCTGCCCGGCCGCCTGGACGGCAGGAGCGGGGACCGGCACCGACACGGACTCCGCCTCCCTCTTCTTGCAGCCCGCGAGGCACGCCAACACGAGGGACCAGACCACGCCGCCTCCCGGGGCCGCGACTAACGCGGTACAGCGCAGCCGTGCCCACCCTCGCCGTGCTCGTCCCCTCCGACGGTCCGCCGCCGCCACCACCCGAGACCCTCCCGCTCGGAAGGGCGGCGCTCGCGCTGGGTGCCGAGGGCGTCGACGTGGTGTTCGGAGACGACGCACGCGACGGCCGGGTCGGGGGCCTGGTGGCCCGCGCGGGCGGCTGGGAGCCCGTGGCGCGGCGGGTCGTCGCAGCCGCCTGGGATCGGTTCCCGGGGCAGTCGCGCGCTGCGGCGTGGGCGGTTCTCCTGGAGGCCCTCGGAGACGTGCCGGTCGCCAACCCGCCCGGGTTCGACGACCTGTGTCGCGACAAGCTCGCGTGCCAGCGGGCGCTCGAGGGCCACGGCTTTCCCGAGGTCGTCGACGATCCCACCACCTTCGCCGAGCGCCTGGCTTCGTACCGCGCCGGGTTCCTCAAGCCGCGGTACGGGTCGTTCGGTCGGGGCGTCCGGAGGGTCGTCCCCGGAGACCCTCTGCCCGAGGCCATCGTCGGGCTCACCGGCGCGCTGGAGCCGTCGCTCCTCCAACAGGCGGTGCCCCCGCCGCCCGGGTACGCCGGCGTCGCCATCCGGGTCATGGTTCAGCGGGACGCGACGGGGCGCTGGTGGGCTGCCGAGCCCGTGGCGCGCTGGTCCGTCGACGATCCGGTCGTGAACGCAGCGCGTGGGGCGAACGTCTCCCCGCTGCGCGAGCGGTTCCCGAACGCGGTGGGCGCCGCCGTGGAGGACTCCCTGGCCATTGCCCACACGCTCGCGAACCGACCCGACGGTGACCAGGTCGTCGAGCTCGGGGTCGATCTGGTCCTGGATCCGGACCACCGCGTCCACCCCGTGGAGGTGAACGGGAAGCCGCGCGGGCGGCTCGAGCACCTGGCCCGTTCGGATCGCAGCTGGCAGGAGGCGCACGATGCGCTCGCGCGCGGCCCACTCCGGTGGTTGGCAGCGCGGTTCGTCGGCGCGGCGTGATACTCCGGGCGCCGTGGAGGGCGACATGTGGGTGCTGGGATTGGTCGCAGCCTGTACCCGCGAGGACCCGACCCCGCCGCCGGCCGAGGGCGACACCGACACCGACACCGACACCGACACCGACATCGAGCCCACCCCCTCCTCGTTCCTCCGGTTCGTACACGTCGGCGCGGGCGTCGGCCCCATCGACCTGTGGATCGACGGCACGGTCCGGCCGCTCGCGGGGGGCCTGGCACCGCCGCTCGGCTCCCCGTTCACCGAGGTCGACCCCGGCCTTCGGACCGTGGTGATCACCCCACCGGGCGGCGCGCCCGCCACCGACGTCCTCGGCACATTGGAACTCGAGCTCGCCAACCGGGAGCGGACCACGCTGGTCGTGTTCGGTTCGTCCGAAGCCGTCGGGTTCCTTGCGTTCACCGAGTCTCTCGCCTCGCTCGCTCCCGGCTCCGTCCGGTACTCGCTCTTCGACGCGGCGGCGACCTGGTCTCCCGTCGACGCCTCGCTCGACAGGGTTCCGCTGGCGACGACCTACGGGCAACGCACCCTGTGGCCGGACGTGCCAGTGGGGGTCCGCGAGCTCACCCTCGACCTCGACCGTGACGGCGCCGCTGACTGTGCGTTCACGATCGCCGGGGTCGCCGCCGACACCGCTGCGTCGTTCTACCTCGTCGAAGACGGACCCATCGTCACGGTGTTCGGTCACAACGCCGATGGCGCGTTCGCCGCGATGCAGGGGACCGATGTCGACTGCCTCCCGGCGCCCGGGGGACACACCGGGGACACCACCGGGGGAATGGGAGCGAGCACCCACACCGGGAGCCACACCGGAGGATCCGGAGGGTCCACGCCGCTAGATACGGGGGGCAGCGGCACCACCCCGTGAGCCCGGGTGATCGTCGGTGGATGTCTCTGGTACCATGCCGCGGCGAGGACGGAGCCGATGGACGTGACGGCCAGCATCGATGCGGCCCGGGAGCAGGCGCAGGAGCACTTCGCCACCTTCACCCGTCGGGTGGAGGAAGCGGTGGTGCGCGAGCTGCCCATGGGAGTGAACCGCTTCCTCGCAGCGCTCGGTGGGCACGTCGACCTGTTGGCGACAGAGTGCGCGGCCACGCTCGAGCGCCACACTGCACCATGGACTGCCGAGGGAGAGGGCGAGCGGTTGCGGGCCCGGTTCGCGCGCGAGGCCCGGTTGTCGTTCGCTCCCGTCCTGGCGTACTCCAAGGGCTACGTGGACGGCGGCAGCAGCGGGTCGTCCGCCGATCTCGTGGTGGCGTTGGTGAGCGCCTGGGCGGAGCCTGCGCTCGCCGCCTGGTTCGATCGGGTCATCGAGGACTTCACCGCAGCCGGCATCGGGGCCAGCACGGTGTCCAGGGCGTCGGCAGCGGCGCCCCGAACGACTGGACCGTCCCCCACGGGCCAGGCGCTCGAGCTGAGCGCCCTCCTGGCGCGCGCCGAACAGCTCGGCATCCGCATCAAGAACGTGCCCGAAGCACCCACCCAGCGCTACCTCGAGAAGCTCGCCGAGAGCCTCGAGGAGCGGGCCCGCAAGGCGCCACCGCCCGCGGCAGCCGCCCCCGGCAGGCTCGAGACGTTGCTGGCGTTCGCCGAAGAGCTCAAGGTCCGCGTCAAGGCCGTTCCCGAGGCCCCCTCCGAGTCCTGGCTCTCGAAGATGGAGGAGAAGCTCCGGGAGGTCGCAGAACGCAAAGGGACGCCGATCCCGGTCGCCCTGGGCGGCGGCACGTCGAGGGCCACGGCTCCGCCGCCGGCGGACACGCCCATGGCAGCGACGCCGATGGCCGCCTCGCCGCGACCAGAGCCCGCGGACTCGGACGGGACGCCGATGTGGGCGCCGGAGCGCGCGACCGTCCCGGCGGGTGGGTCGGAGACGGGCATCGAAGTGTTGCCGCCCCCTTCCCCGGAGGAGGAGGCCGAGCGTCGGGTGCGGGTCGAGGCCCTCCTGGAGAAGGCCGCCGAAGCAGCGTTGGAGCTCGGCCGCATCCCGAGCGCGCCGTCCGATGCCTGGATCGCCGAGACCGAGGCCCGGCTCGAAGCGGCCATCGAGAAGAAGAAGGCCGAGCGCAAGGCCGAGCGCAAGCGCAAGGAGAACGAGCGCAAGGCCAGGATCCAGCTCGTCCAGGAGAAGGCGCGGCGCCTGGGGGTGGATCTCGGCCCCCTCCCGCCGTTCCCCACGGACGACTGGCTCGCGCGCGCCGAGCTCCGCATCCAGGCCGAGCTGCTCGGTCCCACGAACGCGGCCGTCGGCGACACCGGGCGCGGTGAGCGCCTCCGCAAGCTCGTCGTCGACGCCGACGCGTCGGGGATCGACCTCGGCGAGGTGCCACCGGACCCGGACGACGAGTGGCTCGAGTGGGCCGAGGGGCAGCTCCAGCAGCAGGAGAGCGAAGCCGAAGGGGCGTTGGCCCTGATCTCCGAAGGGCTCGAAGCGGTCACGGCGGCGCTCGTGTACGAGGAGGGCACGGTCCAGGAGCAGTCGTGGACCCTCGAGGCCGACCAGCCGGTGACCATCGGGCGCGGGCGCGGCAACACCGTACACGTGCGGGACGACGCCGGGATCTCGCGCCAGCACCTCACCTTGTGGACCGAGGGTGGGCGGTACTACCTGCGGGACGAGGGCTCCACCAAGGGCACGACGGTGGAGGGCCGCCGGGTCGAGGGCGAGCTCGAGCTCCGCGGTGACGAGGTGATCGTGGCCTCGGAGACGCGCTTCGTGTTCCGGCTCCGGTGATGGCCGCTGGGACCCTCGAGGACCTGTTGCTGGCGTTCTCGTTCCACATGGCTCGGCAGATCGTCGCTGCGGACGAGGCGACCGAATCGGCGGAGCTCACCTGGCTCGCCGAGCGTTTCCCGTCTGCGCTCCTCCGGGGTGCGGGGTTCCTGGACGACGCCGGCGCAGACACGGACCGGTTCGTAGAGCTCCGCGAGCGCGCGCTGGTCGAGCTCCCCGAGCGGCTCACCCTGGGCCAGAAGCTCGCCGTGGTCGAGGGGCTCCTCGAGGCGATCGCTGCCGACGGCCTCCTGAAGCCCGAGGAGCTGGACGCCATCCGATCGGTGGCGGACATGCTCGGGGTCGACGCCGCCGACTGGAGGCCCCTGCTGGGCGATCTCTTCGGCACCGGGCGCGTGCGGCCCGGCTGAGTCACCAGCGCGGCAGCGGCTCTCCATGGGATGCAGCCACCACCGACGTGTGGAGATCCCGCAGGTACGCGGTGATGGTCTCGTCGTCGCGCAGGCTCGCCTTGAGGTGCTCGACCACCGACAGGGCAGTGATCGACGGATCGTCCGGGTGCCCCTCCAGCACGATCGACCCGGACAGCACGTCGATGAAGGGTGTCCCCGCCGTCTTCTCCCACTGCGCTACGACCCGCTCCGGCAGCGCGTCGGTGCCCGCCTGCACCTCCCAGGCCCAGGTCAGGTCGTAGTCGACGGTGAGCACGTCTTCCACGACGTGGTGGGTGAGCCACGACCGGTCGAAGTCCAACACGTCCGGGGTCACCTCCCACACGTCCACCTCGCGCCGATCCACCACCACCGCGGGATCCGCGAGCGCAGCCCAGACCAGGGCGGGGGGGGCGTGGACGTAGCCGCGAGAGTGCGCCCACCAGAGGTCGGAATCGCCGCCCGACACCACCGCCAGGCCCTCCTCCGCTGCGTCGGGCCACTCCGCCCGGTTGGGCTCGAGGGGGGCGAGGCGGGCTGGAAACGAGACCTCGTCGGGGCGGCACGCGGCCAGCAGCAGCCAGGGGGTACACCGGACCATGCGGACAGCGTACTCCAGGAGTAGCATGCAGCGGGGTGCCGATGAGTCGCAAGCGTCGCGCCAAGGTGAAGGACAACGTGGGGCTGCCGCCCGGCAGCGCGGTGTACGTCGGCGAACCCCGAGAGGGAGGTGTCCACCTCCGCGCCTTCGCGTACGACGCCAAGGGCATGGTGGAGCACACCCACCCGACCGCCCTGGAGGCCAGGGCCCTGGTGTCGTCCGGGCGCGTCCTGTGGCTCGACTGCGACGGTGTCCACGACGTCTCGCTGGTGACCGAGCTCGCGGAGCGGTTCGGGGTCCACCCCCTGGCGGTCGAGGACGTGCTCAACACCCGCACGCGCCCGAAGGTCGACGTGTTCGAGGGGAACATCGCGCTCCTCAGCATGGACATGGTGTCGGCCCTGGGTCCCGACTGCGAGCTGCTGGTCGAGCACGTGAGCCTCCTCCTCGGACCCGGGTTCGTGTTGTCGTTCCAGGAGGGCCACGCCGGCGACCTGTTCGATCCCGTGCGCAACCGCATCCGCACCGGCGGAGGTCGGGTCCGGACCATGGGCGCGGACTACCTGGTGCATTCGCTCACCGACCAGGTGGTGGACGGGTACTTCGGGGTCGTCGAGCGCCTCGAGGAGCGGATCGACGCCCTTGAGGCGGAGGCGCTCAACCAAAGCGTGAAGGACTTCCCGCAGCGGGTGTACGCCCTCAAGTCCGACCTCGGCACCATCCGCCGCGCGGTGTTGCCGCTCCGCGAGGCCGTCGGGCGGCTGCTCAAGGGGGAGGTGCACCTCGTCTCGCGCAACGTCGACCCGTACCTCCGCGATCTGTACGACCACGTCATGCAGGTGCTGGACATCGTCGACAACGACCGCGAACGCCTCAGCGGGGTCCTCGAGCTCCACCTCGCGGTCCAGGCGCACTCCATGAACGACGTGATGAAGGTGCTCACGATCGTTTCGACCGTGTTCATCCCGCTGTCCTGGATCGCCGGGGTGTACGGGATGAACTTCGACCAGATCCCCGAGCTCCACTGGACACTGGGCTACCCGTTCGCGATGGGGCTGATGTTCCTCGTGGGTGGGACGATGCTGGGCCTGTTCCGGTACCGCGGCTGGTTGTGACGCTCCGCCTGGTCACCTCGGGGGGCGCAGCGCCCGACCCCCGGACCCGGGACGAACAGCTCGACTGGGTGCTGGCGAAGGTCGGCCGGGAGCGCCCGCGCGTCTGTTTCCTACCCACCGCCTCCGGGGATTCGGATCTCTCCATCGCCCGGTTCTACGAGGCGTTCGAGCCGTTGGGGGCCCGGTGTGACCACCTGGCGCTGTTTCGGCGACGCGAGCGGGACCCGACCGCCTTCCTGCGTGCACACGACCTGGTGTGGGTGGGTGGCGGCAACACCGCCAACCTGCTCGCCGTGTGGACGGCCCACGGTGTGATCGAGGCGCTGCGGGCGGCGGCAGCGCGCGACGTCGTCCTCGGCGGCTCTTCGGCGGGAGCCGTGTGCTGGTTCGGTGGCACCGTCACGGACGCCTTCGGCGAGCTCACGGCCTGGCGGGGCGGCCTCCAGTGGCTGTCGGGCTCGTTCTGTCCCCACTGGGACAGCGCGCCCGAGCGCCGCGACCGCTACGTGGCGGCGATCCGGGAAGGAGCGCTGCCTCCGGGCCACGCATGCGACGACGGCGCCGCCATCTGGTGGGTCGACGGCGCGCCCACGGCCGCGACCGGTGGCGGGTGGCGCGTCGATCGCGACGGCGTCCACCCGCTCCGAGCGCTCGACGCTACGGCGTCGCGAGGGTCATGTACAGCCGGGGTGCACCGCCGCTGAACGGCGAGTTCACCACGTCGTACGGCGTCATCGTCGTGTTCTCGGCGGCGGGGTTGCCGTCGATCGCCATCGCCGTGTACGCCTCGGAGTACTCCACGGTCCACGTCCCGTTCGTGATCTGCACGTTCGAGCCCCACCGGACCGAGACTCCACACCAGTCACCGCCGGCGACGGTCTTGGTGAAGGTGTTCTTCAGGTCCACGGTCTGCTCGACGGGGAAGTCCGTGTACCCGCCAGCGCACTTGTGCATGCGGATGTCGTCGATGTAGCCGACCGCCGAGGTCACGTCGTTCGCCGAGCGATTGATGCGCAACGACACCACGGGGAGCGGATTGTCGAAGAATACCCAGGCAAACGCCGGAGACGAAAGCACCAGACCAATAGACACCAGCCATCGATGGCTACGCATTCCACACCTCGAGCCCCAGCAGGGGCATGCTCCGCAGTGAAGCAAACCTGCATGCAACGCACAATGAGCGTCAAATGCCTGACAATCGTTTCCGGCGCGACGTTCGGGTACCCATCCCCGGCAGACACAGAAACGAATCGAACCAAGCTACGGTCGAGCCACCCCCCGTCGGGGCCTCGCGGGACCTGTCATGATGGACTCCTGGATCTGGGCACGAGCTGGACGCTGAGCTGGAACACCTGGGTCGGCTCACCCGATGCAGAGGCGTTCTGCACTGCGATCCGAACCGCCTTGGTGACGGCCTCCTTCAGCTCGGGGAGGGCCTCGTGGGGCACGGCGAACACCATCCCGATCACGTGCCGCTCGGAGGCGGGATGATCGAGGACAGTCGCTGCGTACGCCAGCTGATCCCGATGGAGCTGCTTGAACCGCTCCACCTGTTGCTGCTCGGGGAGCGCGGGAACGAACACGGAGCCGGACGACGCCCGGGCACCGCCGTCGGCCGAGCGTTCCACGAAGCCCACCTCCAGGAGCGCCTCCAGCGACCGGGCAGCGTCTTCCACGGTGATCGGGGGGTTGAGCGCCGTGGCGATCCACTCGGGGTCACAGCGGAAGCCCCGGCACCGGGACAGCTCGAGGATCGCGTACGTGTGCCACGAGGCGAACGCGTCCGTCTCGACCGGCATCCGCCACGCCTTGGCCACCTCGCGCCGCACCGAGAGCTCCGCCTTCGCTCCCTGGCGCTCCACCTCGTTCCCGTGCGCGCTGCGGACCATCGCGATCCAGTGCTCGCGCTCGTCGGGCGAGAGCTTGAGGACTTCGGCCCAGGCATCCGCCTCGTCCACCGCCAGCTTTCGCTTTCCGGAGAAGACCATGTTCACGTAGGACGACGCCACCTCGAGCTTTCGTGCGAGCGCACGTTGGCTCCGCTGGTGGGGACGTTCGGCGACCCAGCTCCGGAGCCAGGATCGATAGTCTTCGTACTCGATCATCGGCTTCATGGTCCCACTGCTCCCATGCTACGCGTCCTGCAGTCGTTCGGCACGCCACCGGGCCCACGAGGTGCTCACAAGTTGTGAGCACTCCCCGACCACCGCGACGACGAAGGCGCCGACCATAGTACGCCCTCGCGGGGGGTGGCGCGCCATCCAAACGGTAGAACGCTTCTTTCTGGCGGGGTGCTCACAACCTGTGAGCACGAATTCTGCAGCGCCATCCATGGGTGCCGCCGACCCGGGCTACGCTCGCGAGCCTCGGGAGAGCCATGACCGTCCCCCGCACCGGCGCGCCGGACCCGAACCAGACTGCGCGGAACCTCCGCGCCGAGCTCCGCCAACGCGACGAGGAGGTCGCGCGCCTCAGGGCCGATCTCGCCGCCGCGCGCGTCGAGCGGGACGCTGCGCTCGACGAAGCGCGCGACCAGCTCCACCTCGCACGGCACCTCGAGTCGCTGGGCACCCTGTCGGCTGCCGTGGCCCACGACTTCAACAACATGTTGACGGTGATCCTGAGCTTCGCGGACCTGGTGCTGAGCGCCACCCCGGGGACCGATCCGCGCCACGAGGACGTCCTGCAGATCTCGCGCGCAGCCCACCGCGCAACGAAGCTCACGAGCCAGCTCCTCACGTTCTCACGGCAGCAGTCGTGGCGGCCACGGGTGCTCGCGGTCGACGAGGTGCTCCGCGATCTCGAGCGCCCGCTGCGGCGCCTCGCGGGAGACCCGGTGTCGATCGCCCTGCACCTCGGGGCGCCGCACACGAACGTGCTCGTCGACCCGGCGCGCCTCGAGCAGGTGATCACGAACCTCGTCGCCAACGCCCGCGACGCGATGCCCGACGGAGGCTCGCTCACGATCCGGACCGAGCTGCGCGACCTCGACCGGCGCCGCCCGGAAGGGGGGTTCGGCGAGCTCGCCGAAGGCAGGTACCTGAGCCTCGCGTTCGTGGACACCGGGATGGGGATGCCTCCGGAAGTGCAGGCGCGGATCTTCGAACCCTACTTCACGACGAAAGGCGGGCGAGGCACGGGGCTCGGCCTCTCCACGGTCTTCGGCATCGTGCAACAGGCGGGTGGTGCAGTCTGCGTGACGACGGTGCCAGGTCTGGGCAGCACGTTCGAGGTCCTGCTGCCGCAGGCGACGCAACCGTCCGAGCTCCTGGTGCTCCGCGCGCTCGCCGAGGCGAGGGCCGGCACCGAAACGTTGCTCCTGGTCGAGCGCGACGACCTCGTGCGGGCGGCGGCGGCGACCATCCTGCGTGCGCGCGGGTACGTCGTCCTGGAGGCGATGGACGGGGCGGACGCGCTCCAGGTGTCCGCCACCCACCCGGGCCCGATCGAGCTCCTCCTCGCCGACCCCTCGGCCACCGACGACGGTGGCGTCGACCTCGTCCACGCCCTTGGTCGCGTGCGCCCGGAGCTGCGGACCCTGTACCTGTCGGGGCCACCGGGGCCCGCACCGAGCGGGACCTCGCCGATGGCCTGGCTCCCGAAGCCCTTCACCGCGGACACGTTGTCACACCGGGTCCGGGAGCTGCTCGACGAACACTGAACGCTGCTCGGGGACAGCGGACGCTGCCCGCAGGGCCGCCGCGTGTCGTTCGAGGGCGTCGCCGAACGCCGACGGGTCGATCGTGGCGCCCGGCTCCGGCCAGAGCTGGTCCACGCGCACGGCACCGTCGACGAACCGGGCCTCCATCCGACCCACCAGGCGTCCGCGGTGGAGCAGCGGAACGACGTACCAACCCCACCTCCGCTGCGCTGCGGGCTTGTAGACCTCCCACACGTAGTCGAAGCCGAACAACGCCCGCACCAGCTCCCGGTCCCAGAGCAGGGGGTCGAGGGGCCCGAGGATGCGCATCCGGTCGTCCGGAGCGTCGACGGGCGCCGTCAGGAACGCGGGGGGCGCGAGCCACCGGCGCGCACCGACCTTCACCTCCACGAGGGAACCTTCGTGAAGGAGCGTCTGCGGAAGCGTGCTCCGGACGTGCTGGAGCAGGCCCCACTGCGGCCCCGTCCGCGCGGGGAGCAGGCCCGCTGCGTGCGCACGCTCGACCAGGGCCCACCGCGCGAAGTCTCCGTCGGGCGGGAGGTCGTGGTGCGCCGGGAGCGCCCGCTCGGGGGTGTCGTACACCTTGTCGCGTCCCGCGCGTCCCGCGATGACCAGCCGGCACCGCAGCGACAACGCTTCCAGGGCCATCGTCGTCGCGCGGGCCGTGCCCTTCCACCCGGACCAGTCGACCGGGGTCACCCGGCCGCGATCCGAGAGCCGCGAGGGGGTGGACGGACCCCGCTCGCGCACCTCGGCCTCGACCTCGTCGAGCAGCGCCGCCGGGAGCTTCCGGTGTTGCTCCGTCAGCCGCCAGCCCACGTCCCCCACCGCGCGTACGCGGTAGTGCGGGAAGGCCGAAGCGGGGAGCAGGCACCGCTCCTTGGCGTAGTGTTCGAACCCGTGCCCAGGGAGCGTCGCGCGGTACACGTCGCCGCGGGCGAGCCCGTCGACCCGGGCGAGGGCCACGAGGTCCGCCTGCGACCCGAGCGGCTCGAGCGGATCGAGCTGGATGCAGCGCAATCGCGCCAGCAGGGCCGGGATGGCGCCCGGTCCCCGGCCGAGCGGCTTCGCCAGGCCGTGCCAGGAAACCATGCGCTGCGCCAGCTCGTCGGGGCTCACCGCCGCGAACTAACCGGCGAGCTCGCAGCCGGAGCCACCTTCCGCTACAGTGGCGCCGTGCGGGTCAGCTTCTGCGAGAGCTGCGGGGCGCCACTCGACGCCGCGTGGAACGAGATCGTCGTCGTCTGCCGGTTCTGCGCCGCGCACAGCCTCCCGAACGCGCCGGGTGCTCCGGTGCCCCTCGTCCACCCGGACGACGGTCGGCCCCGGTTGTCGGTCGACGGACGGACCTACCTCGTGGAGCAGACCCTCGCAGAGGGCGAGTCGAGCGTCGTGTTCCGGGGCCGGTGGGTGGTGCGCCTGGGGGAGCTCGTCGTGCTCAAGGTGCAGCGCGCCCTGTCCGACACCGACCTGCTGCGCCGCGAGCACGACCTGCTGGTCCGGCTGCACCGCGCGCCGGCCCACGGCGCCGAGCGGCTCCTCGCCAGGGTCCCGGCGCCGATCGCTCTCGGACCCCTCCGGGATCCCTTCGCGGGTCGCCGTGCTGCAGACGGAACCGAAGGTTCCGGGCCGCTCACCCGCTCGGCGCGCGACGCGCGGCTGGTGGCCGTCCACGGGTGGAAGGCGGGGTTCGTTCACACCCTCGCCGACGTGGCCGCAGCCCACCCCTCCGGCGTGCCCCCCGCGGTGGCGGTGTGGCTGCTGAAGCGGCTGCTCGAGGTGCTCACGTTCCTCCACCAGTCCGGGGTCTGCCACAACGCGATCGTTCCCCGGCACGTGTTGGTGCACGCGCGGGACCATGGCGCGATCCTCGTGGGGTACAGCCTCGCTGGCCCCATCGGCGCGCGGGTGGACGGCGCGGTCGAGGGCGACGAGGCCCTGCGGCCCGAAGCCTTCGTGCGCGACCCCCGCGGGGCTCCACGCTGGGACCTCGCGATGGCGGCGGCGTCCGTCGCCACGGTCTGGTCGCCGGTGGGGCCCGTGGGCGACTTGATGGCCGCGCTGCGCGCCGGAGAACACGGCGACGCCTGGACCGCGAGGGCCGAGCTCGACCGGGCCGCGGCGCTCGCGCTGGGTCCACCCCGCTACCACCCGCTGGCGATGCCAGGGTGGCCGCACCCCTGACGTCCGCGGATGTCCCCGCCCGGCTGTCTCCCAGATAGCGAACGACGCTCCTACGGTTTCGCCGCTTGGTGCGCGGCACGCGATTCGCATCTCCGGACCACGGGGGCCGAACGAATCGGCGCCCGTCGACACCTCTGGAGGACCCATGACCAACACCCTGTTCTGCGTCGCCTCCAGCGACACCCAGGCGACGCGCATCGTGTCCGCGCTCCGGGCCGCCGCCTTCCACGAAGCCGAAGTGTCCGCGTGGTTCCAGGACCTGTCCCGAACGCGGGACTACGCGGTCGCGCAGCGCATCCGCCTCCCAGAAGATGCTGCGACCCCGGACGCCGCAGCGCGGGTTCGGCTCCTGGTCCGCGCTGGGCTGCCGGAGCTGTACGCGCACACCTACGAACACAAGCTCGAGGACGGCCACATCCTGATCACGGCGGAGCTCCGGGATCAGGCGCACACCGACGCGGCTCGGCAGATCGTCGCCGACGCCGGCGCGACCGATGTCGTCGAGGGCGCGCTGCCGCCGTACCGCGCGGGGACGACCTCCCGTTGGACCTCGGGCAGCGAGTCGCACTACAGCTCCGACCGCAGCGCCCACGGGGGCGGCAGCACCCGCTGACCACCCGCGAAGTACGCGCTCACCGGTCCCTGTCTCTCGGGACCGGTGGGCGTCTCTTCGGCGTACACTCCGCCGGGGAGGCACCTTGGGCTACGGCCAGTACAGTCACGAGGCCCACGTCGCGATGACGAGGACGCGGGCGCAGTCGGGAGGCGAGGTCTTCCACCAGCGGCGGTGCCACGAGGCGATGGACCCGAACGGCGTCCGCTTCCGCGAGAGCCGCGACAGCGAGGCCCACCCCAACAGCCTGCCCGTGGTGTTCGCGCTCGACGTGTCGGGCTCGATGGGCGAGATCCCGAAGCGCCTCGCCACCGAGACGTTGCCGTCCTTCATGAAGGCCCTGCTCGACGCCGGCGTCACGGACCCGCAGGTGCTGTTCATGGCGGTCGGCTGCGCCATCGGCGACGCCGCCCCGCTGCAGGTGGGGCAGTTCGAGTCGACCGAGCGGCTCATGGACCAGTGGCTGCTGAACCTGTACCTCGAGGGCGGTGGCGCCGGCGGCAACGAAAGCTACGAGCTCGCGATGTACTTCGCCGCCAGGCACACCGCGCTCGACAGCGTGACCCGCAGGGGTCGCCGCGGGTACCTGTTCCTGACGGGGGACGAGCCCCCGAACCCGTCCGTCTCCCGGACCCAGGTCCAGCGCCTGATGGGTGACGCGCTGGCGGACGACATCCCCATCGCGCAGATCATCGAGGAGACCCAGCAGAAGTACGAGCCCTTCTTCCTGATCCCCGACCCGGGACGGGCGAAGGCGGTCGAGCGGCAATGGCGCGACCTCCTGGGCGACCGGGTGATCGTGATGACGCGCCCCGACGACACCTCCCACGTGTGCGCGGGACTCGTTTCGCTCCTCGAGGGATCGGCGCCCTCCCTCGACGCCCTGCTGACGCGGTTCGAGGTCGCCGGACTCCCGCGTTCCCGCGCCGTCGACGTGGCGCGTGCGCTGACCCCGTTCGCCGCCTCGATCGGGCGGGACGGAGCCCCGAACCCTCGGGGTGGCCCAACGCGCCTGCCGGAGGGTCCCGGGCGCAGCGGCATCCGGCGGTGACCGCGCACGTCGTCTTCGACCTCGGGTTCGGAGACGCAGGAAAGGGGCGGCTCGTGGACGCGCTGGTGCGCCGGACCGGCGCGCGCCTGGTGGTCCGCGCCCACGGCGGCGCCCAGGCGGGGCACAACGTGGTCACGGCGGACGGGCGCCACCACACGTTCGCCTCGTTCGGCGCCGGCTCGTTCGTCCCGGGAGTCGCCACGCACCTGGGTCCCGAGGTCGTGGTGCACCCGCTCGCGATGGCCGTCGAGGCCCGGGTGCTCGACGCGAAGGGCGTCCCCGACGTGTTCGCGCGCACGACCATCGACGCACGCGCCCGGGTGACGACGCCGTTCCAGCAGGCCGCGGGCCGGTTGCGCGAGCTCGCCCGCGGCGACGTCGCCCACGGCACCTGCGGCGTGGGGGTGGGCGAGACCGTCGCGGACGCGCTGGCCCACGGTGACGGGCTCACGGTAGCCGACCTTCGGGATCCAGTCCGCCTCCGGGAGCGGCTCAGGGCCCAGCAGGCCCGGAAACGCGCGGAGTTCAAGCGCTGTCCCGACCACCCCCTCGCTGGGCAGGAGTGGGACCTCCTGCGCGCGGACGACGCCGTGGACCGGGTCGTCGGGGCGTGGGGGGCGATCGCGCCCCGGCTCCGCGTGTCGTCGCCCGACGAGGCCGCACACCACCTCGCCTCCGCCCCGGTGGTGGTGTTCGAAGGTGCTCAGGGAGTCCTGCTCGACGAGACCTGGGGATTCCACCCCCACACGACCTGGAGCGATTGCACCCCTGCCAGCGCGTTTCGGCTCCTCCGCGGCTCGGGGCGCGCCGTGGTCCGCTGGGCCGTCACGCGGTCCTACGCGACGCGCCACGGCCCCGGTCCGTTCCCCACCGCCGCCTCCGACTTCGTGTTCCCCGAGCCGCACAACACGGGCCCGTCGTGGCAGGGGACGTTCCGGCAGGGCCCCCTCGATCTGGTGCTCCTGCGCTACGCGCTGGCGGTCGCGGGGGGGGCGGACCACCTCGCGGTCACCCACCTCGATCGCGTGAGCACCAGCCTCCCGCGCGTCGAGCGCTACACGGACGGCACCGCGACGCTCGACCCGGGCGCCCCGGAGGACCTCGGGCACCGCGAGCGGCTCGGCCTCCAGCTGGCCAGCGCGTGCGGGGTCCGGACCGCGATCGACGGGCCGCGGTTCGCGGAGTCACTCGCCGACGCGTTGGGGGTCCCGCTGGGCTTCGCGGCGCGCGGTCCCGCTGCAGGCGACGAGACCTGGGCCTGAACGGCTATGGCGAGCGCACCGCGACCCGGACGGGCGCCGCGAACAGCAGGCCCGCATTCCGGAACCCGACCAGCAGGTCCCTCGCCAGCCGGTTGCGGGTCTCGTAGTAGTCCTCCCGCCGGGTCCAGGCGCTCACCTGGAACGAGGCGCCCTCCAGCACGAAGTCCTCGAACAGCACCATCGGACGAGGCTCGTCGAGCACCCCGGTCGTTTCGTCGGCGATCCGGTAGGCCACGGACCGCACCTCGTCCGGATCGGCGTCGTAGGGGACCACGAACACCAGGTCCACGCGACGGATCGCGAAGTGGGTGAGGTTCGCGAGCTGGACCTTGAGCAGCAACTCGTTCGGGATGCGCACCAGTCGGTTGTCGAACGTCCGCAGCTTCACGGACAACAGGTCCACCGTCACCACCTCGCCCGTGGTGTCGCCGACGGTGATCAGGTCCCCCACGACGAACGGACGCTCGGCGACCAGGAACAGGCCGCTGATCAGGTTCGACGCAGCGGTTTGCGAGGCGAACCCGACCGACACCGTGACGATTCCCGCTGCGCCGAGGAACAGCGAGAGGTCGAACCCCAGCGTCCGGAGCGCGGTGGAGAGGGCGACCCCAACGATGCCCCACCACACGGCCCGCTGCACGAGCATGACGAGCTGGGCGCTGGCACGGTCCCGGAGCACCCTTCCGAGGAGGCGCCACGACCACTGCGCCATCACCAGCGCCGCCGCGCACCCCACCAGCGCCAGGAGCCACGGCGCCGCCAGCGCCACCCACTCCCACTCGAGGGGGAGGGCGAGCCAGGAGGGGAGGGTCACCACCGCTCCGAGAACAACGCGTCGAGCGCCCGCAACACGGGGTTCGGCGCGCCGGCCTTCCGGGGATGCACCACCTGCTCCACGGCTCCCGCGGCCTTGGGGACCCGCCCGACAGCGAGGTGGGCAGCCTCCCCGCCCCGAACCACCACCTCCAGGCCCTCGGTCCACCAGCGGCCCGCGCTGTCGCGGTGGAGGCCCAGGTGACGCATCGGGAGCCGCAGCCGCTCGAGCGAGAAGACGCGGTCTCCCTCGTTCCGGACGGTCAGGACCGTGACGGCGCGGTGGGGGCGCCGCGGGAGCTCGGCGAGGCCCGACCGCGCGTGCGACCGCATCGACAAGCAGACCTCCCCGTCGCGCACGTTCGGCCCGAACCAGGTGTGCTCGAGGCGCACCGCGCAACGCTCCACCACGATCTGGCCGCGCGAGGTCCGGACGGACAGGCCGATCGGCGTGCCCACGTAGAGGTCGACGGTGTTGCCCGGCAGCAGGTGGATGGGCGGGTCGGTGCGCATCACGACGTCCCCGTCCGGCAGGACGGGCGCGAACACCAGCGTCTGGTCGGAGGTGTCGGTCGCGACCCGCAGGACGGCCACATCCGGGGGCGGCGGACCCGCTGCGAGGGACTCCTCGTCCCGCTCCTCCCCGTACCGGTGCGAGACCCGCCACTCGTGCGGTCGGACCTCTACGGCGCCCTGCAGCGCGCCGAACGCGAACTGCACACCCTCCCCGAGGGGCACCACCTGGGTCCCGAACAGCGCCATGGCCCCGCCTATCGCGCAGGGCGGCTCAATGCCCGACCCCCGGGGGCAGCGCGAGGTCGACGTCCCCGGTCGCGCCGAACCACCACCGCTCCCCCTCGGCCACTGCGCCGCCCGCCCCCCCGCGCTCCAGCGACGCGAGCCAGCTGCGCCCGTCGACCACGGTCCAGGTGCGCTCCGAGAACGCCGCGGCGAGCGCGCGATCCACGGTGTCGGGGCCGAGGCGCTCGTGCAGCGCCCGGTACAGGTGCGGCGCCTTGCCGTACACGAGGCCGCCGTACGTCAGCGGGTTCGGGAACGCCGTGGTCTCCCGCGCCGCCACGCCGTCGTCCCCCCCGAGCAGCCGCATGGCTGCGTACCCCAGCGTGACCTGTCGGTAGAACAGCGCATCCGCTTCGGCGGCCGGACGCGCCCCTGCCAGCACCCGCCACGCCAGGTACTGCGCGAGCGGCTCGTCGACGATCGGCGAGGCCCAGGCGTCGGCGCCGACGAGTCCGGGCGACCACTGGTGCGCCACCTCGTGCGCCACCACGAAGGCACGCATCTCGGCAGGATCGGCGATCCCCCCAACCGGGAGGCCCGAGGGCGTGGGCGCGTAGAGGAACGACGCCACCAGCGCCAGGCCGCCGAACTCCACCCCGCCCGCGCCCCCCGACAACGCGGCTTCCGCCAGGTCGAGCTCCCGGTACGGGTAGCGTCCGTACCGCTCGAGGAACCGCAGCGCGTGGCACGCCTCGTCGAGGACCGCGCTCGCTGCAGCTTCGTCTCCGCGGCGGGCCCACGAGCGCACCGTCACCCCGCCTACGTCGCGCGACACCGTCACCGGGTCGTCGTAGACCGTGACGACGAAGTCCCACGGACCCTCACCGCGAGCGCGCAGCCTGCCGTCCACCCCGACGCTGTCGACGAGGTTCGTCACCACGCCGGCTCCCGGCGGCGCCACCACCGTCACGTCCCACCGCGCTGGCACGTTCCACGACCCGTCGCCGATCGGCGCGTCGGGGCGCACCATTCGGGGTGCGAACCGACCCTCCACCCGGGGCGCGAGCATCGGGAAGCCGCCCGCCAACACGGTGATGCCGTCCCCCACCGCCTGCAGCCCATGGTCGCCGCCCCCCTGGCCACCGAGCTGCAAGAGCCCCTGCACCAGCAGGTCGTCCGTCCCCGCGGGCTGCCGGCGCAGCGCGACCTTCCAGGTGAACGCGACCTCGAGCGTCTCTCCGGGCAGGACCGGGGGCGACACGTGCAGCAGCAGCTCGCGTGCATCGGCGTCCACCCGGACCTCGCGGGCCTCGACCTCCACCCGCTGCACCGTGGTCGTCGGCAGGCCGGAGTCGTTGCCGTGCAGCAGGAAGGACACCTCGGAGAGCGGCTCCGTCCCCGTGTGAGGGACCCGCACCGTCCCCTCGCCGCGCACGTCGTCGCCGGCCCACGACAGGGTGAAGGTGTACTCGGGGAGCCCGTCGGGGAGCGGCGGAGCGCCGTCGCGCAGCAGGAACGTACCGAGCAGCGGGGGCATGCCCGGAGTGTCGCACACCGCGCCGCTGCAGCGTCCTCGGCGGTGTTACCCTCGTCCAGCGTGGAGGTTCCGTGCGGACTGTCGTGCTCCTCGGCCTCGTCGCCGGCTGTGTGGCGGACGAACCCGTCGGGCAGACCGGGCTCGACCTCGTCGGCTCGAAGGGGGCGGACGCCGAGCCGCTGCGGTTCGGGTTCCCGATCGCGGATCCCGCGCAGATCAGCCAGCGCATCGGCGTGGACCACGACCCGGTGGTGCAGACCGGGTTGCTCGGCTCCGCCACCTGCCAGGACTACCTCGGGCGCGCCTTCCCCCACTGCTACGACCAACACGACGGGTCCGACTTCATCCTCGCGGGCGGGTTCGACGCGATGGACGCCGGTTCGGTCGAGATCGTAGCTGCGCAGGACGGCGTGGTCGTGGACGTCCACGACGGTGAATACGACCGGTGCCACGTCGAGGGCGGAACCGTCAGCTGCGACGGGTTTCCCATGGTCGGCAACCAGGTCACGCTGGAGCACGCCGACGGCTCCCGGACGCTGTACTGGCACATGCAGGCGGGGACGGTGGTCCCGGCGCTGGGCGACGAGCTGCGGTGCGGCGACGTCCTCGGGCGCATCGGGTCGTCGGGCTACTCGTCGATGCCCCACCTGCACTTCGAGTTCCAGGCCCCGGACGGGACGATCACCGACCCCTACGCGGGCCCCTGGTCGCAGGAAGAGAGCTTCTGGGAGGAGCAGAACCCCGACCCGCTCCTGCCCGGTCTCGGGTGCACGACCAGGTGATCTGGCTGGTCCTCGCCTGCCGTCCCCCGGTCCGGGTGGTCTACGGTCCCGCGGCCACGGTGCCCGTGCGCCGTCCGCCGAGCGATCCCAAACGGATGTACCTCCTCGACGAGCATGGGCGGACCTGGTTCTTCGACACCGGCTACGCGAAGACCACGTGTGACGACGACCTCGTCACCGAGCTCGGACTCCCCACCCGCGGTCGGGTGACGGTGCGGGGTGCCTCCGGTCGGGTGTCGGCGTCGCTGGCGACCCTCCCCACGCTCGCCCTCGGGGGCCACGAGGTCCACGGGCTGCGGTGCACCGTGCGCGACCTCCCGACCACCAGCAGCCTGGGCGACGGGGTGGTGGGGGTCCTGGGGATGGACCTGTTGCGGCGGTTCCGGCTCGAGCTCGCGCCTGCCCGGGACCACGTGCTCCTGGCCGAGCCGGCCGAGGACACCCTCGTGGGCGCGATCCCGTTCCGGAACACCCCGGGGCGGGGCTACGGCCTGCGACTGCCCCTGGAGCTCCCGGGCGCCCGGGTGTGGACGCTGGTCGACACGGGCGCGAGCTCCACGTGCATCGACGCCGCCCGGCTGCCGATCGAGGTCGAGGAGGTCGGCCGCGTCAGCGTGCGGGGCACGGGGCACCTGGGGGGGCAGGTGGTGTCCACCTGGTCCGCCCGCGGGCTCTCGCTCGCCGGCCACCCCGTCCCGGACGTCCACGTGGTGTCGCTGCCCCGCCCCTGGTACGCCCCCGACCTGCTCGGCCTGGACGTGCTCACCGGGTTCGAGCTCACCTGGGACTTCGCGCGGGGCGAGGTCCTCGTGGCACCACACACTCCCCCACAATAGCGACCGCCCATGCACTGCGTTCAATGCGCTCAGCCCATCGATCCCGACAACGTCGTCGCCGCGCTGGTGAGGTGCGGCGCCTGTGGCCACGTCTTCGACCTGGCTGGGGCCGTGAGCGCGGTCCCGCCTCCTCTCCCACCCCCGGGGGTGTCCGTGCGTCGGTACGCCGAAGGCGTCGCGCTGGACCTGCCCTGGAGCGGCGACCTCAGCGTCCCTGGCATCGCCCTGCAGTTGTTCTTCGCGGCGATCCCGCTCGCCGTCGGCTGGAGCTCCTGGCGCATGCTCCCGCTCGCGGTCCCGGCCAGCGCGTTCCTGTTGTACAACCTGCTGACGAACCTCGTGAACCGGACGACGGTGTCGATCGGCGGCGGATCGGTCGACGTCTCGCATGGTCCGTTGCCCACGATGTGGAACCGCTCGGTGACGCTCCCGCTCGCCCGGCTGCGCGGGGTTCGGGTGGAGCGGGTGGTCTCCGTGTCGGCCAAGGGACCGGAGACCACGAAGTACCAGCTCGAGTCCCCGGGCTCGGGGGGGCCGTTGCTCAAGGACTGGAACACGCCCGAGACGCTGGATTTCGTCCAGGAGACGCTCCAGTCGGCGGTCGCTCTCGGGGGGGTCGAGACGCGCCCCTGACGGAACCCGCGCTCAGGCGTCGGTGGCGTCCCGCTCCTTGAGCAGTGCGTCGACGGTCTTCTGGTCAGCGGGCGGGAACGGGTAGTCCTCGAAGTCGTCGGGCGCCACCCAGGCCAACGCCTGTACGGAGCGGGCGACGGGCTCGTCCGCGCCGAGCTCGCAGCGGTACACCGCCAGCACCACCTCGTAGTCCGCGTACTCGTGGCGGACCTCGAGGACGCGCTCGCCCACGGCGGGGGCGACCCCGATGCGGAAGCGCACCGCGCGCATCAAGGCGTCGCGATCGGTCTCGCCTTCGCGCACCCGGCCCCCGGGGAACTCCCACAACAGCGGCAGGACCGCGTGGGCGGAGCGCTGGACCAGCAACCACTCCTCGCCCCGGCGGATCTCGGCGCTCACCACGCGCAGCGTGACCCGGTGGGTGGCAGAGCTCACGGCGCCTCCGGGTTCGGGCGGGGTCCGGGCCGGTAACCCGAACCCGGCAGCGAGCCACCCTGCCGCGGGATACGGGGAGCGATTGGAGCCCCCCCATGGCCAGCCTCACCCGTCGCCTCGCCAGCCGCGTCCGGCAGGGATTGTCCCGCCGCGTCTCTCCCCTCCTCGAGCGTGCGGGGCTGCGTGCCCCGCGCCAGCCCGTCGGCAGCGAAAGCGCCAGCGCCGCTCCCCCTGCGCCTGCGGTCGTCGCCCCCCCCTCCGCGACGACGCCCGCCGCCCCGGTCCACGAAGCCGCGCCGGCGCCCGCGACGGATCTCGCAGGGCCTCCGCTCCTCACCCGCGAACAGGTGGAGCTGCTGTTCGAGGAGATGGTGCGGCCCGCGCTGCAGTCCGACGGCGGCGACATCGAGCTCGTCAGCGTCGAGAACAACGACGTGTACGTCGAGCTCCAGGGCGCGTGCCACAGCTGCCCCTCGTCGATCGTCACGATGGAGCAGGGGATCGAGCGGCTCCTCCGCGAGGAGTTCCCCCACTTCGGCCGGCTCGTGCGGGTGGACGGGTGACCGACACCGCCCCGGTCGACGCGGAGTCCCGCTCCGGCCTCGACCCCTCTTTCCTGGCCAGCCTCGGCCCAGAGGAGCTGCGGCTCCTGTTGCCGGGGTTCCTCGCCGGGTTCGTCCAGGGCGACGCCGCCCAGCGATGCCGTGCACGCACCACCGAGCTCGTCCGCAGCTGGCCCGACGACACCTGCCGGTCGCTCGTGACCCACCTCGGCCGGATCGGGTCCGAGCACCACCTGTACGAGGCCCACCCGGCGTGCCGCGCGTTGTCCCGCGAATGGACCCACGACGTCATCCTCACCGCGACCGTGTCGGGCGCGGAGCACCTCGCTGCCGCCGCCGCCGCCGGCCCCACGCTGATCGCGTGCAACCATACGTCGTACCTGGACACCAACGCGACCGACACCGCGCTCGTGCGCAACGGGTTCGAGGCCCAGGCCGACCGCATCGTCGCCCTCGCTGGGCCGAAGGTGTACGCCGACCTGTTCCGCCGGGTCGCGGCAGGTTGCCTCAACACGCTGCCGGTCCCGCAGTCCACGCAGTTCGGCCACACCGAGAAGCTGTCGCCGCGCGAGCTCGCCCGCAAGGCACACGAGTCGCTCGAGTCGGCGGGGGCGCTGGCCCGGGAGGGCTGGATCCTGCTCCTGTACCCCGAGGGGTCGCGGACGAGGACCGGGCGGTTGGGCTCGTTCCTGCGCGGCACCCACCGGTACCTCGGGTGTGTCGAGGGCCTCCGCGTGGTGCCGATGGCCATCTCGGGCTCTGGCGAGATCATGCCCGTGTCGGACCCGCTCCTCCACCCCGGCACCGTCCACGTGGCGTGTGCATCCTCCCTGCAGGTCGGCGTCGACGGGACCACCCGCGAGGTGCTGGAGCGCGCCCACGCCGCCGTGGAGGCGCTGCTCCCCGAGTCCGCCCGCCCAGCGCCCGGAACGCCGCGCACCGCGTGACGTGGTCGGCCATCCCGTATACACTCCCCCCCACTTCGAGGCGTGCGCCATGGCCGACATCCAGTGCTGTCCGACGATGGACCTCCAGTGGACCCAGCGGGTCATCGACGAGCAGTACGCCGACGTGTACTTCTGCGCCTCGTGCGGCCATGTCCACCGCACCGAGAAGTACCCGATCTCGAACGGCTTCCCGTACCAGGATCGGTGCGTGAACTGCGGCCACGCGCTCGAGCTCGTGGACCCCGAGGCCCCGCAGGAGGCGGCGAACTACCGCTGCACCGGGTGCGGCCTCACGGCCGTCGAAGACAAGGACCTCCACGACCACCTCGCCTCGCTCCACCCCGACGGTGACTACCTCGCCGCGTCGCAGGCCCTGGTCGAGAACGGGCGGTACGTGCTCGCGCTCAAGCTCGCCACCGCCGAGACCCGGTGGGGCCGCAACCCCGTCGAGGGCGAGATCCAGCGGCTCGGCGTGCTCGAGGCCATGAACGAGTACGACCGCGCGCTCGACGAAGCCTACGAGTGGTCGAACACGGCCGGCTGTCCCCCGCTGATCTACGGCGTCGTGGCTCAGCTCGAAGCAGGCTCCGGGAACATCCGCGGCGCGATGGCCGCCCTCGAGAAGGGCCTCAACGCCGAGCCCGACAACGCAGGCTGGTGGATGGACTACGCCGAGCTCAACCTGCACCTCGACGACCGGCCCGGCGCGCTGCGGGCGGCCTCGAAGGCCCTCCACGACCCCGCGCAGGAGAAGCGCGCGCTACAGGTGGTGGTCGAAGCCGGCGAACGCCTGTACGCCAACGGCCAGTACGCCGAGGCCCTCGGCGCCTGCTCGCTCGCGGGAGACCGCCAGGAGAAGAACGCGGAGCTGGCGTGGCTCCGCGCGCGCATCGCCGCGATCAACCAGGACACGAACTACATGGTCAAGTGGCTCGAGGTGGCGGCGGAGCTCAACCCCAACCACAAGGAAGCGCAGGAGATGCTGGCGCCCTACAAGAAGCGGAAGGGCTGGTTCAGCTGGTAGCTGCGGGGTTCGGCAGGAAGAACCCCACCGGCGCCACCGGGCCCGCGAGCCGCAACGTCCCGTCGGCGCGCACCGTCACCGTGAGCGACCCGCCGGGCATCCGGACCTCCACCCGCCCCAGCGGCAGGCGCCCCGTGTGCACCGCGGCCCAGGCCACCGCGCACGCGCTCGAGCCCGAGGCGCTGGTCTCGCCGGCGCCGCGCTCCCAGATCCGCACCGCGAGCCCGCCCGCCTCGACGCGCGCGACCTGCACGTTCGTGCGCGCGGGGAAGTCCGGGTGCCGCTCCAGCAGCGCGCCCCACTCGCGCCACGGGAGCGCGTCGGGGTCCTCGTCGACGAACACCACACAGTGCGGGTTTCCCACCGAGACGGCCCACGCCTCGCGCGCGACCCCGGACAACACGTAGCGGCGGGCCCCGACCAACCGCCCCGCGCCGAGCTCCACGTCCACGTGGTCACCGTTCACTTCACAGGTCACCCGCGCCGCCGGACCGGAGGCGGGCACCACCCACACGGGGAACGCGGCGGGCGCACCGCGGAACCGGCGGGCCCACCAGGCGAAGATCCGGAGCCCGTTCCCGGACTTCTCGGCGATGGAGCCGTCCGGGTTCCAGATGCGCACCGCCAGCCCGTCGGGGGACGACACCGGCTCCAACACGCCGTCTCCTCCACATCCGCGGTGCCTGTCGCACACCGCGCGGACCTCGTCCGCCGTGAGGGGCCCGGGGACGTCGTGCGCCACGAGGTAGTCGTTGCCCAGGCCGTGCGCCTTGAACCAGGTCGTCATGTCTGTCCCCACAGCCGCTCGCGCAGCGCGAGCCGCGTTCCCTGCGCGAAGGGGCCCGGGTCCCGCTCCGCCATCACCACCACCAGGTCGTCCGGCGCGCAGCTGGCCCACAACGCAGCGCACATCCGGCAGCACTGCAACGTGGTCACCAGCGTGGCACCCGGCGGCACGCTGCCCGAACGGGCCCACCACCCGCGCAACAGCGCCACCTCGGCATGCGCGCTGCGGTCCAGCCCCGCCTGGTTGTGCGCAGCGGCCAGCGCCGCGCCGTCCTGCGCCACCAGCACCGCGACCACGGGTCGGTCGGCAGTCGCCCGAGGGCCCTCCGGGGTCCTGCGCGCGGAGGAGGCCCACCGGACCCACTCCCCGAGCCCCGCGGTCCCACCCGGTACCTCCAGCAGCGGCGCTTCGGGGGGTGGCGCGAGCCACCGCACCGGGGGGCAGGTCGCGCCCGGGAGCGCCGGCACCAGCGCCCAGCGGCGCGCCGCCACCCGGACCACGTCTGCGTCGAAGGGGGCGGGGGCCGAGGTGAGCCGGATGCGGTGGCGCAGGGTGGCGTGTGCTCGCGCAGGCGTCGTCGCCCACACCGCCCGCACGAGCTCGAGGACCGGGGAGCGCGGCTCGTCTCCGCGGCGCGCCCACCGCATCGCCACCACCCCGTCGCCCTCCGGCAGGAAGGCCACGTCGGGTCCGACCGCAGCGGCCACGGCGCCGTCTGCAGGCCCGGGAACCCAGCGGGCGTGGTGCTTGGCGGCCACCTCGGGCTACGGCACCGGGGGCGGCAGCGGGTTCAGGGTCCCGTGGTTGCCTGCGGCGTCCGTCACGCGGACCTCGGTCCAGTCCGCAGGCAGCGTCAGCGGGACGAAGCTGCGGGGCGCCGCCAGCGTCGCGTCGAGGTCCGAGGACTGGGTCCCCGACGGGGTGTCGATCTCCACGTGGACCGCGCCGTCGACGGGGTTGTCGCCGTTCTCGTCGCCGTTCAGGTGCACCAGCCGGTAGCCGCGCTCGGGCGACCGCAGCGACAGGTACAGGCCTGCGCCGTAGGGGTCCTCGGTCACGGAGATGGCACCGGGCACCACCTCGAAGCTCGGGGTGGAGAACGTGTACTCCCGCGTCGACCACGGCCAGGTGGCGGTGTCCCCGTCCTTCGCCTGCCCCGTGACCGTGAACCGGTACGTGCCGAGGGGCATCGCGGCGCGGTCCTGCCAGTGGGACACTGCCTGCCACGCCGCCCACCACGTGTGGGTCTGCGGGCCGGCGACCGGGTACAGCGGGTCGGGCGTGTGGGCGAGCAGGATGTCGATGCGACCGCTCGCGACGGGGCGACCGGAGCCGCTCGTCACGGGGGTCCAGGTCCCGCCCTCCTGGCGCTCGAGCACCACCTCGGGGGAGTCGACCATGGGGTCACCCCCCGACCACGCGAGCTGGAGGAGGCCCTGCACCCGCGGCACTTCGGCGGGGAACGTGAGCTCCTCGACGGTCGGGTAGTTGACCTCCTCGCGCAGCAACACCCACGGGGTCCACAGGTACGAGTCGAGGGCGAACCGCTGGGTCCCGGCGTCCGGCGTCTCGTCCGGGAGGATGTCCGTGGGCAGCGGCACGTCGGGGTACTTCGTGGGCTGGAACTTCCCGAACGGGTCGACCTCCTCGCGGGCGGGCGTGAGCAGCAGCGGGCCCGAGGTCTCGAGGACCTGCTCCATCACGTACTCGGCCTCGAGCGGGCCGTAGATCCCGATGTCGGGCTCGTAGTCGCCGGTGAGCCAGTCCTCGGGCATCAGCAGGTAGCCTTCGTGATCCTGGGCGTACCCGATCATCATCGGCTGCTCGAACCCGAGCTCGGCCTTCACGCGGCGGCGCCACTGCTCGCCGAACGAGTACACGGGCTCGCCCGGGAAGAAGCCCACGAGCCACGGCTGATCGACGGTGTTGCCGTCGGGGAGGCGGGTGCGGACCGGACCCAGCCGGGACACCGTGGTGAGCGCCTCGAGCGACTCGGGCACCGGCAGCGTCATGCCGCCCTCGCCGAGCTCGAAGAACACCTCGATCAACGTGGAGAGCAGGTCCACGTCGAGGCACTGGTCGTACGGGAACGCGTCCACGCCGATCATGTTGCCGATGGGCAGGTCGAGGTCGCCCGAGCCGCAGAACACGCCGCCGTACGGGTTGTTGAACTCGTCGATCGGGGAGATCAGCGAGCCGTCGGCCGCGTAGACTTCGTTGTCCGCCTGGTACTCGAACGAGTCGTCGTAGGGCGTGTAGTACAGGTCCGTGGTGCCGGCCCGGGTCACGTGCATCGTGGACGGGTGCTTGTGGATCGCGTGCGTCACGGTCTCCATCGACATCGGCGCCGCCGAGGTCTCGACGGTGTCGTAGATCGGGCGGATCAGGTCTGCGCCGAGCTCCCCGATCGACTCCATCCGGGCGTACTCCTCCTGCACGCCGCCCGGGGACACGTCGCCGCCGGAGCCCTGCGTGAACATCACCACCACGGGCTCGTCGAAGGTCTCCTCGAACCCGACCTCGAGGTGGGCGCCCGAGTCCCCCGACGCGAGCGAGTTCTGCTCGCTGCCGATGATGCCGTGCATCCCGAAGTTCAGCAGCACGGCGATGGGCTCGTCGGCGAGCGTGTCGAAGCGCACGATGCCGAGGTGCGGGTCCTTGCCGAGGTGCGGGCTGTCGGGGCCCCACGGCTGCAGGGCGTCGTTGGAGCCGCGGCGGTCGCGGTACACGGCGTCGGTCGGGTCCCAGTCCTTCGACCACGAGACGCCGACCTTCGCGTCCTGCAGGCCGCCGTGAGCGTCGATCGCGACCGACGCGATCTGGTCCGCCATCCGTTCGAAGATCTCGCGGTTGAACTTGTCGGAGCCGAGGTACCACATCGTGCCCTGGTTGAACCCGCCCCACGAGTTGTGGGTGTGGTTCGCCGTGTGGACGACGCGACCGCGGAGATCGCGCCCCGTGGCGGCCGACAGGCGCTCCTCGAGGGCCAGGACCAGGCCGTCGAACGAGTAGATGCTGTCGGTCTTGGTGATGACGAGGTCCTCCTCGCCGTTCGAGATCCAGATCACCTTGATGGTGGGCCACTGCTGGACGCCCGTGCTCTCGATGAACGCCGTGGAATAGGCGCCCTCGCGCAGATCCTGGGTGCCGATCCCGCCGAGGCAGGTGCAGCGGGCGCTGTACCCGGACAGCGGCGTACCCACCGGCAGGCGGAGCTGCCCCTCGGCCGCGCCCACCCGGGGAGCGCCCACCGCCTCGGGAAGGGGCGCCGTGCCCCCGTTCCACGGATCGTCGACGCAGGCCATCCAGAACGCCAGCACCATCGGGCACCTCGGGCCGGAGACTAACCCCGTGACCGCGTGCTACCATGGCGGCTCCGGAGGATGGATGCGTCAGAGTCTCAGCAGCGTCCTGGCGTTGTTGGCCGTAGGATGCACCTGGGTGAGTCAGAAGCACTACGAAGAGGTGCGGGACAAGCTCGACCAGGACAAGGACGGCGTGCCCTTCGCCGCGGACTGCGACGACCAGGACGAGCTCCGCGCCGACAACCTCCCCGAGGTCCCCTACGACGCCGTCGACAACGACTGCAGCCTCGAGGAAGACCAGGACGTCGACAACGCCGACGTCGACATCGACGGCGACGGCTACGCCGGGATCTCCGAGGAGGACTACCTCGCGCTGGCGGATGGCGTGAAGCGTCCGCTCACGTACCCGGCCGTGTACAAGAGCCGCCCGCTCGACTGCGACGACGGGCTCGAGGCGCTGTCGCTGCCCGGGAACCAGGTCGCCGCCGCGCTGCAGGCCGCCAAGCTCGTGAACCCGGGCCGCCTGATCACCGACGAGGTCCTGTACGACGGGATCGACACGAACTGCGACCAGAAACTCGACTACGACCGCGACGGGGACGGCTACTTCGCCAACAACGACGGCGCTGCCAACGCCATCACCCAGGCCGACGTGCAGGCGTTCGTCGACCGCTACGCCATCCCGTCCGCCGTCGTGGGCACCTGGGGGCCCGGAGGCAACGGCCCTGCGCTGCCGGGCGACTGCGAAGACGGCACCGACGCGATCTACCCGGGCGCGACGGCCCAGTGTGACGACGGCAGCGAGCGCGACTGCCCGTACAACGGGTTCGACGAGGACTGCGACGGCACCGACGACTTCGACCAGGACGACGACGGCCACATCCCACCCGGCTTCGCCGACCAATGGAACCAGTTCAACGTCCGGTACCTGCGCACGCCGCCGAACAAGCCGGACGACGACTGCGCCGATGGCCCCGACGTCCCCGACATCGACGTGGGCGTGGAGTTCCGCCCCAAGCTCACCCTCGCCGAGGCCGCGCTGGTGAACCCGGACGTCGCGAACGACGCCTACTACGACGGCGTCGACTCCAACTGCGACCGGGCCAACGACTTCGACCAGGACGGAGACGGCTACATCGAAGACGTGAACGTCGCCGCCCGCGACCAGATGGCCACCACCTGGGGCCTCGAGGACGCCGGTTGGTACGCGGGCCCCGCGGGCGATTGCGACGACCTCGACGACACCTTCCACCCGGGCATCAACGACACGCTCTGGACGGACGCGGACGAAGACTGCGACGGGCTCGTCGACAGCTCGCACTTCAACTTCGGCGACGGGCCGCTCGCTGCCAGCGCCACCGACTGCCCAGGCGGCATCGGCGGCAAAGGCGACGTGTGCTGGGAAGGCCCGTCGAACCCCGAGCTCCTGTTCTTCGACGACTCGTCGTTCGTGGTGTTCGTGGGCGCCATGAAGCTCGAGTCCCGCCCGTTGCTGCCCCTCGCGCAGACCGAGCTGCTCGCCGGCGCCGTGATCGAGATCCCCCTGGCCACCGCGATCGGCGCCGCAGACCCCGACCGCATCGACGGGCGCAGCTGGTTGCGGGTGTTCCCGCCCGGCGCTCCCCAGATCCTGGCGCCGCACATCGACCTCGCGCGCGACCTCACCCCCGGTGAGTCGCCCTGCACCGTGACCGTGGGCGTCGGCACCGTCTGCGACTGGGTGACCATCGGCGGCACGGCGGAAGGCGGCGACGGCGAGCTCAACGCCGCGGTCGTCTACGAGAACGGCGGGTCGTTCTCCACGCAGCCCCAGAGCCGCGGGAAGGCCCGCGACCCGCTCACCGTGATGGACACCGACATCGCGGCGTACGTCGACGCAGGCGTGGACCGCGGCGTCTCCGTCGAGTGTGGACCGGAGATCCTGCACGGGAAGTTGTCCAGCAACCCGAACTCGTACCAGGGCGACACCCTGGGCGGGGACGTGTGCTTCTTCTACGACCAGCCGGCCCCCCCGGCCGAGCCCCTGGTCGAGGTGTGTGGCGGCGGCACCTGTCAGGTGGCGCAGTTCACGCTCGCCGGGCTCACCTTCACGCCGCGTCCGGACATCGACGTCACGGCCGACGACTGGGTGTGGGGCGACCGCGAGGACGGCTACACGCTGCTGGTCGACGGCGCGGGTGACGCCTGGGTGCGCACGGACGGGAGCAGCACGCTCATCCCGGTGTTCGAGGGCGAGTCCATGCGGTCCTTCGACCTCGAGGTCGCGGGCACCGTGTCGTGGCTCGCGGGCCTCACGACCGCCGGCGAGGTGCTGCTGCAGATGCGGGACGGCGCCACGGTGGAGACGATCACGCTCACCGCGGAAGACACGTCGAACCCCACGTACGAGGCCACCGGCGTGGCGATCGCCCTCGGACCCGACCAGGTCGGCGTCGCGGTCACCCGCGAAGACCTGACGGCATCCATCCCGCGGCGCGGGTCGGTCGGGTGGTCGTTCTTCGGACTGCCGTAGCCCGGGCTCGGGCATCCCCCTGGAGTCCCCGTGGACCACGCGCGCCGCCTGGCGCAATACCGCGAAGCGATCGCGCGCGAGCCCGGTGACCCGGCGAACTGGCGCGGGTTCTGCCGGGCCGCCGAGGCCCTGCACCTGTGGACGGAGGTCACGCCCGCCCTCGATCGCCTGATCGCGCTGGCGGACGAGCGGGCGCTGGCTTCGCGGCTCCACGCGAAGAAAGGGGACCTGCTCGAGCGGCGCCTGAACGACCTCCCGGCGGCGCGCACCCACTACGAGCGGTCGCTGCAGAGCGAGCCCACCTGGAGCTGGCCGTACCTCGCGCTCGCCATGCTCGACCTCCGCGAGCGGCGCTGGAGCCGCGCGATCGCCCACGCGAACCACGCCCTCGAGCTCGCGCACCCCGACGCCGCCGAACGGCCCTGGCTCCTGCTGGTCAAGGCCATCGCGGGCCAGCGCGTGAGCGTGAGCCTGGGTCCGCAGTCCACGTTCTTCCGCGCGCTGCGGTCGCCGCAGGCACCCGCGGCGCCGGACCCGAGCCAGAAAGCGTTCGTCGAGGCCCGCCAGCGGCTGCCGGAGCTCGTCGGACAGACCGCCGAGTCGTTCCTCTCGGACGGCGCCGCCGCCACCCAGTTCGTGGTGGAGCGCTGCCCGCGGCCGATGCTCGACCTCCTCTGACCCCCCGGACCAGACGGGGGTGGCGGCGAGCGCCGGGGTCAGGTATTCAGCCCACCGTGTCGTCCAACCTGTCCCTCGATCCCCGCACGTGGAGCATGCGCAGCCGGCTCCACGCCGCCGCGATGCTCGTCATCCTGATCGGCGCGGTCGCGCACAACCTCGCGATGTTCCGGTGGTACATCGAGGACGCGGCGATCGACTTCGGCTTCGCCGACAACATCGCGCGCGGCTACGGCGCGGTCGTCCAGCCGGGTCTCGAGCGCCTCGAGGGGTACTCGAACCCCACCTGGCTCGCGGTGCTCGTGGTGTTCCGCTTGTTGGGCGCCGACCTCATGGAGGCCACCCACTGGATCCAGCTCGGGATCTGCCTGCTCACCGTGCCCGCGGTGTACTTCGCGGCCCGGGAGGTCTTCGGCCGCCGCACCGACGTCGTGCTGCTGCCGCCGGCGTTCCTGGCCGCCAACGCGCAGTTCGCCATCTGGGGCCAGGCCGGCCTCGAGAACGGGCTCTGGAACCTCCTGTTCACGCTCGGCATCTGGCGGAGCGCCCGCGAGCTCCGCGACGACGAGCCCGGCCGGAAGATCCCGTGGTCGGCGCTGTTGTGGCTGCTCGTCGCCCTCACCCGCCCCGAAGGCATCCTGTACGCCGCGGTCGCCGGGTTCACGCACCTGTGTTGGCACGTCGTGGAGCGCCGGACGTTGGTCCCGTCGCTGCAGTGGCTCGGCCTGTTCTTCGTGCCCTGGGGCGTCTACCAGTACCTGCACTGGCAGTACTTCGCGTGGCCCTTCCCCACGACGTACTACGCCAAGATGTCGCTCAAGGACGACAGCCCCCTCGACTGGAACAAGCGGCCCTGGAACTGGCCGCGGAACTTCTTCCTCGAGATGGGGCAGGCCTTCTTCCTGCCGGTGTGGCTGTTCTCCGTCCTCGGCCAGGGCGGGCTCCGCACGCTGTGGGTCGGCGCCACGTTCGTGTACCTGGCGTTCACCCTCGAGCTCTCCGACAACCAGCGCCACCTCCCGCTGGTGGTGTTGTCGAGCCTGTGGTTCGTGTTCTGGCTCGGCCTGCGCGCGACCGACCCGCGGCCGTCCCGCACGCTGCTCACCGCAGGCAGCGCCGTCGCGCTGGCGTTGTACCTCCTGAGCGAGCTCCTCCGGTACTGGGGGCACGCCCCGAACCTGGTCCCCGTGCCGGATTGGTTCACCAAGGCCCCGCCGTACGTGCTCATCGCGCTGGCGCCCACGCTCGGCCTGCTCGCGTTCGGGCTCGAGCGGTGGGCGATCCGCATGTTCTGCTGGTGGGCCTGCTGGGCCGCCGTGTTCTTCGCGGTGTACTCCGAAGGCGACTGGATGAAAGGCTACCGCTGGTTCGCGATGGCCACGATCCCGGCGTCGTTCCTGTTCGCCTGGGGCGCCGACGCCTTCGCGCGGTACTTCGACGAGGTGTTCCACACGGAGGGCCGCAACGAGCGGCTGTGGACGCCCCTGGCCACCGCGATGGTCGTGTTGTTCGTGCTCGCGCAGCTGCCCGCCAACCTGATCCAGACCTACAAGGTCGCGTCCAGCCCCGACCCGTCCCCCCGCGGCATCAAGCCCCGCATCGAGTTCGTCCGCCGCACGATGGAGCGGATCAACTATCGGGAGCCCATCGTCTCGCTCGACGTGGACATGGGGGCGCACCTCGTGTGGACCGACTGGCGGATGATGGACATCGCTGGCCTCGTCGACATCCCGTGGGCCCACCACAAGTTCGAGAAGCCCTTCGTCCGCGAGTACGTGTTCGAGGAGATGAAGCCGCCCTACATCCACATCCACGGCGGGTGGGCCACCAACGTCAAGATCAACAGCCACCCCGAGTTCAAGCGCGACTACGTCGAGATCCCAGGCTTCCCCGCCGGTTCCGGCCAGTTCCACATCGGGAACTACCTCCGCCGCGACCTCCTCGTCCGACCGGGCGCCCGCGACGAAGCCACCGGCGTCACCCTCGACCGCGGCGTGATCGTGTACCCGCCGCGGGTCCCGGCGGCTCCCGGCGCGACGCGCAAGGTCGAGGTGGAGGTGGGTCTGCGGAACCCGCTCGTCGCGCAATACAAGAAGAAGACGGACGACGACTTCCGGATGTTGTTGTTCGCCTCGGCCGACGGCGCCGTGGCGAAGGTGTGGGAGGTCCCGCCCGCCTGGGACTGGTTGTGGCCCCACGACTGGAAGGCCGACGAGCAGTTCGCGGGCGCGGTGACCCTGCAGGTCGGCCAGCTCGAGCCCGGTACGTACGACCTGGGGGTGGTCATCACCTGGGAGGACGGCACCGTCCTGGCGCCGGTCGAAGGCACGGCGCTGCCCGAAGGGGTCCACGTGGGCGGCACCGCCGAGCGCCCCGCGGTGTTCGCCCGCGGGGAGCTGGTGTACCCGGGCGCGCTCGTGGTGTTGTCCCTCGAGGATCGGGCCGCTGCCGCCAAGGAGGCGCGCCTCGCTGCCCTGGGCGCCGCCGATGCAGGCGCGTGCGAGACCGCCGAGGTCTTCTGGACCCGGGCGCTCCAGCACCGCGCCGGCGACCGGGACTGGCGCAACGAGACCCTCCCGAACGTCGAGCGCGCCTTCTCGCGGTGCTGGGCGGTGTCGAGCGACGGCAAGGACCGCGTGGAGCAGGTGCGGCGGCTGCTGCGCGCCCGGCGGTGGACCTTCGAGACCCCCGAGTACGCGGAGCGCGCCGCTGCGGTCGCTGCGGAGCTCGAGGCCGAGGGCATGGAGGCGCACGCCCGGCAGGACTGGGAGGCGGCCTACCGCCTGTTGTCCGACGCCGTGGAGCTCGACGGAACGCGCTCCTTCGCCCGCCGCTACGCCGAGGAGGCGCGCGGCTTCCGGCTCGGGATCGACCCGGCCTCCCTCGAGGTGCAGCACGCCGAGGAGCTCGCGAAGCGCGCCACCCCCGCCCGCAAGCAGCGCAAGTCCACCGTCATCGGCAAGGACCGCAAGTTCGTGCGGCCGCCCCGTCCCCCCATCGTGCCCGCCGACGCCGGCGCCGCGGTCGAGGAGGACCCGGAGGTCGAGCCCGACGAGGTGGTGGGCGAGGGGGGCCGGTGAGGCGCATCGCCGCAGCGTTCGGGCTCCTGGCGGTGGGGGCGGTCGCCGTCGCCGCCGACCTCGACCCGCGGGGGTGGACCACGGGGACCGTCGCGAAGCGGACGGCGCTGCTGGTCGCCGGGGCCGAGCAGTTCCCGGAGCTGTCGTTCCCGGCCTCGATCGTGGACCGCGCGGCGAAGGGCCCGGTGGTGTTGTTCTACTTCTCGCCCACCTGCTCCCACTGCCAACACGTGGGCGCCGAGGTGTCCGCGCTCGCGGGTCGGCTCCCGAAGTCCGGGGCGACGTTGGTGGGCGTGGTCCGGGCGGGCACCGACCTGCAGGAGCTCGCGGCGTTCCGGCGCGAGTACCACGCGGACTACGACATCCTCGTGGACGAGGACGGCGCCATCGGGACCAGCATGGCCGTGCGCAGCACCCCGTCCATGATGCTCGTCGCCACCCCGAAGTCCCCCGGCAAGCGCGACAAGAGCGGCGCCGCGAAGCTCGAGGCGCGCGACCTGTGGTACCCGTACCTCCCCGGCTGGGACGGCCTCGTCGAGGGGCGGATCCGCGGTGACCTGTTCTCGGTCTTCGCGCCCGGCGAGTACCAGGGCAACAACCTGTGCGGCGCCTGCCACCTCACCGAACACGAGAGCTGGCGGCTCACCCACCACTCCGTCGCCTGGCGTACGCTCGAGGTGCGCGGCAAGACCAAGGCCGCCGAGTGTGTGGGGTGCCACGTCACCGGGCACGAGCAGCCCGGCGGCTGGGGCTCGGACGTGCCCACCGACCTCGTGGACGTGGGCTGCGAGTCGTGCCACGGACCGGGTGGCCCCCACGATGGCCAGCGCGTGGACGCCCGCACCACCTGCGACACCTGCCACGACGCCGACCACAGCATCGCCTTCACGGTCGAGAAGGGGCTGCCGTTGATCGACCACTTCTCGGCCGACCACCGCACCGACGCGGAGAAGGAGGCCCGCATGGAGGCCCTGTGGGAGGGCGACGCGCCCCGCGAGCTGCTGGCCTTCCGCGAGGGGCCCAACGTGGGCTCGGCGAAGTGCCGGGAGTGCCACGCCGCGCAGTACGACCACTGGGCGCAGGGCCCCCACGCGGCCGGCATGGCGAGCCTCGCGACCGAAGGCGCCGACCGCGCGGACTGCGTGCGGTGCCACGCCACCGGGAAGGCGTCGACGGCCACGCCCTCGCCGCGGGTGGCGGACTACGACACGTTCGGGGGCGTGGGCTGCGAGTCGTGCCACGGCCCGGGCGACCGCCACGTGGCTGCGGGCGGCGGCAAGGACAACATCCAGGGCCTCGGGAAGAGCTGCCCGGTCTGCGTGATCGAGGCGCTGTGTACCTCGTGCCACACGCCGACGTGGTCCCCGAAGTTCGACCTCGACCCCGCGCTCGAGCAGGTCCGCCACCCGAAGCCGTGAGTCAGCCGGCCTTCACGATGAGGTAGCGCAGCGGGCGCTCCGCGGACCGGTTCTCGAGGCTCAGGACGGCGCCGAGGGGCAGGTGCACCACGTCGCCGGGGCCCAGCGGCACCTCGGCGCCGTTCACCCCCGCCACGCCGTCGCCCTCGAGCCCGATCACGACCTCCGGGAGCTCCTGCTGGCGGTGCCGCCCCACCTTGCCGCCGGGCGCGAGCTCACAGGCCAGCACCGCGCCGAACGGGGGCGCAGCGCGGCCCTGGAGCAGGTCCCACACGGACACGTCGCCCACGCCGCCGAACAACGCCGTCCGCACGAACGGCTCCCTGCTGGTGCCCCACACGTCCACCTCCCGGGCCACGCTACCCCACCCGGGTTGCCGGTGGCCTCCGTCCGGGTGACCGGGGCCCCGGAGGCCTCGTGATCCTCATGCTCGCATCGTCCCTCGCGTCCGCTGGTCCCGATCGCTGGCGCTTCGAAGACCTGTACCCGACCGAAGCCGCCTTCGACGCCGCACGCAAGGAGACCGAGGTCGCCATCCAGGGCCTCGGGGACTGCCAGGGCAAGCTCGGCACCGACGCCGCCACCCTGTACGGGTGCCTCCAGCGCCAGAGCGACGTGGCCCAGGCCATCGGCCGCCTCGCGTCGTACAGCAGCAACCACGTCTCCGCCGACACCCGCGACACCGCGTGGGCCGAGAAGGACGGCGCCGTGCAGGTCCTGCAGGCCTCGTTCGCGCAGGCCACGTCGTGGGTGCAGCCCGAGCTCGTCGCGCTGGGGTCCGAGCGCCTCGAGGCCTGGCTCGCCGCCGAGCCCCGCCTGCAACCCTGGCAGTACCCGCTGCGCAGCATCCTGCGTCGCGCAGCCCACGTGTTGCCGCCCGGAGAGGAGCAGATCCTCGCGCTCGCCGCCCCGGTCGCGCAGGCGCCCAGCACCACGTACACCGTGTTCACCAGCGCCGAGCTGCCCTGGCCCACCGTGAAGCTGCCCGACGGCACCGAGACCCGCCTCGCGCAGCAGGACTACACCCGGCTGCGCACCCACCCGGACCCCGCCACCCGCAAGCTCGTATTCGACAGCTTCTTCGGGGCCTACCAGGCGTACGAGGGCACGCTCGGCGGGCTCCTCGCGTCTCAGGTCCAGGTCCACTGGATGAACGCCCGCGCCCGCGGGTACGGCTCGTGTGTCGAGGCGTCGCTCGACAACAGCTTCGTGCCGCGCGCCGTCTACGACACGCTCGTCGCGCAGACCAACGCCCACCTGCCGACGTTGCACCGATACTTCCGCCTGCGCCGCGAGCTCCTGGGCATCGAGAAGCTCACGTACGCCGACCTGTACGTGCCGGTCGTGCGCTCCGACCGCAAGTTCCCGCTCGACGAGAGCATCGCGCTGGCCCTCGCGAGCGCCGCGCCGCTCGGCAAGGACTACGTCGCTGCGATGAAGAAGGGCTTCGAGGGCGGCTGGATCGACGCCTACCCGCGGCCCGGCAAGGTGGGCGGCGCCTACATGTCCGACAGCGCGTACGGCGTGCACCCGTACGTGCTCCTCAACCACAACGACGACCTCGAGGGCGCCGTCACCCTGGCCCACGAGTACGGCCACGCCATGCACTCGCACTACGCGATGGGCGCCCAGCCGTTCGCGACCGCGGGCTACACGCCGTTCGTCGCCGAGGTGGCCTCCACCTTCAACGAGGCGCTCCTGGCCGAGCACCTCCGCAAGGCCGCGAAGACCGACGAGGAGCGCCTGTTCCTGCTCGGGTCCGAGCTCGAGAGCCTGCGCCTCACGTACTTCCGCCAGGCGATGTTCGGCGAGTACGAGCTCGCCATCCACGAGGTCGTCGAGCGCGGGGAGCCGCTCACCGGCGCCGTCCTCACCCGGATGTACGCGGACCTGTTGCGCAAGTACCACGGCCCCGACGTGCTCGTCGACGACGTGTGGACGCGCGAGTGGGCGTACGTCCCCCACTTCTACTACGACTTCTACGTGTTCCAGTACGCCACCTCCCTGGCGGGGTCGTCGCTGCTCGCCGAGCGCGTCCTGAAGAAGCAGAAGGGCAGCGTGGACGAGTTCCTCGGCCTGCTGAAGGCCGGGGGCTCCGCCGATCCCTACGTCCTGTTGAAGGACGCTGGCGTGGACCTCGCCACCCCGGCGCCGTACGACGCCCTCGCGGCCCGCATGGAGCACGTGATGGACGAGATCGAGCGGCTCCGGAAGAAGTAGGACCCAGCACGGTTGACCGATCCGTTACAGACGGAGGCGCGAGAGGGGGTAGAAGGGAGCATGCTTCCCCTCATCGCGCTCTCCCTGGTCTCGGTGCTCTCGTTCTCCGCACACGCGGCCCCCGCCGTGGTCGACGCCGCCGCGCCGACCCGGTCCCTCCGCGTGGTCGGCACTGCGCGCGTGGATCTCGTACCGGACGAGGCGTGCGTCGAGCTCACGTTCGCCGCCCGCGACCCCGCGATGACCAAGGCACACGCCACCCTGTCGACCCACGTGACCGCGTTCGAGCGGTCCCTGGACCCGAAGTCCGGGCTCCGGCTCGAGCAGGGCGCCACCCGCTACCAGGCCGAGTACGGCTCGTACGAATCCGGTCGTCGCCTGTCGGGGTACTACGCCAGCCAGCAACTGAACGTCCGCACCAAGGACTTCGACCGGATCCCGGAGGTGGTGGGCCTCGCCGCCGCCCACGGACTCGAAGCCGTCCAGGTGGTCTACTACGACACGTCGATGGTCGAGCGGAAAGTGGCGCTGCGCGAGGCGGCGATCCGGGCCGCGCGCGAGAAGGCCGAGGCCATGGCGGCGGCGTTCGGGGTGCGGCTGGGCGCGGTCCGGACGGTGCTCGAAGGGGGCGGCTCGAGCGGGGGCGGCTTCGGGGCGAACGTCAACGCCTACGCGGCCAGTCCCGAGGTGGACGACGTCAGCGCGCCGAAGGCGCCCGGGTCGATCCCGCTGACGCTCAGCGTCGAGGTGGAGTACGACCTCCAGTAGGTCGAGCCTCGATCAGGACTGGACGGAAGCGGAACACTCATTGAGTCGGGTCGACTCCGAGGGGCCGCACCTCCTGCTGCCCTGTCCAGTACCACCCCACCAGGATCACGAGCGGGAGCAGCGCTGCGAGGGGCAGTACGCTCCCGAGCAGAACGGTGAGGACGCCCAGCACCACCAGACCGAACAGCCAGGCCAGCGCCACGGCCCGTCCCCGACCGGGACCAACGAGCGGCTCGCCGGCCCGCCACCACCTGGCCAGGCCGAACACCGCCACCTCCAGCGCGAGCGCCACGGCGACAACTCGGTGATCGGGAGGACGGAACCCGTTCAGCACCTCCTGGATGGCGATGAGGGTCGAGGTCGCCATCACCGGGCCGAGCGCCCAGGAGAGGGCGCCGTCTCGACCCGGCAGGAACGGGGTGATTGCACACCAGGTCAGCAACGGGACAGGGCTACCCGCCAACACGGCGCCCGGCAGGCCGCCGAGGA
>JBIKWC010000238.1:0-11590 GCA_044356535.1 Myxococcota bacterium
CAGGCTCGATCAGCCTCGGTACGCGGGGGGTCCAGGGGGGAGCGCCCCCTGGCAGGGGGTGCGGGGGACTGGTCCTCCGCGGAGATGTCGGGGGCGGAGCCCCTGACCCACACGATCGACACGAGAATTTCGCGCCTCGCTAACGCCGGGGGTCGCTCGCCCGTGCACCGGGAGCAGCCTCCGGAGCCACGGTGTACCAGTACGCGCCCCCCCAGACCGACCACCACGACCACGACCACGAGCAGGCCGCCCCCGAGACGGCGACCCCCCGGAGCGGCTTCGGCAACGCATTCGGCGCCGAGCAGCTCGCGGCTTCGCCCCCCAACCCGCCCGTGGACGAGGCGCGGGCCGGGGTCGCGGCGGCCGAGGCGCGGGTCGCGGGCGCCGACGCTGCCGTGGCGGCTGCGCAGGTCGCGGTGGTGATGGCGGAGGCGGCGCGCGCGACGGGCGCCGACGAGGACCTGCTCGCGCTCGACGCCCGGGTCGGTGAGGCATCGTTCGCGCTGGAGCTCGCCCAGCTGCAGCGGAGCGACGCCCAGCTCGCTGTCCACGTCGCCCGCATCGCGCTCGAGGCGGCGGAGCGCCCGGCGCTGGAGCTCGTGGACCTCCCCGTGCTGGACGGCGCAGCCGGCCTCTCCACGCGGGAGGAGGCCCTCGCGGATCGGGAGGCCCGGATCGTCGCGGCCGCCGCCACCACGCGCGCGGCGCTCGGGGGCGCCACCGTGAGCCCCACCCAGGCGCTCGACGCCATGCACGGCCTCGAGGGTCCAGCGGAGGTCGCGCGGTTCGTGAAGGCCTGCGCCGACAGCGACCTCGACCCCGAGGGCACGGTCATCGGCTTCGCGCTCGACGAGCGGCTCGAGCAGCTCAGCCCCACGGACGAGGTGGAGGCCCGGGCCCACCTGTCCGGTGACGTGGTGGAGGCCACGAAGACCGCGCTGCGCAACGCGGTGGGCCTGCTGGGCGGTGAGCGCGAACCCGACGGTCCTCGCGCCCTCGGGCTCCTCGAGCGGCTGACCCCGGCGCAGCGGCTCGCCCTGCATCGCGACGAGGGGTTTTCGGGCGGGGGGATGGGCGAGGTCGACGACCTCCTGATCGGGGTGCTGCCGCCGGACGCGCTCGAGCGGTTCCGGGACCTCGGGTTCGACGAGCGGTTGCTCGACGTCGGGGACGCGCTGGAGCACGAGCTCCCGACGGGGCTCGTCGACGATCGGGTGGCCTGGAACGCCGCCGTGTCGGCGCGGTACGCGGGGGCGCCGATCCCGGACTGGGTGGTGGGGCCGGGCGGCCTGGTGGATGCTCCGTCGGGGCCCGCACGCAAGGAGGTGGAGCGCGAGGAGCCCGAGGAGGAGGGGTTCTTCGACGCGTTGTTCCGCGACGCGAAGGAGGTGGCCGCGGCGGGCGCCCCCAGCGAGGCGCAGCGGGCCGCGAGCAAGGCGGCGGGCGACGAGCGGTGCCGCAAGGCGCTGGCGCAGCTGGACGCGGACACCCTGGGCGACCCCGAGCAGCTCCTGCAGTCGGTGCAGGGCATGAACGCCGCCGAGGCCCGGGCCTTCTTCGAGCGGATGGCCGAGCTGGAGGGGTTCGAGGACCGCGACGCGGCCCGCGAGCACTTCGAGCGGCAGCTGGCGGTGCAACTGGATCCCATGCAGTACGGGGTCGCGATGGCCTCGCTCGACGGAGACCGGGTGGCCGGGGCCAAGGCCGCCCTGCGCCGGGCTGCGGCGGATCCGTCGTTCCTCCTCGAGTCCAGCGGTCTCCGCAACGGTCGCACGGACGACCTCACCACCGGCGAGCACCTCCGACAGGTGAGCCGCCGCCTGCCCAAGGCGAAGGACTTCTCCATGACCGCGAACCCGTTCGGCGCGGCGGGGCTGGCGGCGAAATTCGACGCCGACGAGGCCGGGATGGTCGCGATCCTCGAGGGGTTGTCGTCGGCGGAGCTGGTGGAGCTGGCCAACGACGAGTCGTTCGCGGACCAGCGGCGGAAGCTCTCCGACGCCATGGACGGCGAAGGCCGCCTGAAAGACCGCTGGGACCGCCTGCTCGACACCGGCCCTCGCGAGCGGGCCATCGCCGAGGTCGAGTCGCGGGCCGTGGCGGACGCCCTCGCCAGGCTCCCGCCCGACGCGGACGCCGACGCGCGCTCCCTCGCCGCCGCGAAGGCCACCGCTGCCGCGCGGGGCGCCGAGGACTGGGAGCAGCAGGTCACCGCCGCGACGTCCTCGCGGTGGCGGGGCGCGGAGCTCGCCGAACAGGCCCACCTCGCGCTGTACGGCGCGAACCGCTTCGGCGAGCAGGGGCTCCTGGACGCGGGGGATCACGTCCACCTGGACCTCGACAGCGACGCGCAGCGGACGAAGAAGGTGCTCGACGCCCTCGATGCGGCGCCGGCCGACGTCCAGGCCTCGTTCGCCAAGAACTTCGTCCGCGACCTCCCGGACGAGCTGCGCGACAAGTACCCGAAGGACGCGACGCCCGAGTCCATCGTCGAGGGCGAGCTCGGGCGCGAGCTGCAGGGGCACAAGGTGACGATGGCGGACCTCGCGGGCGGTGGCATGGACCTCGTCTGGAACGCGGTCTCCCCCCAGGAGCGGGATGGGCTCGACGCTGCCGCTGCGCAGGAGCAGTGGCGGGGCGCGAAGACCCAGGTGGCCGTGGACCAGGCCCTCGCGACGGTGTCCCAGGCCTACGGCGGGCAGGTCTCGGCGCTGCAGGTGCACACCTGGCTCGCCACCGTGGACGCCGGGGGGCCGCAGGCCGAGCAGGTCCTCCGCGAGCTCGAGGACAAGGGCGTCTCCGTCACCGACCTCGAGCAGGCCGCGATCGCCGACCGGGAGCGCCGCCACCAGGACCACGAGGAGCGCGCCCTGCGGGTGGCCGAGGCGGCCGCGGCGAAGCGCTTCGACGGCGCCGACGGCGTGTTCGCCTTGCTGGAGGACCCCGAGCTGGCGGCGGTCGACACCCGGATCCGGGCGCTGACCGCGCCGGGGGGCCAGCTCACGGCCCCGCAACAGCTCGAGCTCGACGGACTCCAGCACCACCGCGCCGCCCTCGCCGCGGAGCAGGGGGACCGGTCCGAGCAGCTCGACGCGGCCGTGCAGCGGGCCACCGAGGGTCGCCACGACTCCCTTCGCTCGCTCGCGAGCAGCGGCGTCGACGTGGCGCGGCTGGGCACCGGGGACGGGTTCCTGGACCGCCTGGACACCCTGCAGCAGACCGGCACGCTGCCGCTCGAGGACTGGCTGTACGTGACCACGCGCGGCGCCGGCGAAGACACCGCGAGCCTGGAGAAGCGCCTCGCCGGTCGGAGCCCCGCCGAGCTCGAAGCGGCGGGGGACGCCTTCCAGGAGCGGTACGGCGACGAGTACGAGGCCGTCGCCGGGAAGTCCGGGGTGGGCGTGGTCCGGGCGCTCGTCGACGACCAGGTCTCGGGCGCCGCCGAGGCCCGGCTGCGGGTGATGGCGAACGGCGACCCGTCGCTGGTGTACGACCCCGCCCGGAACTACTCCGCCTCCGAGCGACAGGAGCGCGCCGAGGAGCGGCTCGAACTCGAGCGCAAGGGGCTCCGGGAGCTGAACGAGGCCGGCGACGCGAGCTGGTCGTCCATCGGCGACGACCGGATCGATCGCGCCCGGGCGGCGACGAAGGCGATGCTCGACGACGAAGAGAAGTCCGCGGCGCTCGAGGCCGGCGACCCGGCGGCGTGGAAGGAGTTCCTGGCGCTGAAGCAGCGCAGCACGTTGTCGCTCGGGGTGGCCGAAGACGCGAAGGTGCGGGTGGGTGACGGGCTCAAGGCGCAGTCCCTGGAGGCGGCAGCCGAGCTGGTCACCCTCCCGGGGATCAGCGTGGCCGCCAAGATCGGCATCACCGTCGGGTCCCTGCTGATCGCCACGGGGGCCCAGGCCGCGGTGCAGGGGTCGGCGTGGGACGGGGAGAAGGCCGCGGTCGACGTGATGAAGGCCCTCGCGAAGCTCGGCGTCGACAAGCTGCCCGGCAAGGACCTGCACTCGGACGTGATCACCACGGCGATCCTCGACGTGTTGCTCGATCCCGCCGCGCTCCGGGGAGGCAACGCCGCCGACCTCCTGGCCGCCGGGATCCTGTCCGCGCTCTCCGCGAAGTGGACGGCGAACGTCTTCGGCGACCCCCAGCGCAGCCCCGCCATGCAGGCGCTCGGATCGGGCTCGCTCGATCTGGCGATCGCCCTGTTGCCCAAGCTCATGGACGGCACCCTGACGTGGAAGGACGTGGAGTCCGGGGCCGGTGGCGTGTTGAAGGGGAGCCTGCAGGCGCACACGGACGCGGTCCTGAAGTGGTCCGGCACGCGGGCGGAGCTGGAGAAGAAGCTCCAGGAGCTGCACCAGACCCACCAGGGCCGTGATCCGAAACTCAACGACCTGGAGATCCGGCTCTTGCTGGACCGCGGCATCTCCGTCGACGAGCTCGCGTCGATCGGGGTGCCGGTCCGCCGCGCCGCGAGCGTCAATTCGACGAACCACACCCTGGTGGACCTTGCGCCGCCCCCGGGCGCGGCCGCGCAGGACCTGGCCCGTCTCCGCGTGGAGCTGGACCAAGCCGTGACCCCCCTCCGGCAGCGGCTGGCGCAGCTCGAAGGGGAGTCCGGCGAGGATGTCGCGATCGAGCGCGAGGCGCTGGAGGGCGAGATCGCCGCCCGATCGGCAGCGATGCAGGCAGAGGCCTTCCGGATGTTCGCGTCGGTCCCCCCCGAGGAGCGCGAGCAGGTGGCCCGCGAGTACCTGGCGGCCGGCTCCGGGCAGCCGTGATCGGGGGCGCCACCCACGCTACAGTGCCGCCGAGGTGACCCGTGGAAGACCTCGAGCGGTACCGACCCCGGCTCCGGCAGGTCGCGCGGCGCATCGTGGACGACGCCGAGGCCGAGGACGTCGTGCAGGAGACGCTCCTGCGGGCGCTGGTGTCTCCGCCCCCCGACCTCGGCGCCCCGATGTTGCCGTGGCTCAGCGTGGTCGCCCGGCGCCTGGCGATCGACGTGGTGCGCAAACAGGGTCGCCTCGAGGGGAGCGAGTTCGAACACGAGGCGGACCCCGGCGAGCCCCCCTCCCGGTGCGGGCTGGGGGAGCTGCTGCCCGGCCTCGGCACGTTGTCCGACAACGAGGTCGTCGTCCTGTTGCTCCGCGAATCGCTGGAGCTCGACGTGGAGGCCGTGGCGCGGGCGCTGGACACGAGCCCGGGCACGGTCCGGGTGGCCCACCACCGCGCGCGCAAGAAGGCGGCCGGCGGCTCCGATCCCGCTGCCGGGCTCGACGCGCTCGACCGGTTCTGCACCTGGCTGCTCGCGCGCCACGTCGCCGGGATCCCGGTCGCGACCACGGTCGCCGGCGCCGAGCCCGCCCTCACCGAGGGGGTGCTGCGGTCCCACCGCCGGCTGCTCGACGCCGTGGTGGACGCCGCGCGCCTGTCCGGCCGCCAGGACCTGTTGCGCCGGGCGCTGACCTCGCGCGGTGTGGCGGCGTCCGTGCTCCGCGAGCCGGGAGCCGCCGAGAACCTGCAGGCCGCCCTCGACGCCGGCGGGACCATCGGCCAGCTCGGCGCTCCCCTGGTCCGCGCGCTCGTCGACGCGGGTCGGGCGCAGGAAGCGTCCGCCTGGTTGGAGCGCGCCCTCGACGCCTGTCACCTGCCGCGCCACCAGCGGCTCCTCCACAGCCTCGGTCTCCAGCTCGCGTTGGACGGAGGGGACGCCGTCGGCGCAGGCCGACACCACGACGCGCTCGCAGGTCTGGTGGCCGACACCCCCGGCGCCCAGGCGATGGGGTGGGTCGGCGACGGCTACCGGGCGACCGCCGAGGAGCGCTGGGAGGACGCGCGCGCAGCGTGGTGGGCCGCCTGGGGGCTCGCCCGCGAGTTCGGGAACCCCGTGAACGAGCTCACCCTCCTCAACAACCTCGTGCTCGCCTGCCTCTCCGGGGGGCGGCTGGACGAGGCCGACGAGCACCTCGGCCGGGCCCGCGACCTCGTGGCGAAGTCGAGGCTCTCCGCCGAGCGCGCCCTCGAGCTCGACGGGAACGCCGCGACGCTCCTGGTGCTGCGCGGCGAACGCCAGGCGGCCACCGTGGCGTTCGAGCGGCTCGTCCCCGCGTTCACGGCCAGCGGGCAGGCGGTTCACGCGGCGCTGGCGCGGTTCCACCTGGGGGTGCTCGCCCACCTCGCGGGCGACGTCGCCGGCGCCGAGCGGGTGCTCGATCTGGCGGTCCGACACCTGGTCGGTGGGGGGGCGGACGGGCTGTCCCTCGGGGTCGAGCTCCACCGCGAGGCGGCCCGTGTCTCCCTCGGGCGCTCGGAGCCCCAGGCCCTCGAGCACCTCCGCGTGCGCGCGCTCGCGGCCCGCCGGCCCAGCACCGCCCGGGCGGCGGCGATCCATCGGTCGGCCGCGCTCGGCCACCCGATCGACCCGGACCCCGAGGATCCGACGCCGATCGTGCAGTTCGCCCGGTGGCTCTGTCTCTCACCAGGTCATCGCTGAGGCCCGCGCTCGCTTACGGCAGGGCGCCCTGCAGGATCCACTGCTCCACGGTGCCGAGCTCCGTGGCGTCGAACGGCACCCCGCCGCGCGGCATCTGGGCCCCGTTGCCGGCGCCCTGCGTGCCCTCGAGCTTGCGGTACAGGTAGGACGCCTGCGGATCACCCGGCTCGATGTAGTCGAGCGCGACGCCGCCGATCGAGTTCCCCGACGCGATGTTGACGAGGTCGGTCGGGTCGTCGAACGACAGGCCTCCGCTGCCGACGGCCGCTGCGTAGTGGCAGGGCGTACACTGCACCGACAGGAGCGCGTCGACGTCCGCCCACACCACTGCGGCGAGGTCGCTCCCGTCGCAGTCCTGGTCGATCCCGTCGCCCGCGATCTCGGAGGAGCCGGGGTACACGGTGAGGTCGTTGTCGTCGCAGTCGGTGGTGCTGTCGAAGCCATCGCCGTCGGCGTCCACCGCGCTCCCGCAGGCCTCGTTGGCGGCGCCCGGGCTGCCGAAGTCACCACCGCCGAGCGGCCCGGCGGTGGAGGCGCACCAGTTGGCGCCGTCGTCGTTGCTGGTCGCGTCGAGCGCAGCGGCCGACAACGTGGTGGAGGCGCCGTTCGGGTCGGGGAACGTGACCCCGTCGTCGTACACCACGCGGTCGAGCTCGCCGCCCGCGTTGCTCAACACCACCTCGTCGGTCGAGTTCCCGAGCTGGAAGTCGGCGTACACGTACGTGGCGTCCACGTTGACGCCGCCGTTGAGGACCGGATCGGCGGTGCCGCCGAGCACGGCGTACGCACCGGGGGCCACCACGGTGGTGCCGCTGATCACGATGGACTGGCCGCCGTCGTCGCTGACCACGAGGCCGTCGAGGTCGAGGTCGACGCGGCTCGCGTTGTACACCTCGAACCACTCGCCCAGGTCGTCGATGACCGCCGACGGGTTCTGCATGATCTCGGTGATCACGAGCTCACCGGGCGCGATGGCGTCCGCGGGCACCGACGGGACGGTGGGGACGCCCGTGTGGGTGTCGGTGTCCGTATCGGTGTCCGTGTCCGTGTCGGTGTCCGTGTCGGTGTCGGTGTCCGTGTCGGTGTCGGTGTCGGTGTCCGTATCGGTGTCCGTGTCCGTGTCGGTGTCCGTATCGGTGTCGGTGTCGGTGTCGGTGTCCGACTCGGTGGTCGTGCCCTTTCCGGTGGTGTCACCAGTGCAGGCGGCGAGCAGGACGAGGAGAGCGAGGGTAGGACGAACCATGTGAATCAACCTCCGGCGGGACCCAGATAGCACGGGCCCGCCCGCCCGCCGAGTCGAGGCGTGGCCACGGTCGGTCGGTCGTCCAGGTGGACTTGGAGCTCAGTTGGTCGAGGTGGTGGGGGTGGTCGAGCTGGTCGTCCCACAGTCGAACACCTCGTTGCACACCTCCGCTGGGATGGGGAACGAGAACCCAGCGACCTCCTCGGTGCACGCCCACGCCGCGTCGATGCAGGCCTGGGCGGCGTCCGCCGAGAACGTGCACCCGCCGGTCGGGGAGGTCGTGGTCGTGCCTGTGCCGGTCGCGTCCGCGCAGGGGTCCGCACCACACTCGACCAGCTGGTCGCAGTACGCCGCAGCGAAGTCCTCCCTGAAGTCGTCCTCGGAGTACCCACCTTTCCCGTCGTCGGCGGCACAACCCACCGCCAACGCCACGATCGTGAGCCACCGCATCGGACCTCCCACCGGCAAGCTACCACCCGCTCGGCGGAGCCAGAATAGGTTCGCCCCATGTCCACCGTCGACCCGCTCGCCGACTTCGGCCCCGCGGTCCAGAGCTGGTTCCGCAGCGCGTTCGCCGCGCCCACCCCCGTGCAGGCCCTGGCGTTCCCCACGCTCTCCGCAGCACACCGCCCCCACGCCCTGCTCCTCGCGCCCACCGGGACGGGCAAGACCCTGGCCGCGTTCCTGGCCGCGCTCGACCGGCTCGTGCGCCGCCCCGCCGACGGGCCCCCGGGCGTGCGGGTGTTGTACGTGTCGCCGCTCAAGGCCCTCGTCGCCGACATCGAGCGCAACCTGCGCGGCCCGCTCGTGGGCATCCAGAACGCCGCGATCCGCACCGGCGCTCCCTTCACCCCCGTGCGCGTCGACCTGCGCACCGGCGACACCTCCGCCCGCGACCGCCGACTCCAGGCCCGGGAGCCGGCGGAGATCCTCGTCACCACCCCCGAGTCGCTGTACCTGATCCTCGGGTCCGCCGCCCGCGAGACGCTGCGCACCGTCGACACCGTCATCCTCGACGAGATCCACGCCGTCGCGGGCACCAAGCGCGGCGTCCACCTGGCGTTGTCCCTCGAGCGGCTCTGCCTGCTCACCGCCGTCGAGCCCCAGCGGGTGGGTCTATCCGCCACGCAGAAGCCCCTCGAGGAGATCGCGGCGTTCCTGGGTGGGGATCGGCCGGTCGAGATCCTCGACGCCAGCCGCCGGCCCGACCTCGACCTGCGCGTGGTCGTGCCGGTGGAGGACATGGAGGCGAGCCTGTCCCCGGCGTCGCCGGGCGGCGGTGACGGCCTGTTCCAGCGGGTCGGGGGCGAGGCCAAGGGCCCGGAGCGGCTCACCGCGGGCATGTGGCCCGCCATCCACCCGCGCCTCCTGGAGCTCGTGCGCGCCCACCGCTCCACGTTGATCTTCGTCAACTCGCGCCTCCTGTGCGAGCGCCTGGCGCAGCGCCTCAACGAGCTCGCCGGCGAGGAGCTGGTGCGCGCCCACCACGGCTCGCTGTCGCACGTGCAGCGCGCGCAGATCGAGGAGGACCTCAAGGCCGGGCGCATCCCCGCGCTGGTCGCCACGAGCTCGCTCGAGCTCGGCATCGACATGGGCGCCATCGACCTCGTCGTGTTGGTGGAGTCCCCGGGCAGCGTGGCCAGCGGGCTGCAGCGCGTGGGCCGCGCGGGGCACCAGGTCGGGGTGCAGTCGGTCGGCCGGCTGTTCCCGAAGTTCCGCGGAGACCTCGTGGAGGCCGCGGTCATCGCCGCCCGGATGCTCGACGCCGCCGTGGAGCCCACCCGCGTCCCCCGCAACTGCCTGGACGTGCTGGCCCAGCAGCTCGTGGCCATGGTCTGCGACGGGAAGCGCACCGTCGAGGAGGCGTACGCCGTCGTCCGCCGCGCGTACCCGTACCGCGACCTGCCGCGCAGCTCGTTCGTCGCGGTGCTCGACATGTTGTCGGGCCGCTACCCCACCGACGAGTTCGCGGATCTCGCGCCCCGGATCGTGTGGGATCGCGCCGAGGACCTGCTCACCGAGCGCAAAGGCGCACGCCTCGTGGCGACCCTCAACGGTGGCACCATCCCGGATCGCGGTCTGTACGGGGTGTTCATGGCCGGCGACGGCGGCCGGCGCATCGGCGAGCTCGACGAGGAGATGGTGTACGAGTCCCGCCGCGGCGACCTCGTCATCCTCGGCGCCAGCACCTGGCGGGTCGAGGAGATCACCCGCGACAAGGTGGTGGTGACGCCGGCGCCCGGAGAGCCCGGCCGGCTCCCGTTCTGGCACGGAGATCGGCCCGGCCGCAGCGTCCTCGTCGGGCAGGCCATCGGCGCGTTGCTGCGCGAGGTCGTGACCCGCAAGGAGGGCGCCGCCGACTGGCTCGCGGCGAACTTCCCGCTCGACGCGTTCGCGTGCCGCAACCTCGTGGCCTACGTCTCCGAGCAGCAGGCCGCCGCCGGCGCCGTGCCCACCGACCGGACCATCGTGGTGGAGTCGTTCCGCGACGAGCTCGGCGACTGGCGGGTGTGTGTGCTCACGCCGTTCGGGGCCCGCGTGCACGCGCCCTGGGCGCTCCTCGTCGAGTCGGTGTTGTCGCGGTCGTTCGACGTGCGGGTGTTGTGGGGCGACGACGGGCTGTCACTGCGGTTCGCCGACGTGGAGGAGCTGCCGCCGGTGTCGGAGCTGTTCCCGGACCCCGAGGGCATCACCGACGCCATCGTGGAGCAGCTGCAGAAGTCCGCGTTGTTCTCGGCGCGGTTCCGCGAGAACGCCGCGCGCAGCCTGCTCCTCCCCAAACGCACCCGCCAGGGTCGGCAGCCGCTGTGGGCCATGCGGTTGCGGGCGCAGAACCTGCAGGGCGTGGCGCTGCAGTACCCCGCGTTCCCGGTGGTCCTCGAGACGTTCCGGGAGTGCCTGCAGGACGTGCTCGATCTCGGCGCGTTGCAGGACCTCCTCGGGCAGATCCGGTCCCGGAAGATCCGCGTCCACGAGGTCGAGACCCAGCGGCCGTCGCCGTTCGCCCGCTCGCTGGTGTTCGCCTGGGTCGCCGCCTACATGTACGAAGGCGACACCCCGCTCGCCGAGCGCCGGGCGATGGCGTTGTCGGTCGACCGCACGCTCCTGGCCGAGCTCCTGGGCGACGACGAGCTGCGCGATCTGCTCGATCCGGCCGCGGTCTCCGCGGTCGAGGCCGAGCTCCAGCACCGCGACCCCGAGCGCCGCGTCCGCCACGCCGACGGCCTGCACGACCTCCTCCGCCGGTCGGGGGACCACTCGCTGGCCGAGCTCGTCGAGCGCACCACCGAAGACCCCGGCCCCTGGCTCGCGGAGCTGTCCGCGGCCCGCCGAATCCTCGAGGTCCGCATCGCCGGAGAGGCGCGGTTCGTGGCGGTCGAAGACGCCGGACGCTACCGCGACGCGCTCGGGGTCTCGCTGCCGGCGGGGGTCCCCCACGTGTTCCTGGAGCCCGTTCCCGACGCGCTCGAAGGCCTGGCCGCCCGGTTCGCGCGCATCCGGGCGCCGTTCGCCACCGAGGCGTTCGCCCACCGCTACGCGTTGCCCGTGTCGGTCGCGCGCCTCGCCCTGGCCGCCCTGCACCAGCGGGGCAAGCTGGAACGCGGGTCTCCGGGGCCCGGCGAGTGGTGCGACCTCGACGTGTTGCGCCAGCTCAAGCGCCGGACGCTCGCTGCGCTGCGCCAGGAGATCGCCGCCGTCGACGGCCCGGCGTACGCATCGTTCCTGGCTTCGTGGCAGGGCGTGGGGTCGGATCGGCAGGGGATCGGGCGCCTGCGCGAGGTGGTCCTGCAGCTCGAGGGGTTGCCGCTCCAGGCTTCGCTCCTCGAGGAGGAGGTGCTCCCCGC
>JBIKWC010000239.1:0-11553 GCA_044356535.1 Myxococcota bacterium
GTTCCCCGGGGACCCGGACCACGCCCGCTACGAGCCGCGGCTGGCGCACGCGTTCCTGGAGCTGTGCAAGGCGGAGCGCCCGGCGCTGGTGGCGACGCTGCACGAGTCGAAGAAGCGCTACGACCCTGCGGTGGTGCCCTCCTTCGGGCAGACGCTGGTCTACGGCGTCACGCCCTGCCCACCGCTGCTGACGAAGGTGGTGGCGGCGCTGAACGCGGAGCTCCCCCGCGAGGAGGAGCGCTGGGACACGCTGTACTACCCGGTCGCCACGAGCTCGACGGAGATCATCGTGGAGGCGATCGGCTGCGTGGGCGTGTGTGTGGAGACCTGGATGGGGTTCGACGAGCGGCGTCGGATCGACATGCAGAAGGACGTGGTGCGCAAGCTGCTCGCCGGCTGACGTCGGACGCAGCTGCCCAGGTCGCGTCACACGGACCTTGCATCGGCCCCGCGTTCGGAAGCGTCGTCTTGGCTGGCGCGATGGTAACGGCGCCGCCCGCTGGGTCGACGGTGGACGAGATACGCTCGGCGTCGGAGGACGCGCGATGGCCCCGAGCTGCCGGCTGCGGCGCCTGACCGTGCGAAAGTACCGCCACCTCGCCGAGCCCGCCGACCTGGTCTTCGGTGACGACCATGTGGGGGTCGTGGGGCGGAACGGCGGGGGCAAGACCAACCTGTTGCTGCTCGTCGACGCCGCGGTGCGCGGTGACTTCACCCGGTTCGCCTCCGACCCGACCGCCATGGACGTCTCCGTCGAGCTGGCGCTCGGCGAACACACCCTCCACTACGAGCTCACGCGGTCGGATGCGTCGTCCGACCGACGCCAGTGGCGCCTCGCCGGAACGTCGAGCCGCGGAGGTGGTTTTCAGTTCGACCAGACCACTGGCCCCGAGTGGGATCCGTTCACCACCGACCGGTTCGTCGAACGGCCGCCGACCGGCGAGCTCCGGTGGGACGGTGGACGGTTCGACGAGTCGCTGGGCGCGTTCCTGGCGATCGAGCGGGGCGAGGGGGACCGTGATGGGGTGGGTCCGAGCGGCCTGGAGATCGGCCCGGCCCGCTCCGTCTTTCGCCTGGACTACGTCCCCTGGGACCTCCACCGCGCGTTCTACGACGCCGTCGGCGAGGACGTCCGGGCGCGCCCGGCGCTCCCCCTGCACCTGCCCTGGACCGAGCGGATGTGCGCCGCCATGGATGTGCGCGGGGCAACGCTGCGGCCACGGTTTCAGCGCTCGAGCGGCGACCGTTCCACGTTCCTGGGCTTCGACACCGAGTTCGACCTTCGCGGTGGGACGACGATCGCCGGGTCCCAGCTCTCGTACGGGCAGAAGCGCATCTTCGCCTTCTTCTGGCACGCTGCGGTGGTGGGCGGTGGGGTCATCGTCGCCGACGAGCTGGCGAACGGGCTCCACCACGACGCGCTGGAGGCGTGCCTCGGTGAGGTGCGCGGGCAGGGGATCCTCGCGACGCAGAACCCCTTGTTGTTGGACCACCTGGGATTCGACGGACCCCACGACCTGGTGCGTGGACTCGTCCTGTGTGCGCCCACCGACGAGGGGTGGTCGTGGCGCAACCCGACGGACACGGAGGCGGACCGGTTCCACTCGGCCTACTCGCTCGGGTTCCAGCACGTGAGCGAGCTCCTCCGCGAGAAGCGGTTGTGGTGATCGCGGTCGCGGGCGAAGACAGCGCGGAGGACGCACCGGGCGTGTTGGCGGCACTGGTCCGGGCAGCGGCAGGTCTCTCCTCCGCCGACCCCGAGGTCTCGCAGGTGGCGGAGGACTGGTCGGGGAGCGTCCGGCGGGCGCTGTGGAAGGGGACGGGCAAGAACAAACACCACGCCATCCGCGTGGTCCGCGGGCTCGCCACCTGGCTGGCCGAGCACCCGGACGGCGTCGTGGTGCTCCACTTCGATGCCGACGTGCCCTGGGCCGAGCGGCGACGGTCCGAGAACACCACCGCTTTTCGCAAGGCAGTGGTGGAGCCCCTCGAGCGGCACCTCGCGTCACGGGGGAAGGGCAATGCGGTCGCGCGGCTGGTGGGAATGGTCCCCCACTGGCACCTCGAGGCGTGGACCTATCGAAACCTGTCCGAGCTGGCTTCCATCGCCGGGCGAGAGAAGGATCTGGCGTTGCTCGGTCGGATCGAGGCGTGGACCTCGGAGCCGGCGCTGCTCGACGAAGAAGCGTCTCCCAAGAAGCTCGGCCGCGTCCGCGACCGGTTCAACCTGCACCTGGTGACGACCAGGTGGCCGGCTGCTGCGGCGCGCAGTGATGGGAAGTCTTTCGCTGCGTTCGTCGATGCGCTCGCGCATGCCTTCGATGCGGCGCACGGGGTGTAACGGCGGGGCCCGGGACTACGGGATCGCCGCGTTCGCCAGGCCGACCCGGCTTGCAGGAGTGCACCAGCTCGTCGAGCTCCACGTCGAGGCGGGGGCCCGACCCCGAGACCGCCATCGTGAGCGGGCCCGGCCAGGAGCCAACGAGCGGGGCGGGCGCGGCTGACACGCAGGTGGTCACCCTCTGGTGCCGGTTCGTCACCCGAGGTCACCCGGGTCCGGGTGGCGGTGGTACCGTGCCGCGATGCTGCCGCTGGTCGCCCCACCCCCGCCTCCGCTGGTCGACGGCGGGGTCGTGCTGGACTTCGCCACCCGAACCGCCCGACGCGACCAGACGACGCTGCACCTGACCGGCAAGGAGTGGGCGCTGCTGGCCTACCTCGCGGCGACACCCGGGCGGACCGTCTCGCGGCAGGAGCTGCTCGACGCCGTGTGGGGCTACTCGTCGAACGTCGTCACGCGGACCGTCGACAACACCGTCCGCCGGCTGCGGTCGAAGATCGAGCGCAACGCGTCGGAGCCGCGCCTGCTCGTCACGATCTACGGCGACGGCTACCGCCTCGAGCCCGGGACCCCTCCGCCACCACCTCCTTCGCCGAACCTCGTCGGGCGGGACGACCTGGTGGAGTCCCTCGTCGAGAGTCTCGCCGACCCCGGCTGGACCACGCTCCTCGGCCCGCCCGGCATCGGCAAGACCACCCTGGCCCGCGCCGTGTCCCAGCGCTGGTCCGCCGCGAGCCGGTGGTGTCCGGTCGGGACGGTGGTGACCGCGCCCGCCCTCGAGGTGGCGGTCTCCGCTGCGCTGTCTTCCCCCACCGCGCTGCGCGGCCTGCATCGGCTCGAGGGGGGGCTCCTGGTGCTGGACAACCTCGAGCAGCTCGACGACGAGGCGCGGGCCGTGCTCGCCTCGTGGGTCGACGCCTTCCCGCGGGTGCGGTTCTTCGGGACCAGCCGGGCGCGCGTGGGGGTGCCCGGGGAGCGGTGCGTCGACCTCGGGCCGTTGCCGGCCGAGGCGGCGGTGGCGCTGTTCCTCACCCGCGCCCGGGAGCGGCGGGCGGACTACGCCGCGAACACGGCCCCCGAGGTGCTCCGGGCGGTGGTCGACGCCGTGGACCGGATCCCCCTCGCGATCGAGCTCGCGGCGGCGCGGGCGCGGCTCCTCGATCCCGAGGTGCTCCTGGAGCGGCTCGGTGACCTCGCCTCGCTCGGGGACGCGGCCGCCCGGATGCGCGACGCCGTCGCGTGGTCCTTCGCCCTCCTCGACCCCGCCGACGCAGCCGCAGCGGCGCGGCTGTCCGTGTTCCGGACCGGGTTCACGACCGAGGCTGCGGCCGCCGTCACCGAGGTCGACGACGCGGTCGGGCTCGTCGAGGCGCTGGTCGAGCACTCGCTCGCGCGGCCGGTCGACGGGGGACGCCAGGTCCGGATGTACGAGATCGTCCGCCAGCACGCCGCGCGGCGGCTGGCCGAGGACCCCGCGGAGGCGCGGGCGGCGAAGGATGGGCACCTGGCCTTCTGGGTCGAGCAGGTCTCGGCGTGGCGGTCGCGCGGGGACGGCCGGACCGCCGCCCAGACACGCCTGGCCGATCTCCGCTCCGCATCGGACCACGCGCGCGGGACCGGGCGCGCCGACGACGCCCTCCAGGTGGCGCGGATGCTGGCGACCGTGCTCGGCGTCTCCGCCGACTGGGCGTACGCCCTCGACCGCCTCCACGAAGCGGCCGTCGATCCGCGCGTGACCGACGACGTCTCCCGGTTCCGGGCCCTGTCGGAGGCGGCGTCCCTGGCGGCCCACCGCCGCGGGGTCGACGCAGGCGCCGAGACCGCCGGGCGCGCGTTCGGCCTGGCGGTGGCCCTGGGAGACCCGGAGCTGCTCGGGATCGGGGCACACGGCCTCGGCGTGATGGAGCTGCGCCGCGGCCGCTGGGCCCTCGCGGTCGAGCGGTTCCGCGAAGCGGGACGGCACCTCGACACCTGCCCCGAGTCGGCGGTGGTGCGGCAGCGCGCGGTCGTGTGCTCCGACCTGTCCCAGGCGCTCGCCCGCGGCGGTGACCCGGAGGCGGCGCGCGCCGTGCTCCAGCAGGGCCTCGCGCTGCGGCGCCGGGCCGGGGATCGGCCGGGGGAGGGAACCGACCTGCTGTCGCTCGGCCTCGTCCACCAGGCGCTCGACGAGCTCGTGGACGCCGAGCAGGTCACCCGCGCGGCGCTGCTCGTGCTCGGCGAGCTCGGCGACGAGGTCCACCAGGCGAAGGCGCTCGCGAACCTCGGCGCCATCGCCCTCGTCGGGGGGCGACCGCGCGAAGCGGCGGCCCTGTCGCGCCAGGCGGCGGATCGGTTCGCTGCCCTCGACCACCGGCCCTCGCTCGCGAGCGCGCTCGGCAACCTGACGCACGCGCTGGGGAACCTCGGTCGGGTGGACGAAGGCCTGCGGGCCGGCGAAGAAGGCGTCGCCCACGCGCTCGCCGTGGGCGCGGCGCACCTCGCGGCGTGCAACCGGGTGTATCTGGCGGAGGTCCTGCACGAGGCCGGGCGCCGCGACGACGCCCTCCGCGTCCTCACCGAGGCGATCCGCGCCTTCGAGCGGGTCGGAGACACGGCGCTGCACGGGTGGGCGCTCCGGGTCAGGGCGTTCGTCCGGGCCGGGTCGGCGCCCGTCGAGGCGCTGCTGGTCGACCTCGATGCCGCCCGCGCGGGGCGGGACGCGTGGATCACGGACGCCGCCGTCGCGGTGGTGCAGCGGTCCCCGTGCCCGACGCCGCTCCCGCCCACGCCGCGGGGCACCGCCTGGGGACACCTCGTCGCCCTCGCCGCGGGAGACCGGGGCGCGGCTGCGGCGCTCGAGCGGCCGGACCCGGCGAGGGAGGGGTTGTCGGTCCTCGCGACGGTGGGCGATCTGCGCCGATGGAAGGTCGACCTCGGCGTCACCTGACCTCTGGTACAAGTTCACCATGGTCCCTGCGGACGGCGCGTGCCACAACCGGGACGGGTGGCACACCCGGAGGCGAGATGGCGCAGAGCCCGCAGACCCAGTCGGAAGCGTCGTGTCCGTTCGCTGCGCACCGGGCGGAGGGCCCGGCGCCGGTGAGCCGTCGCTCGCGGCTCCGGGCGACCTTCGACTTCTGGCGCCGGCCCATCGAGGCGCTGGTCGACGGCGCCCGGCTCGGTCGCGCCGTCCGCCACCCGGTGCTCGGGGCTCCGTTCACGGTGTTGTCCGGGCCCGACGCCGCGCGCCTCGTGCGCCTCGACGGGGAGGGTCCGCTGACCCGCGAGGGCACGTTCCACGGCTTCGTCAGCGAGACCGGGGTCCCCGTGTTCGCGCAGGAGGGCCCCGAACACGAGCGCAGCCGGGAGCTCTTGCGCGCCGGCTACTCCTCCGAGGTGTTGGGGGCCCACCTCCCCGCAGCGGGCGCGGCGCTGCGCACGCGGGTCCGAGGCCTCCGGACGCGGGCCCGGACCCCGATGGTGCCGCTGTGCGCCGAGCTCGCCACCCGCGCCGTCCTCACCGCGCTGACCCCGATCGATCTGCGCGACATCATCCCGGACCTCGACACCTTCGGCCTCGGGGTGCTGCACGTCGTCGTGGGCACCCGCCCGCAGCGCTCGCTCCGCGCGCCGGAGTACCAGCTGGCGAAGGCGCGCGTGAAGGCAGCGGTCGCGGCCGTGGTGGCGAGGCACGCGCGCGGGGACGCGCCGGCCGGCGGGTCGATGGTGGACGCCTTCCTCGAGGCGCGGACCGCGGAGGGGGCGATGTTGAGCGCCGACGAGGTCGTCGGGGCCAGCCTCTACGCCCTGTGCGGCGCGGCGACGTACGTCGGGCCGCTGGCGAGCCACCTGCTGTTCGAGCTCACGCGCGACGCGGCGCTCGGGGACCGCGTCCGCGCCGAGGTCGACGCGGCCTGGGAAGCGGGACCGCCGGACGCGCGGCGCCTCCGGGGGATGCGCACGCTGCGGGCGGCGTGGTTCGAGGCCCTGCGCCGGTACCCGGTGGTGTTGGGCCTCGGGTACCGCGCGCGGCGGGACTTCGCGTTCGACGGCAAGCGCATCCGCCGCGGCGAGCTCGTGCTGGTGAGCGCGGTGCCCGATCACTTCGATCCCGAGCGCGTCTCCGACCCGTTCCGGTTCGACGCCGACCGGTTCGCCGACGGTGCCCCCGGGAGCCTGGCGCCGTTCGGGATGGCTCCGCGGCTGTGCCTGGCGGCCGGCGCGTCGGAGCTCCTGACGCTCGCCGTGGTGTCGTCGGTCCTGCGGTTCACCCAGCTCGAGCTCCTCCACCCGTCGTACCGGCCGGAGACGGCGCTCGCGCCGCTGCCGCAGGCCCCCGACGGCCTCCCGTTGTTCGTCCGCTCCCTTCGCCCGGAGGCCCCATGACCCTGCGTCGCTCCGCCCGCGCCCTCGTCGATCACGCTGCGTGGCGCGTCGCCGACCACACGATGGTCGGGCTGTTGACCGCCCACGCGTTCTTCACCCGGCGGCGCATGTCGCACCTGTTCGGCACCGCCGGGACCGGGGAGATCCGGGTCGTCGACGCCCCGACCTTCCCCGCCCACGCGTTCTTCCGCCCGGGGCGCACGTTCCCGTGCCGGATCCGCCACGCGTCCGCCACGTTCCAGGACGACGCCTGGCTCCTGTTGCGCAGCGCCTCGCTGAAGTTCGCAGACGCCGACTACGAGTCCCCGCTCGACCTCGAGATGAACACGGGCTGCACGTCGCTGTTCTCGAACACCGCGATGTTCTACGACTTCGGCAAGCTCGACACCGGTGGCCGCATCCGCCGAGACGGCTGGTACTACCAGAAGTATCCGCTGGCGTGGGAGTCGGTGAAGCAGGGCGTGCGGCGCGACGTGAAGTCCTACGCGCTGCTGCACTACTACACGCAGACCGTGTCCCGGTTCGAGGGCCTGGACGGCGTGGAGCGCTTCGTCCGCTTCCGGCTGCTGCCGGCGAGCCGCGTCCCGGACCACGGCTTCCCCAACGACTGGGACTTCGCCCGCCCGATCAACCAGCACCGGGTTCCGGGCGAGGTCCGCTCGCCGACGTTCCTCCGCGACGAGTGGGAGCAGCGGGTGGCGGAGCGCGGCGCCGACCACGTGCTGCAGCTGCAGCTCCACGACGCGGTCGACGACTGGGACGTGGTGGACAGCCTGCGCGAGTGGGACGCGCGGGTGTGCCCGTGGCACGACGTGGCCACCGTGCACATCAACGCCACGCTGCCCTACGAGCGGTCGAACCGGATGCGGTTCTCGGTCGGGCACCAGCCGCTGTCGTTGGGGCTGCTCCCGGCGACGAGCCTGTACGACCCGAACTCGCTCAACCAGCTCCGCGCGCTGGCGTCCCGCGCGAAGTCGGCGCGCCTGCTGTCGTATCGCGTGTTCGGGGAGCCGGCCGAGGACGAGTGAGCGCCCGCGCAGCCGCGGAGGTATCGTGGGGACGGGGCCGGGCGGAGGCGACGATGTGGACGAAGACGATGGTGCTGGCGGTGGCCCTCGGCCTCGCCGGGTGCAACGCGCTCGGCCTCGCGTGTGAGGAGATGGGCTGCCAGGGCACGCTGACCGTGTTGCTCGACCGCCTCCCCACCGAGGACGCGGCGCTGTCGGTGGATCTGGGCGACGGCCCGCTCGCGTGCGGTGTCGCTGGCGCGACCACCGAGCCGCTGTGCGCGATCGAAGACGGGGACGAGGGTCCCGTGTTGTCCGTGTGGGTCGGCATGGGCCAGGCGCCCGAGGTGGTGACGGTCTCGGTGTCGGAGGGCGGCGCTCCGGCCGTGGACCACGAGCTCTCCGTCGCCTGGGGCGAGCCCTGGTATCCGAACGGCAAGGCCTGCGACGGAAAGGACGGCGGCTGCCGTTCCGGAGAGGCAGAGCTCGCGCTCGACTGACGACTACGGCACCCGCGGCAGGCCGGCGAGCTCCGGGCCCGTCTCGAGCCCGGCGCCGCCTGTCAGCACCCAGTCGGTGGCACCGCCCGTGGCCGTCGGGTGCTGGGCCTGGTTCGACACCGCGCCCACCGCCTGCGCCACGTAGGCCTGCGCCTCCGCGAGCGTCACGGCGCCGTCGCGTTTCCCGTCGAGGCCGCCGTCCGACCAGCCCCGCAGGGCCCCCACCACGAAGTACGTGAAGAGGCCCTGCGCGGCAGGGTCGTAGGGGCCCGACAGCTCGTTCGCGCCCGTCGCGGTCCACACCGTCGTCGTCGGGGACGGCGGCATCGCGTACGCCGGCACCGCGAAGCGCTTGCCGGGCACCAGGGCCGCGCCGTCGCGCCCCGCGCCCGTGTAGCAGGTGTCCGCCACCACCAGCGTGTGGGCCGCTGCGGTCGGGTGGGCCGCCACCGTCGCGAGCGGCAGCCCGCGCGCGCCCAACGAGGCCACGTCGGGCTGCACGTCCGCGCCCAGCAACAGCCGCGCGCCGTCCACCGGATCGGCGGCGCCGTGGCCCGCGAAGTACACCCACAACGTGCCGCCCGGACCCGCGGCGGCAGCGGCGGCGGCGAGGCCCTGCTCCAGCTGCTCGCGCGAGGGTGTGCCCGTGAGCTTCACCACGTGGTCCGCGGGGACGCCGACCGTGTACACCAGCACGTCGTAGAACGCCTCGGCGTCGCGGAGCGCGTGCGGCACCGGCGGCAACACGAAGTACGACTCGATGCCGACCACCAGCGCCGCGTCGTTCGCGCCGTGGCCGCCCACCCGCAGCTCCGCCTGCAGATCGGGGAGGCGCGGATCCATCGCCACCACCGCAGCGGCCGGGCGCGCGGGCGCCAGCGCTACACACGCGAGCACGAACACCCGCTTCGGCCGGGTGGGGGAGGGGTCGAAGTGGGTGGCCTCGTAGCGCAGGCCGGTGAGGACCTGGTCGGTCTCGGCCCGCACGTCGTCGGTGAGGGCGCCGGTCGCGTCGCGTCCGGTGCGGCGGGCCAGCGTGGCGCTCACCTGCTCGGCCACGCGGGCGCGGGCGAACAGCTCCGCCTCCGTGCGCGCGAGGTCCGGGTCGGGCAGCTCGGAGCGGCCGTCGGCGCAGACCATCACCGCCGGATCGCGGCCGGTGTTGGGGTTGCCGACCCAGTCGGGCACCGGCTTCGCGTGGGAGGCAGCAGCGAACCAGATCATGGAGACACCACCACCTGCACCGCCGCCTCCGGTCGCGTGGGTTCGAGGAACACCGCCATCCGGCCGCCGCGGCAGGGGGCCCCGGCGTAGGCGACCGCGTTCGCGTAGCGGTCCCGGGTGGTCGGTCGCAGCGATCTGCACAACGCCTCGACCGTGTCGTGGAGCGGCGCCAACCGATCGGCCCGGAACGGGTCCGCCAGGGGCGCCACCGAGGCCGCGGGGAGGGTGAGGGCCGCCGCCCACAACCGGCCGTCCACGAACGCGTACGCCGCCCGCGCGTCTCCGAGGCCCGCCACCACCAGCGTGGGACCCTTCGCCGGGAGCCCCGCCAGCAGCGGATCGTCGACCCCGGCGCGGTGCAGCAACGCGAGCAGCCCCGGGCGCTCGAGCAGGCCCGCGGCCAGCGCCCCCGGCGCCGTGGGCTCGAGGACGACGGGCTCCGCGCCCAGACCGCGCAGCGCGGACGCTACGGCCTCGACGCGCGCGCCCACCGACGCCGCCTCCAGCAGCGAGACCTCGGGGGCCGCCGCCGACGCAACCGTCATCGTCCACATGGAAATCAAAACGTCCTCGCCAGGCGCGTCGCGCACTCCCGACCGAGGGACTCCAGGTCGTGCAGCTCGCCCACCACCTCGGCGCTGCCCGCGACCGCGCCCGTCACCACGTCGACGCGTTTGGCCAGGCACGTGACCGCGGAGCCGCGGACGAGGATCGTGCCCGTGACCACCTGCTGGGCCCGGAGGAGCTTGCCGATCTGCACCGCGCGGCCGTCGTCGATGTTCGAGTCCTGGAACACCAGCTCCGCCAGCACCTGGGCCACCTGGCGGCGCTCGACCACGGTGGCGACCTCCTCGGCCGCGAGCAGGGTGGTGAAGCGGTCCTGCAGCCCGGCGGCGAACACCTCGCCCTCCTTCGCGCGGGCCTCGAACGGCATCACCGCCACCACGAGGCTCGTGGTCGGGCCTCCGAGCCGCGCCAGCGCCTCCTCGGCCGCCAGCCGGACGTGCTCGTCGGGGTCGCGGCGGCGGAGCGTCCCCAACACCGCCGCGCCCGCGGCCACGCCCCGAACCCCCAGCGCGACCGCAGCGGCCCGGCGCACCTCCGGGTGGTCGTCCAGCCGCGCCACCTCGACGAGGGCGGGGTCGACGGGGTCTCCTGCGGGCGCCCCCTCCAGCGACAACACCGCCGCCTGGCGCGTGGTCCAGGTCTCCGCGCGGCGGGCGAGCGTGCAGATGCTGCCGATCACGTCGGTGGCGCCGCTCCGGACCCGCGCTGCGGCCGCCTTCCTCGCGGCCTGCCGCACCTCGGGGTCCACGTCCGACAACCCGGTGAGGACCGCGTCGTCGGCGCCGGCGTCGACCACCCCCATCCCGAAGAGGCCCTCGAGGGCCGCGCGGCGGACCCGGGCGTCGCGGTCGGTGGCGGCGCGCACGAGGTCACCCACGGCCCCGACCTCGCGGGCGAGCGCGAGCTCGGTCACGATGGCGGCGCGGAGGAGGGCGTCGTCTTCGGTGACGAGGTGCTTCTGGAGCCAGGTGACGTCCTTGCCCGCCACCTTGTCGGCGGGGGTGCCCGCGTGGGCCCAGGCAGCGAGGAGCAGGATCATCGGATCTCCACGGGCTTGGGGCGACCCGGCCCGCCGGGGGCGCCGTCGCGGTTGGAGCAGCTCGGCGCGAACGCGCTGCGGCCGGGGACGCCGGGGTCGCCGTCGTCACCGTCCTCCCCGGTCGGCCCGGCGAAGGAACCCGCGCCGCCGTCTCCGCCTTCCCCCAGCGGTCCGGCGGGCCCTGCGGGTCCACCACTCCCGCTCTCGCCGGCGTCCCCCCGCGCGCCGCCGCGCCCTGGCGGCCCCGGGATGCTCTCGAACTGCATCCACTGCCGGACCGTGGCGCGGAACGCAGGGCTCCCCTCGATCGTGACGGTGATGTCTCCGCCGTCTCCGGCCCGGCCCCCGTTCGCGCCGTCGCCCCCGCAGCCCGCCACGGACCCCGACCCACCGCGGCCGCCGCGCCCGCCGTCTCCGCCGTCCCCGCCTTCGCCGCCGCTGCCTGCGGGGACGCCCTCTGTGGGCGTGCCCACCGTGCCTGCCGGACCCCCCGCGCCACCCAGGCCGCCG
>JBIKWC010000240.1:0-11533 GCA_044356535.1 Myxococcota bacterium
ATCAACAGGAACATACCATGTTCCTACACAATTGGGGTGGTCGCCATGGGTGGACGTCTACCCGACGCATGGTCCGGGGTTATCGCTCCGATTCCTCGCACAAAAGGCTGGTGGGAGGTGCTGGCGGAATTCTCACCACCGCCCGGTTCAGGGGCAGAGCGGCAACCCTCCGGGTCCGTCGACGCCGGACGATTCGTCCGGATCATCGTTGAGGGTCTCCCGCAACCGGACCTCCGGCCAGGGGGAGTCCATCGAGAACTCCAGTGGAAACGCCATCGGCACGCAGCCGGCGGCCGAGCAGGCCTCGCCTCCCTCCAACCGCAAGCCACCCGGCGACCCGCGGTCCGAGCCGAGCACGGTCACAGTGCCTCCCGAGACCCATGCACCCACGCCCAAGGCGGCCTGGTACTGGACGAGGTGGGAGAACCCTACTGGGTCCGTGCCCGGCGTCGGCATGGGGAATGGACCGCCGCCCACCGCACCTTCTGGTACGAGCGCCGACAGCCAATGTGGCTCTTCGGTTCCGGTGCCGTCAGAGTCGTACAACCAGTGGGAGTACTCCCACGATCGCTCACAGCTGCCGGTAGCGACCCACCGCTCCAGCACCAACGTGGGAGCGACATGGACCCAGGAGTCCGGACCGAACACCACGGACACCAGTACCTCGTCAGGGGGCGCCTCGAGGTCGGCGTCGACCGCCTGGGGCGGCGCCTCGACTCCGTGTTCCGGGGCCGTCGCTTCAACGCAGCCCACCATCCACAGCAGCCCACAACACAGTGTCGTACGCATGGTTGTCGCTCCGATCACAGGCACGTGGCCAGGTTGGACTCGATCCGGAACAACCGATCCGAGAACAGGTTGTTGTCCAGGGTCTCTTCGGTCTCGGTGACGCTGTTCGCAGCATCCACGATCACGCACACCTCGTAGCTTCCCACCGGTACGTTGGCTGGGAACGTCCAGTCGAACGCCGGGGGACGGTAGGGCGTGTTCACGCCAAGGGTGTAGTCCCGCGACTCGATGGTGTACTCGTCCCCGCCATTGCAGTTCGTACCCGGCGTGTTGAGGCGCCACTTCACGTTTGCGGTCACCGACCCGCCTGTCCACGTGATCAGCAACGTCGGCATCGTGGGGGTGATGGCGCTCGTCATGAATGACGAATGACGAATGACGAATGACGAATGACGAATGACGAATGAAACCCACCTACCCTCCGGCCAGCTTCATGATGGCTCAGCCGTCGTGGATTTTTAACTTTCATCGCGGAAAAATGCTGCCACGCCGCTCCCCGCACCCGCGCGCGGCAGAGCCACGACCAGGTGACCGCACCACCCAACCCGGGCTACGTGCGTCGTCGCGGAGGCCACGTGGCGGGTGGGGTGGAACAGTCCCGGGTGACGACCGACGGGATCCGGCTCGACAAGTGGCTCGCGGGCCTGCCTTCGGTGGGCTCCCGCCAGAAGGCGCGCGACACGCTCGAGCGGGGCAAGGTCTCGATCGACGGCGCCGCGATGACGCCGGCCGACGGCGGGCGCGTGTTGGCGGAGGGCACGGTGGTGTCGATCGCCTGGAACCGCCCGGGCACCGGCGAGAAGCGGACGGCGGGGCGGGTGGCGCTGGAGCGCGCGGGGGTGGTGGTGCGCCACCAGGACGACGCCATCGTGGTGGTCGAGAAGCCGCCCGGCCTCCTCACCGACGCCGCCGACCTCGAGCAGGCCCGGTTCCGCGACACGCTGCGCAAGCGGGTCAAGGCGTTCCTGAGCGTCGACGACGTGTGGCCCGCGCACCGCATCGACCGCGACACGTCGGGGCTGGTGTTGTTCGCGCGCACGCCGGAGGTCCGCGAGCACCTGCTGCAGCAGTGGCACACGCAGTCGCCGCTGCGCGAGTACCTGGTGGTGGTGGAGGGGAAGTTCCCCATGCAGAAAGGCGAGTTCTCGGACTGGATGGTCTGGGACCCGAAGCAGCGCATCCAGCGCTCGTGTTCGCCGGAGACCCCGAACGCGTGGCTCGCCCAGGCCTCGTTCCGCGTGCAGGAGCACTTCGGCGAGAAGGCCACGTTGCTCGTGGTGCGCCTGGTCACCGGCCGGCGCAACCAGATCCGGCTGCACTGCCAGCTCGCGAACCACGCGCTCGTCGGGGAGCCGCTGTACCGGCGCCGGGAGGGCGGGGTGGAGTTCGAGCGGCAGGCGCTGCACGCCACGCGCCTGGGCTTCGTCCACCCGGCCACGAACCAGCCGGTGGTGTTCGAGTCGCCGCCCCCCGCGGACCTGGCGGGGCTCCTGGCCCGGTTGCGGACCGATCGGGACGCCCAGCGACGCCCCGGCCGGTGAGCCTGGTCTGGCTGCTCGCGTGTACGTCGTCGGGGGACCTCCTCCGCGAGGAGCAGCGGCCGCTGGGCGCGGTGACGCTCGGCGAGGAGACCTGGTCGTTCACGGCGGACCTGCGCCGGTGGCGCTACAGCGCGGGGTTCCGCGACGACGAGGGCTTCACGGCGGGCCACGAGACCACCTACGTGGCGTGGCGCCTCGCGACCGCGAAGGGCCGGGTGCGCGGAGACGCGGACCACACCTGGGCCTTCGACGACCCGGACGAGGCGGCGCGCTTCCACGCGGGGCTCGACCTCACGACCTGCGTCGCCAAGGACCGCGCGGCGTTCCGGGTGGGGGATGGGCCCTGGTCGTGGCTGGTGGCGGTGGGGCCCGGCGGCGCGGTGGGCCTGGTGGAGCGCGACGCGGCGACCTGCGAGGAGGCGCTGCAGGCCTGGCCCTCCGCGGAGGCGTGGCTCACGGACGCGGTCGCCCAGCGCGACGTGTGCGCGCACCTCACGCACCTCCGCCGCCGCCCCGACGCGCTGCGCTGCCTGCTGCGCCAGTCGAGCGACACCCCCGCGGACGTGGCCCACCGCGTGGACCTGCCGAACGCCGTGAACGACCCGGGCTTCGACGAGGACCTGCTGGCGGTGCTGGTCGACACCCCTCCGGCCGCTGCGGGCTTCGCGCCGTACCGGGTCACCGCGCTGTTGCCGGAGCTGGACGCGACGCAGAAGGCGACCCTGGCGGACGCGCTGCGGAAGCGGACCCGGCAGCTCCTGCCCTGGGAGGTGGCGCTGCTGGCGAGCCTGGATCCCGCGGCCACCGCGGCGCTGCCGCTGGCGCCGGGCACCCCGGAGGCGCGCCTGGCTGCGGACGCGCTGGCGTTGCCCAGGAAGCACCCGTGGTGGACGCCCGCCACGCTGCCTGCTGCGTGGGTTCCTCCGGGGATGCCGCCGGGGCCGGGGTGTGCGGCCACTGTTCGGGGGGCTCCAGATCGCTGCCCCTGACGAGGCTGTTCTTCTGCGGTCAGTCGGCAGCACCCGGTCAGACGCCTGCCCGGTCTCGGGATCGTCAGGGATCGCGCCCAGCGGAACGGTCCGAGCGGTGACGATCGATTCATCGCGGTACCGCGCGGGTTCGCCAGCGGGCAAGCACCTTCTCGGCGTCGCAATGGCTCCAGGTTCCCGCATCCAGGCTCGCGGTCATCGACTGCGGCGCGGGCCCCAGCAGGACCGTCGACACGCCGTCGCGACCGACCGTCAGAATCCGGTCGCGAACCGGGACGCCGAGCGGATGTGGTGCCCAGTGGCAGTCGTACAGGAGGGGTTCGACGATCGGGATCTCCGCGTTCCAGGCAAGCTCACCAGGCGTGAGCTCCGAGCGGTCCAGCAGTTCGACGTCGAACGACCAGGCCGCGGTCGGGTCTGGGTCGGTCGAGAACGCTTCGGGGCCCGTGGCCCGGAGCGTCGGCGGGTGACCCTCCAGGGTCCAGTGGAACGCGGGGTGGCCGGACCAGCTCAGCGTGACGCCTCGAGACAGGGTTCCCCCGTCCACCACCCACCGCTCGCGTCCGTCGACCGTGAGCACCAGGTGGGTGGTGGCCATGACCGACGGAGCGGCGGCGAGCCGGAACGTCGCCGTGGTCCGGGTGGTCTCCGGCGTGGCGGTCACCCCGCGCAGGTCCACGTCGCAGCCGGCTAGCTCGCCGAGGTACCAGTCCTCGTGGGCGGACGTCGACCAGTCGATGCGGCCGTCCGAGGTCCAGGGGATGTCGGACGCGGCGACAGCAGGCCGTGTCGCCCTCGTGAGCCAGCCCGCGAACACCTGGTCCAGCGCGCGCTGCTCCTCGACCCCCGCGTCCGCGCGCCGCTGGTGGTATGCGCGCTCACAGTCTCGGAGCGACGCCGCGGGTCCCGGATACGGCGTGGACGCAAGCGGTTCGGCCTGGCCGACCTCGAGAGCCAGGGCGATCACGTGGACCTCCGACCCGCGGACGTCTCCGCCACACCGGCATTCGAGGTGTCCCGTCGGCGAGCGCAGACGAGACAGCCAGATCTGCGAGAGACCCGATCAGGGCCGCGGGTCGACCGGAGGAGCGAGGTGGGGCCACGCTTCCTGGACCTGGGCGATCCACACCTCCATGTCCTCCCACAGCGCGATCACGTCCGGATCCCGCCGGTCGTACACGTCGACGAGGCCCTTCGGGTCCTCATCCAGGCGGTAGAACGAACGCCCCCCCCCCCAGTCGTACAAGAGCTCGAGGTCTCCGCGGGCCACCTGCAGCTGGACCGAGCCACCGTCCCAGGCGCTGATCGCGTGGGTGGCGCGGTCCGCAGGAGCCGTCCCGACGGTCATGCCGGTCTGCTCGAGGGTCGGCTCCACGTCGAACACATCGTACAGCGTGGCGGTGACGTCGGGGTGGAAGGTCGAGGTCGTGATGCTCTTCGGCTTCAGGTTGCGCGCCCAGAACCACGACGTCGAGCGGTTCTCCTCGCTGTTGAGCGTGATGCCGTGCCCGTGTCCCCACCGCTCGTAGAATTGCTGACCGTGGTCGGTGACGAAGGCCACCAGCGTGTCCTCGAGGACCCCACGCCGCTCGAGCTCGTTCCAGAACCGACCGAACTCCGCGTCCCAGTACCGCAGCTCACCCGCATACTCAGCCTCGAACCAAGCGATCAGCGCCTCGCGCTCAGCGGGCATGTCCGCGTCTCGCCACACATAGTACTGGGCGCCGTACGAGTCGTAGCACCACTCCTCGCGCGACAGCCCGACGTCCGGCAGTGCCTCGCTCTCGATGTACTCCTCGGGCGCACAGTAGCTGCCGTGGGGATCGATGAAGTGCACGTGCAGGTACCAGGGACGCGTCTCGAACTGCAGCCGGTCGACCTCCTCGAGGGCCCGGCGGGACACTTCGACGGCGGGTTGCCAGTCGACGCGGACCTCGTTCTCGAACCCGGCGCTGGTGAAGAGATCCATCGAGAACACGTGGTTGGCGGTCACGAGGGTGGTGGCGAAGCCGGCGTCGGTGAGCCGCCCGGGGAGCGTGTCGAGGCCGTAGCCGGGCTCCGGATACCCACGCACCTCGGGGTCGCCTGTCCACGGCCAGAACCCGTTCTCCGTCGGCGTCCGACCGCTGACCACACACGTCATCGACGGTCCGGTCCAGTTCGAGCACGAGCGGTGGTTCTCGAGCACCACGCCCTCTTCCATCACCCGGTCCATGTTCGGCGTGAGCCCCGAACCCGAGAACCGGCCGATGTAGTCGCGCCGGGTGGTGTCGAGCGAGATGACCAGGAGCCTGCTCGGGACGGCGCCTTCGAACTCGAGGGCCCCCACGGTCGGCTCGGGCCCTGGCTCGGGCTCGGGCTCGGGGGGGGTGGTCGGGACCGGTGGTGGCGTGGTGGTCGTCGTGGAGTCGACTCCGGGGGTCGGGAGCGTGACCACGTCCACACAGCCAGAGAGGAGGACCCACATGGTATTTCTCCGCGAGAGTCAGGGAACGGAAAGGAGTTCGGAGGACGCGTGGTCGACCGAGCGGTCAGGGTTCGCAGACGAAGGGGAGGGCGTAGTCGCAGGGCAGGTCGTTCCAGCTGTAGCCATAGAACAACAAGCTGGCGCAGTGTTCGGTTCCGCCGCTGTTGTCTGGCTGGTAGTAGTCCCAGTTCGTGTAGGTGACCGGTGCGCCCGAGGTCCACCCCCAATCGCCCTCGACCTCGAGGTCGTCGAAGCCGAGGTACCACCAGTTGTTGACCAGACTGTAGGCGATGTCCGAGACCCAGGTGTTCTCGTCGGCATCGTCGACCGTGAGGAGATGGAGCCCCAGGTCCTGACACGCAACCTCGGCGTCCAGGTACACCAACGGGTCGGGGCAGTACACGTGGTACCCGGCGCCGAACGTGGCGCCGATGCAGGTCCCGCACACCGCTTCGCTGTCGACGACCCTGTCGCAGTCGTCGTCGAGGCCGTTGCACACCTCGTCGCTGCCCACGGTGATGTCGGGCCGGGTGTCGTCGCAGTCCCCGCCACACGTCGTCAGGCCGTCTCCGTCTCCGTCCACCCGGTCGCGGGTGGTGGGGTCACAGTCGTCGTCCTGGCCGTTGCACCGCTCGAGGGCGCCCGGGCGGATGTCGGCGTCGGCGTCGTCGCAGTCGCCGGCGCACACCAGCACCCCGTCGCCGTCGTCGTCGACCTCGCCGGCGAGGAGCTGTCCATCACAGTCGTCGTCCCGGCCGTCGCACACTTCGGTCGCCCCGGGGAACGCGCTCGGGTCGGCGTCGTCGCAGTCCGGGACCGCGTCACACGGCGCGAACCCGTCGCCGTCCCGGTCGGGGGCGTCGTCGACGACCTCGGAGCAGTCTTCGTCCCGACCATCGCAGGTCTCGGTGCCGTCCGGGTGCACGAACGGGTCGGTGTCGTCGCAGTCCCCGCCACACGTCGAGTACCGATCGGCGTCCTCGTCGAACCCCTCGTCGACGGCGAAGTCACAGTCGTCGTCGCGAAAGTTGCACCTCTCCGGAGCGCCGGGGTGCCGGTCGGGGTCGGTGTCGTCACAGTCCCGGTCGCAGCTCGAGGAGCCGTCTCCGTCGGTGTCGAACGGCTCGTCCGCCGCCCCGCTGCAGTCCTGGTCGATCCCGTCGCACCGCTCGATCGCGCCTGGATGCAGCTCCGGGTCGAGGTCGTCGCAGTCGATCCCGCACGGGGGGCGAGCCTCCCCGTCTTCGTCGGCGTCCAGGCACCCGAGGTCGTCGGGTGGCGCGCCGATGACCGACTGCACCTCGATGGTCCGACAACCGGCGACGAGCCAGAAGATCATGGCGTGCTCCCGGCGGAGGACGCCGTGAAGGCGGGCTCGAGGGCGAGGACCCGGTCGGCGATGGCCGGGCAGGTGGCCGCGTTCGCGAACAGGTCGCACCCGTCGATGCGCTCGGCGCGGTACAGGGCCGCGTCTGGCTGCGCGAACGACAGCCGCGAGGCCGCGAGGCCGGTCAGCGGATCGATCTCGACGATCTCCGAGCCCGAGCCGTACGACCAGCACGACGGGTGGGCCTTGGTGACGAGCACCCGCCCGTTGGGGAGGTAGTCGGCGTCTCCGAGGGTGGTCTCGTACCAGTCGTCTTCCCACGTCCACAAGAGGCGCGCGATGCCCGTGTCGGCGTCGACCTCGTACTCGCTCGCCCGCGACTGCCCGCGGTACCACCCGTTGTCGTAGAACAACACGTGGTCCCCCTGGACCTCGAGGCCGTGCTGGCACTGGCTGAACTGGTCCTCTCCGAGCGGCCGACCGCCGTGGTCGACGAGCGAGAAGTCGCCGCCGGCGCCCAGCACCCACTCGACCACCCCGGCCACCGGGTCGATCTTCAGCACCCAGCCGTAGAAGCAGAGGCTCACGTACAACACGTCGCGCCGGCCCTGGCCCGGCCCGCCCTCGACGACCACGTCGACCCAGTTCGCGTGCCACTCGTCGCCGCCGGAGTACACGGGCAGCTCGCCGCGGTCGACCGCCTGCTGGGAGGAGTACGTCCAGACGACCGCTTCGGTGGCCGGGTCGTGCAGGCGCACCCGGAAGCCTTCGAAGGACAGGTCGCCGGACCGGGTGGTCTCGAGCTCGAGCGTCAGGATGCGGCCGTCGGCGAGCACTTTCCCGTCGTGGTGGAAGATGGTCTCGTCGGCGTCGCGCAGGCTCGTGGCGCTGTCGTAGACGATGCCGTCCCACAGATCGAGGAGCCGGACCCGACCGTCGGGCGAGAACCCGCCGCCGAACGCGATGGTACCGTCCCCCCCGAGCCGGGCTTCGGTGTCGACGTTGACCCCCTGAAGCGGATGCCAGAAGCGCGGGCGACCCTCCCGGTCGACGACCTGCAGCCACCCACCCCCGCTACAGCCCCCTCCCTGGTCGAGGTTGAACAGCGTGTACGCCCCGGTCATGCCGAGCTGGGGGGAGACCTCCACGTCGAGGCTCGCGAGGCCGCCCGGGGGCGCTCCGGTCACGATCGTCACGGGGTCGGGCAACGTCGGAGACCGCGGGCAGGTCGCTGCAGCCTCGCAGGTGTACGTCTCGCTCGGCAGCAGCCCCTCGAACCGGAAGCCGTGGGTGGTGCCTCCCTGGTCTTCGAGGAGGTGGACCTCGGTGGGGTCGGCGTCGAGGGTGCACCGCACGGCGACCGGCACGTTCCCTGCGGTCTCGACCGTGACCTCGGCCTGGTTGACCATCCGTCCCTGGACCGCGGTGAACGAGGTGATCGCAGCATCCTCGGAGGGTGCGCAATCGGGGTCGGTGGTGAGAGTGGGGTCGGGTGCGGGGTCGACTTCGGGCCAGGGCGCCGGGACGAGCTGTACCTGGACGCACCCGATCAACCATCCCCACATGGTTTCCCCCCTGGCGTCGGGTCCATGCCCCACCGCCGCCCGTGACGTCACTCCGGTCGCGAGGTGGTCAGCGGGTCCAGTCGATCCCGGCGAGCAGGTGCTCCAGCCGCTCCGCGTGCCGCGGGGACACCTGGCGCACCCAGGCCACCCTCCCCTCCAGGTGGCTCCGCCACTCCGGCCGGCCCTCGCGGTTCTCGGCAGGATCGCCTCCAGCCGCTCCCGCTCGGCCCGCGGCACCCCGAGGCCCGCGTTCACCACCACCCCGACGAGCGCCTGCCTCGTCCCGCGCCCCGTCCGCCGGGTCTTGGCCGGGTTCACCCGGAACCCCTCGTCCACCACGATCTCCGCGACCCGCTCCGGGAACCACTGCGCCACGCTGTCCCCCGAGAACGCGAGGTCGTCGGCGTAGCGGGAGTAGGTGACCCCGTTCGCCTCGGCGAACGCCGACAGCCGCACATCCAGCCCGTACGCCGCCAGGTTCGCCAGCTTCGGAGAGCTCGGGGCGCCCTGGGGCAGGTGCGCAGCCGCGTACCGCTGGGCGCTCCACCGGTCGGGCGCTGCGTTCGCCACCTGCCGGGGCGTACAGGTGGTGCACAGGCCGGTGAGCGTGTCCGCGACGCGATCCGGATAGCCCAGCGCCCGAAAGGTCTCGGCCACCCGGCGGCGGCCCACGCTGGGGAAGAACTCGCGGAGGTCCAGCCGGACCACCACCGCCCGCCCGACGTGCAGGCCGGCGTGGCTCAGCGCGCTCCGCCCGGGCACGAAGCCGTGGGCGGCCGGGTGCGCGGGGACGGCCCCGAGGACCTCGGCCAGCACCCGGCGCTGCACCGACCGCAGGCGCGCCTTGGGGGCCTCGAGCAGGCGGGCGCCGCCGCTCCGCTTGGGGACCCACCGCGCGAAGTAGTGCTGGAGGGGGCCGCCGGGGTGGTGGCGCAGCAGGTGGCGCGGATCGGCCAGCCACAGGAGGTCCCCGACGCCGAGGTGGAGGAACGCAGCGAGCTCGCCGGTCGTGGGCAGCGCCGGGACGACGAACCGGCCGGGGCCCATCCCGGAGCTCGACACCGACGTGAACCTCGACCAGAGCTCGCGGAGGGAGAACGTGTGCTCGACGTCCCCCCAGCCGGTGGCGGTCTGCCGGCGGGTGGTGGCGTGGATCGGGAAGTCGCAGGCCTCGAGCCAGCGGGTGAACGCGTCCCGGTGGGCCAGCGGCGGGCGGGGCCACCGCTCGAGCAGGTGGTGGACGAAGTCCAGCCAGTTCGCGCCGTCGTCGTCGTCGTCCCACAACGCGGCGGTGAGGTCGTGGGGGTTCCACGGCGTGGCGAGCAGGTGATCGGAGAGGCCGCGGGGGCGGTGTGGGAGCTGGGGCCTCACGGGGTGGCGACGGGCCCCGACGAGTCTCGTCCGGACGCGCGGCATCGTGCGTGGAGCGCACCCGACTGCGCGCGACGGATCGGCCAGATCAAAGGTACCCCCGGGGTAGCCCCGGAGCGCGGCTCGCACCGCAGCTCGGAGCCCGCCGCCGAAACCGTCGTACCCGGCAACTCCTACGCTGTCGAGCCCGCGGCCTTCTCCGCCGTCCCACCGCACGGTGAGTGTGCTCGATGCGAGTTCTCTGCGGGACGCAGAGTAATGTTTCTCGGTGGCTCCTCCCTCTGATCCCAGAGGGGGGCGTTCCTCTGAGGACCTCTGCGACGTCCTCTGCGGACCTCTGCGCCCCGCAGAAACAGGCCGCCGCGCCACTGAACGGTCGAGCGATACACTCCGAAACGAGCCCGTCACCGAGGCACGCGTTCCTCCCCCTGTGCGAGGTGGCGGATGCGTGGATGGATCTGGCTGGCGGCGGTGATGGTGGGCGGCTGCAGCGCCGACGGCTCCGGCAAGGACGGGGACGACACCCCGACGGACGGGGGCCCCTCTGGTGACGACGACGACGACGACGACGACACCGTGACCAACCCCCTCGTCGACGGAGACCGCGACGGCTTCGTCGCCGCCAGCGATTGCGACGACGCCGACCCCGACGTCAACCCGGACGCCGACGAGATCCCGTACAACGGGATCGACGACGACTGCGCCGCCGGCACCCTGGACGACGACCTCGACCAGGACGGCCACGCCCTCGCCGACGACTGCGACGACGAAGACGGCGACGTGTACCCGGGCGCCGCCGAGGTCGCGCTCGACGCCGTCGACAACGACTGCGACCCCGCCACCTGCACCGGAACCGGCTTCGCGCCGTCGAGCCAGCCGTTCGCGCTCCCCGACCTCGGCCTCCCGACCGACTGGATGAACGACCTCTACGAGGACACGGCGACCGGCTGCCGCTCCGGGACCGTCACCTTCTCCACCCTCGACCTCACCGGCGACGGCCTCGTCGACCTCGTCCAGACCGACGACTGCGCCGACCCCGACGCAGGCACCACCGAGTGGCGGGTCTTCGCCGGGAGCGCGGCCGGGTTCGCCGCAGCCCCCGCGTCGTGGCCGCTCCCGGACCTGGGGCTCCCCGCCGACTGGCTCAACGACCTGTACGAGGACACCGCCACGGGCTGCTTCTCCGGGACCGTCACCTTCTCCACCCTCGACCTCACCGGCGACGGGCTCGTGGACCTCGTCCAGACCGACGACTGCGCCGACCCGGACGTGGGCACCACCGAGTGGCTGGTGTTCGCCGGCGACGGGGCCGGGTTCGCCGCCACGCCGGTCTCGTGGCCGCTGCCGGACGTGGGGCTCGACACCGACTGGCTCAACGACCTGTCCGAAGACACCGCGACCGGCTGCCGCTCCGGGACCGTCACGTTCTCCACCCTCGACCTCACCGGCGACGGCTTCGTGGACCTCGTCCAGACCGACGACTG
>JBIKWC010000031.1:0-42415 GCA_044356535.1 Myxococcota bacterium
CCAGCATTGTGGAAGCCCGGAACCGGGGTTTCGAAGCCAGGAGCATCGAATCTCGGAACACGATCGTCGAGGTGGCCGTGGAAGATCCCCGCTCTGTTTCTCTCGGTGGCGCCGTCCCGTTCGCGGGTCGGGGTCTGGCCGGAGTGCAGGTCGGTGGTGTCTCCGACGCCGGATCCCCGTCCGGTGTGGTCGCGCGGGGTTCGACTCCCTGCTCCGTCTCCCAATCCCCCCTTCGGGTGGGTGAGGGCGTTCTATCGGCTGCTCCGGGACCTCTCGGAAGCCTTTCTGCACCCCTTCGTCCCCCGCGCTCGAATTCGGGCCGGGTCGGAGTCATCATGCGAACCCTCTGGAGTGGCTTCTCGGGCCTCCGCCCGGGGATCCTCCTGCTCGCGATCGGGGGATGTACTACCCTCGCTCCGTTCGAGCAGAAGCCGGATCCCAATCCGCAACCGCCGGGCACCACGCCCACGGTGCCGCCGCCGGACTGCACGGCGTACGAGTACAACGGTACGACGTACGACTGCACCGCGATGGACACCTGCACCACCGACAAGGACGGGAACGGCACCTTCGCCGACGCAGACGACATCGCGTACGCGATCGCCTGCAGCGAGTGCAACCCGAACTACGCCGCGCCGGACCCGACCTGTCCGCCGCCCACCACGGGCACGGGCACGCCGCCGGTGCTGCCGGGCGTCGAAACCTGTATGCAGTGCCACAACGGCGCCAACGCCAACGACTACTCGGGCGGTGGCATCAGCAACCCGCACGCGTTCGGCGCTGCGGCGTACATCGCCTGCACCAGCTGTCACGGCGGGAACGGCGCCGGCCTGGGTGAGTCCGGGAGCCACGTGCCCCCGCCGCCCTCGATCGGCGACCGGTTCTTCCTCACGAACGACGCCACGGCGTACTTCAACTACCTGAACGGCGCGGGCCTCGACAAGATCCCCGACTACACCGTGAACGGCGTCACGTACACGGCGCTCGACTACATCCAGTTCATGAACCCGGGCGACGTGCGCCTCACCGAAGCGGGCCGTGGCTGCGCGGCGGGCGGCTGTCACGAGGAGCACGCGCAGTCGTTCTCGATGGGCTTCATCGCGAACGAGGCCGGCTTCTACTCGAACACGATGTACACCATCGGCGCCGACCTCGAGATCCCCGCGAACGCCAACTACTACGGCGGCTCGGTGGCGGACATCGGGTTCCGCGCGAAGACGGACCCCACCTGGGTCTACGACGCGAACGTCATCGGCCCCGTCGACCAGGTCATCGAGGCCCCCGAGTACGCCGTGTACGGCGACACGAACGGCTTCTACCAGAACGCCGTGTACGACGCGAACAACTTCGCGAACTTCCAGTACGCCGCGAACCAGCAGGGCAACTACGTCAACCAGGTCGTGACCAACTCGCCGCTGCACCAGATGGTGCTCGAGACGGTCGTGTTCCAGTGTGGTGACTGCCACGCCGGCTCCAAGGGCGCGAACAACCGGTACGCCGACTTCCGCTCCTCCGGCTGCACCGCCTGTCACATGCGGTACTCCCTCGACGGCCGCTCGCGCTCCACGGACCCGAACGTCCGCCGCGACGAGCCCGCCAACCCCGACGCCATCGCCGCTCCCGAGCGGTCGCACGTCGAGTCCCACCAGATCCGGAACGTGGCCAAGCTGCTCCCGAACGGGACGTTCATCGGTGGCATCACCGACAACGCCTGCGTCGGCTGTCACCAGGGCTCGAACCGCACCGTGCTGCAGTACTGGGGCATCCGGCTCGACCAGAACGCCGATGTCGTGAACAACTTCCAGTACCCGGCGAACCCGAACACCTTCACCACCACGCAGTTCGACACGCGCCTGTTCGATCCCGCGGTGGCGAACGCCACGTTCAACGGTCGTAACTTCAACCAGTACCTGCTGGCCGAAGACTACGACGCCGACAACCGCGACGACACGCCGGAAGACGTGCACTACGAGGCCGGCCTCGGCTGCATCGACTGCCACGGCTCGATGGACATCCACAACACCATGTGGAAGGACAACCCGGCGGCGGTGGACCCGAAGAAGGGCCACATGTTGTCGAAGATGGACCAGCAGGTCCGCATCCAGTGCGAGAGCTGCCACGGCACCGTCAGCGCCGTGTCCGAGACCGCGCCGTGTGAGGACTACAACGGGAACACGGTCGAGTGTCTGATGGACAGCTCGGACCACCCGCTGCGGAACACCTACCGCGACGCGAACGGCGACATGTGGTTGACGAGCCGCCTCGACGGCGTCCGCCACTTCGTTCCCCAGGTGCGCTACGCGGTCGTGAACCAGCAGCGCAACCACCCGCTCACGAACGTGTCGCTGTACAACCCCAACGCGTCGTACGCGATGGGCGTGGCCGACGGCCAGAACCAGAACGGCGTGGGTCCGATCCAGACGAACCCGAACCTGTTCGCCCAGGGCTTCACGCACATGGAAGCCGAGGGCGGCGCCCTCGACTGTCAGTCCTGCCACGCCTCCTGGGTGAACGCGTGCATCGGCTGCCACCTCCAGACGCAGTACAACGCGAACCCCGCGAACTACTTCTTCTCGAACACCACGGGTGAGCGGATCACGCTGCAGGTCACGAACGCGGACTTCACGTACATCCAGCCCCTGTGGCGCATGCTGACCGTCAGCAGCCGCGGGAAGATCACGAACGGCCAGCCGGGCATGAAGAACTTCTACCGGTACGTCGACCTCAACGGCAACCTGGCCGCGGGCATCGCCTTCTCCGACCGCAACGGGATGGGGAACAACCCGAACTACAACGGCGCGGGCGCAATCCCCATGCTGTCGTACAACAACATCTCCTCGCACTCCATCCGCGGCGCCCAGACGGCGGCCAACGAAGGCGGCGTCGAGTGTGTCGGCTGTCACATCTCGCAGAACGCCATCAACAACTTCGGCGCTGACTACGCGGTGTACTTCGACGACATCGAGAACCGGAACTACGCGAACCTCGACTTCGCGCTGCTCCAGCAGCACCTCGGCCAGAACACGAACAACCACCTCGACTCGCCGTATTACGTGCACATGGTGGCTGGCCTCGGCTCCGGCCTGATGGCGACCGACGAGTTCGGTTGCCCCGTGAACCCGCTCGACGCGAACGCGAACCGTCAGTTCTGCGCGAACGGCGCTCCGGCTGACAACTTCGCGAACGCGGTGAACGCGATCGTGTACGACATGGACAAGGCGGTCGAGTTCGCGGGCGGCACCAACGCGTCGCTCACGAAGCCCTTCATCGAGAACGTCGCGCTCGGCGTGAACCTGCGGAGCCTCGGCAACGCTGGCTTCTCGGGTCCGATGGCCCCGACGCTCCTCCAGAAGCTGGCGGACCCGGCGGTCGGCGTCTACCTCGACTCCTGGATCGACGCGAACGGTCAGGCCCAGGGCGACGCAGCGAACTACATCAACAACTGATGTGACCATGCGGGGCGAGGGCCCTGCATCGTGAACCCGAGGGGCGGCGACCGGAGACACCGGCGCCGCCCCTCCTGCGTTTCGGGGGTTAGCGGGGCACGCGGATGACGTTCAACAGCCTCGAGTTCCTGGTCTTCTTCCCCGTCGTGTGCGGGCTGTTCTTCGCGCTGCCCCACCGCCTCCGCGGGCCCATGGTGCTCGGCGCCTCCTTCGTGTTCTACGGCTGGTTCAGCGCGGTGTACCTGGCGCTGATGATCGGCACGGCCTCCCTCGACTGGTGGATCGGCGTCCGCATCGCCGACACCTCGGACCCCGCCCGCAAGTGGCGCTGGCTGCTCGGGTCGCTGGTCTCGAACCTCGGGGTCCTGGCCGCGTTCAAGTACTGGAACCTGCTCAACGACGTCGCGATCGACGCCGCCTCCGCCGCAGGCTTCGCGTGGCCGCTGCCCCGGTCGTCGCTCGTGTTGCCGGTGGGCATCAGCTTCTACACGTTCCAGTCGCTCTCCTACACCATCGACGTGTACCGGGGGGTGCACCCGCCCGAGCGGCGCTGGTGGTTCTTCCTGCTGTACGTCTCGTACTTCCCGCAGCTCGTGGCCGGGCCCATCGAGCGCGCCGACCGCCTGCTCCCCCAGCTCGATCGGCCGGTGGCGTTCGACGCCGACCGCGTGGTGAGCGGGCTGCGGCTCGCGGCGTGGGGGATGTTCAAGAAGGTGGCCGTCGCCGACCGCATCGGGGAGCTCGTGGACTACACGTACGCCGACCTCTCCCACGCGGGCGGCGCAGCGTTGATGCTCGGCACCATCCTGTTCGGGTACCAGGTGTACTGCGACTTCAGCGGGTACACCGACGTCGCGCGCGGGGTGGCTCGCGTGCTCGGCCACGAGCTGATGTCCAACTTCGAGCAGCCCCTCCTCGCGCGGTCGATGTCCGACCTGTGGGGGCGGTGGCACATCTCCATGACCTCCTGGTTCCGCGACTACGTGTTCATCCCGCTGGGTGGCAGCCGGGTGTCGCGGCCGCGGTGGGTGTTCAACGTGATGCTGGTGTCCCTGGCCTCCGGGCTGTGGCACGGAGCGTCGTGGCACTTCGTGGGCTGGGGCGGCGTGCTCGGGGGCTTCCTGGTGGCCGAACGGCTCACGGCGCCGGCGCGCGGGTGGCTCCAGGCCGCGGTGGGGCTCCCGGCGGTGCCGCGCCTGCAGGCGGTGGTGCAGTGGTTCTGCACGTGGATGTGCTGGAACCTCAGCGTGGCGTTCTTCCGCGCGGAGACGCTGCCGGACGCGCTCTGGATCGCGTTCCACATGTGCACCGACTGGCTGTGGGGGCCGTCGCTGGTCGGCGTCCGCCACCTCCTCACCACCTGGCACACCGACGTGGGCTTCGCGGGGTACTGCGTGGGGCTGCTGGTGCTCGTGGAGGTCGTGGAGTACGGGTTCCGCAGCCCGGCCTGGCGCGAGCGCGTGGCTGGGTGGCCGCTGGTGGTGCGCTGGTCGCTCGACTGGGCGGTGGTGTTCGGGGCGCTGCTCCTCGGCAACCTCGGCGACGCGCCGTTCATCTACTTCCAGTTCTGAGGGGTGCGGGATGGACGAGGTCCCCAACGTGATCGTGGTGGTGCTGGACGACGTGGGCGTCGACCAGATCGGGGCCTACGGGTGGCCCGGCGCGCCCGCGACCCCCACCATCGACGGCCTGGCCGAGCGGGGGCTCCGGTTCCGGCACGCCTGGTCCATGCCCGTGTGCAGCCCCAGCCGCGCCGCGCTCCTCTCCGGGCAGATGCCCCACCGCAACCACGTCGGGGCCGTCATCCACACCAACCAGGCCGCGGAGCTGCCCCTGTCCGTCATCACCATCCCGGAGCTCCTGGCGGAGGCGCCGCAGCTCTGGTCCTCGGCGGCGGTGGGCAAGTGGCACCTCTCGTCGCTGTCGAGCCCGTCCGGCGCCGAGCACCCCTGGCTGCAGGGGTTCCAGCACTTCTCCGGCTCCCTCAACAACATCGTGGGCGCGCGCACCATGGTGGACTGGGAGCGGGTCGACTTCACGCGGCGCACCGTCTCCGAGGTCCGCTTCTCGTCGGACGCCATCGTCGACGACGCCGTCTCCCTCCTCCCCGAGCTGCGGGAGCCGTTCTTCCTGTACGTGGCGTTCCACGCGGCCCACGAGCCCCTGATGGTGCCCCCGGGCGTCGAGCTGCCCGACCCCACCGATCTCAACGCGCTGTATGCCGCCAACGTGACGTACGCGGACCAGCAGCTCGGCCGCCTGCTCGACGGGCTCGGGCCCCGCCTCGCGCGCACCCTGGTGGTGGTCGTCGGCGACAACGGCACCCCCGAACACGGCAAGGACGCCGACGGCATGGACGGCGCGAAAGGCAGCTTCCTGGAGGGCGGGATCAACGTGCCGTTCGTGGTCGCCGGGCCCCCGGTCACCGCGCGCGGCGTCTCCGACGCCCGGGTCCACCTCGTCGACCTCTTCCCCACGATGATGGACCTCGCGTCGGTGCCGCGGGTGCGCCAGGAGCTCGACGGCCGCTCGCTCGTCGGGGCCTTCCGCGACGCGGACGCGCCAGTCCACGACGTGATCTACACCGAGCTGCGGCACCCGTCGTCGGGTCCTCCGTGGCGGCGGGTCGAGCGGTGCGCCTCCGACGGCGAGTACAAGCTCGTCGACGAGCTCGGTGAAGGCGAGCGCTTCTACCACCTCACCGCGGAGGGCGAGGCCCCGGTCGCCGAGAGCACCATCCCGTCCAGCGCGCTGCGCGCCCTCCGCAAGGAGCTCGCCCGCCACCCCTTGGGGGTCACCAGGACTGGAGAGTCCGAAGAACGGAGCCGTTCGGATCGGTGACCAGCACGCGGTCCCCCTTGCTGTCGACGAGGTAGAGCGCGCCGCAGTCGGCCGACAGCGCGAGATCCAGCAGCTGCACCGGCTGGTCCGGGCCCACCGGGTGCGGCGCGAAGGCGGAGAGCGGCGTCCCGTCGAGCAGGAAGCGACGGACCTTGTGGTTGCCGTGGTCGGCCACCGCGACCCACGCGGGCTCGGTGGCGGTGCACACGGCGACGGCGGTGGGGAAGCGGAGCGGCTCGTCCCGCGGCGTGAACGTCCGCTCCCGGCCCCCGGGGCTGATCACCGTCACGCGGTGCCGGTCGCGCTCCACCACCCACACGTCCTCGCCGGACACCGTCACGCCGTACGGCTCGGCGTCCGGGCGGGGGATGCCGCCGAACCGGCCGATGTGGCGCCCGTCGGCAGCCACCTCCACGAGCTCGCCGTGGGTGCTGTCCGCCAGGACGAGGTGCCCGTTGCCGAGCAGCGACAACCCGTCGATCCGGGCGCCCGACGCGAGGGACCTCCCGTCGAGCACGGCGGAGCCCACCTCCTGGGCTGCGTCCACGGACTTGAGCTCCGTGACGACCTCGGCGCCGGAGGCGTCGGACACCGGCCGCAGGTTCGCCACCACCACCCCCGTCGGCGTGGCCACCATCGACGTGACGCGCCACAGCTCGCCGCGCCCGAGCCCGTTCCGCCCCCAGGTGCCCAGGAACGTGCCGTCGGCGGCCCAGCGCACCAGGCGGTCGTTCTGGAAGTCCGACACCCAGACCGTGCCGTCGGCGGCCACCACCACCCGGTTCGGCCGCGCGAGGTGCTCTGCGGGGGTCGCGCACGCGGTGGCGGCGGCGACGGCGCACAGCAGGAGCAGGCGCCCCGGTTCGGTCCCGGATTGTGGCAGCATGCGGGAGCCTACCCATGGAAGCTCCGACCCACCAGTCCCCACCCCTGCCCATCCGGGTCCTGTTCCCGCTGTGGATCAAGCTCGGCGTGCTGTTCGGCGGGGTCTACGGCCTGGCGGTGGCCGGCTACGGCGCGTGGGACTGGCGGGCGCTCGTGGCTGCCCAGGAGCGCGCGGAGCAGGCGGAGCTCGAGGAGCTGGCCGTGATCGTGGCCGCCGGGCTCGATGGCGACGCCCACGGGTCGTTCCGGAGCGAGGCGGACCGCGCCCGTCCCGCGTATGCCCACGGCGTGCAGCTCCTTCGGTTCGCGGCCGAGAAGTCCGACCTCGTCTACTACGCGTCCACCTGCGCCCCCGACGAACACGGCTTCTGGCACTACGTCGTCGACGGCGATCGCGACGCGCCGTACCCGGTGGGGTTCCCGATCTTCGACGGCATCCGCGAGCGCAACCGGGCCTACGAGGGGCGCCTCCTGTTCGTTCCCGGCCTCCGCGACGAGTCCGGGCGCTGGGACACCGTGCTGGCGCCCATCCGCGGCACCGACGGCGCAGTGGTGGGCCTCGTCGAGCTCATCGCCGACGCCGACCGGTCGGGCCTCGTGCTCGAGGGCCGGTTCTGGCGCGCGGTGTACCAGTTCGCCGCGGGCGTGGCTGCGGCGCTGGTGCTGGCGTTCGTGTTCGGCCGCCTCCTGTCGTCCGACCTCGGCGTCCTCGTGCGCGCAGCGGAGCGGGTCTCCGCCGGGAAGCTCGACACGCGCGTGGTGTTGCGGTCGCGCGACGAGATCGGGCTGCTGGCCGATCGGTTCAACCGGATGGTCGAGGGCCTCCGCGAGCGCGAGTTCATCCGCGAGACCTTCGGCCGGTTCGTGAACAAGGACGTGGTCTCCCAGATCCTCGAGGATCGGTCCCGGCTGCGGCTGGGCGGCGAGTCGCGGGTGGTCACGGTCCTGATGAGCGACCTGCGCGGGTTCACGGCGCTCGGCGAGGAGCTCGGTCCCGAGCGGATGGTGGCCCTCCTCAACGCGTACCTCGCCCGCATGACCACCGTCGTCGAACGCTTCGAAGGCAACGTCGCCGAGCTCCTGGGCGACGGCATCGTGGTGTTGTTCGGGGCGCCGGTCCGCCACGACGACGACGCCCGCCGCGCCATCGCCTGCGCGGTCGCGATGCACCACGAGCTCACGAAGTTCAACGAGGAGCAGGGCCGGCGCCTGCAGATGGGCATCGGCATCGACACGGGCGCGGTCATCGCCGGGAACATCGGCGACGAGCGCCACATGAAGTACGGCGTCGTGGGCGCCGCCATCAACGTCGCCGCGCGGCTCGAGTCGTTCACGCTCGGCAACCAGGTCCTGGTGAGCGAGGCCACGCGCGTGGCGGCGGGGGAGGGGGTCCAGCTCGACGAGTCCCTCGAGTTCAAGATGAAGGGGCGCCGCGGGATGCTCCGCGCGTGGCCGGTCCGCGGCGTGGGCTCCCTCGTGATGCCCGACGAGCTGCAAGGGGTTCACGTCGACGGCTCCTGGCCCGCCCACGCCTCCCGGCTCGACGGCAAGCGCGTGGACGACGCGCGGCACCCCCTCACGCTGCTGCGGCTCGAGCTCGACCTGTGGACCTTCGCCGGCGACCTCACCGTGACCGAGCGCGAGAAGCTCAAGGTCGAGCTCACCCTCGACCACCGCGTCCTCGACGAGCTCTACGGCACGGTCGACGCCGTGCGCCCCGGCGGCTTCACGCTGCGGCTGTCGTCGGTCCCGCCCGAGGCCCGCGCCGCCATCGAACACTACCTCTCCGAACACGCGGGCGAGGCCACCGGGTCCCGGCTCGGTGAGCCCACGGGCTCGCAGGGATGATCGCGGCCGCGCTCCTCGGGTGTGAGCCCTACGCCGCCTGGCCCGACCCCGAAGCGGTCTTCCCGTACGTGGTCTCCGAGGTGCAGGACCTCCCCCCGTACGCCCGCGTGCGCGTCGAGACCGAGACGTGGACGCCGCTCGAGGATCTGGAAGAGACGGCGCTGTACCTGCAGAAGGCCGCGTACCTGCTCCCCGACGCGCCGCTCGAGACCCTCCTGCACTTCGGGGAACACCGGGGACGCATCCCGCCGCTGGTGCCCGGGGACCCCGTCGCCACCTTCACCGGCGACCTGATGATGCTGGACGGCGAGCCCGTGGCGGTCGCGGAGGCCGTCGCCGACCACCTGCGGGGGCTGCGGGTCACGAACCTCGAGACCCCGGTGGCGCCGTCGTTCCCCACGTCGCGCGACGCCCTGAGCCCCACCTGGGGCCTGTACGCGTTCAACGAGTCCACCTCCCTCCTCGACGACCTCCCGGTGGACGTCGTCCAGCTCACCAACAACCACACCAACGACCTCGGCCCCGACGGCATCCGCGAGACGGTCGACGAGGTGGCGGCGCGCGGGTTCCTCGGCGTGGGCGTCGACGGGGAGGCGCTGCACCTGCAGCACGGGGGCCAGGACTTCGCGTTCCTGGCGTACACCTGGGGCCTCAACCGCTACGAACCCGCGCCGGAGGCCGAGCTCGGCATCGTGCCGTTCGGCCACCTCGACGCAGACCTCGACCTGTCGCGGGTGGAGCGCGACGTCCGGGCTGCGCGCGCTGCGGGCGCCACGCAGCTCGTGGTGCTGGTGCACTGGGGTTACGAGTACGAGCTGTACCCGGACCCGCACTTCCTGATCCTCGGTCGGCGCCTGGTCGCTGCGGGCGCCGATCTGGTGGTGGGGACCGGGCCCCACGTGGTGCAGCCGGCGGAGTGGTGCCACGTGAACCAGCCCGCGATCGCCCCCGGGCTCGGCACCTGCAGCGTACGCAGCGCCGACGGTCGGCGACGCGACGCGGCGATCCTGTACTCGCTCGGGGACTTCGCCACCGACCTGCAGCTCCCCGAGCTCGCGGCGGGGATCCTGGCGACGGCGTCGTTCTCGCCCGCGGGCGGGGTCTCGGGCCTCGCGTGGGCGCCGGTGCTCTCGGACCACGACGGCGCGGTGACCCGCACGGTTCCGCTCTCGTCGCGGCTCGACGACGAGGAGTGGGCGGCGGAGGCGGCGCGGCTGCGCGCGCACCTCGGTCCTGGCTGGGCGGCGGACTAGAGTCCGAGGCTCTTCTTCTTCTCTTCGGCCGTCGGGAGCGGGGACTGGGTCTCCGTCACGTGCTTGAGGCCGGGGGCGAGGGTCTTGTCGGCGTTGATCTTCTTCCAGGAGACTGCGTCGGCCGGGAGGTCGTCGGCCGAGAAGATCGCCTGCACCGGGCACGCGGGCTCACACGCGCCGCAGTCGATGCACTCGTCCGGGTGGATGTACAACATGCGATCGTCGCCGTAGAAACAGTCCACCGGACAGACCTCGACGCAGTCGGTGAAACGGCAGTCCTGGCAGTTCTGGGTGACGACGTAGGGCATGGCGCGACTCTCCTCGAAGGTGGCCGGCCCCGTAACCAGCCGCGGTGCCCGGCGAGTACCGCTGGCATAGAGTGGTGCCGTGACGACCCTCCTCGCCCTCGTTTCCAGCCTCGGTGGTGGGCTGTGCGCCGCCCTGGGAGCCGGGGTCGCAGCGACGCTGTGGCTGCGCGCCCGATCGTTGCGGGCCGAGCTGGGGGCGATCGAGACGCAGGCGCTGACCGACAAGGCAGCGGGTGCAGCCGCCCTGGGCCAGGCCGAGGCCGATCGCGACGCAGCGCGCGCGGAGCTCGTCGCCGAGCAGGCCGCCCGGGCCGAGGTGGAGGAGCGACTCACCGCCACCCGGGCCCGGGAGCAGTCGATCCTCGAGGCCCAGGAGGCGTTCCTCTCGCGCATGAGCCACGAGCTCCGCACGCCCCTGAACGCCGTGACCGGGTACGCGGAGCTGCTGCTGGAGGACGCCTCCGCCGACCTCCGCCCCGACCTCGATCGCATCCGCGTCGCCGCCGCCAACCTCGGCGCCCTCGTCACGAGCGTCCTCGACCTGTCCGAGCTGCAGTCCGGAGACTTCGCGATCCGCCCCGAGACGCTCCCGCTCGAGCAGCTGCTGGACACCGTGGTCGACGCGAGCCGGTTCGCGGCGGAGCAGCAGCGGAACCAGATCCTGATCGAGGTCGAGCCCGGGCTCGTGGTGACCCTCGACAAGCGGATGTTGTTCTCGATCCTGTTCCACCTCGTGTCCAACGCCTGCAAGTTCACGATGAAGGGGACGGTCCGGGTGACCGCGCGCTCCGCCCAGCCGAACCTCCACGGCGTCCCCACCGACGGCGTCGAGATCGTCGTCTCCGACACGGGGATCGGGATGACCCCCCGCCAGGTCGAGGCCGCGTTCCAGCCGTTCGCCCAGGGGGACCTGTCGTTCACGCGGCGCTACGACGGAGGTGGCGTGGGCCTCGCGGTGGTCAACGGCTTCGTGCGCGCCATGGGCGGAGAGGTCGCGATCCACAGCGCCCCCGGCAGCGGCGCGACCGTGAAGGTGCTGCTGCCCAAGGAGGTCCGTCCGCGCGACGACACCCTCGGCGACGACGAAGACACCATGCTGCTGCGCTGATCAGCGGGGGCGGCCCGTCACGAGGCTCCCCTCGTCGACCTCGACCACGTACGACCAGGCCACCGCGGAGAGCGGGTACACGAGGACCCAGGTGCCGTCGGGGCGTCGCAGCGTCCGGGAGTGGCGCGTGCTCGCCGCCGTGACCACCACCGGGTCTGGGAACGGCACGGGGTTGAGGAGCATCGCCTCCGGCGACTTCGACGACACCAGCACCCGGCCGTCCCCGTCCAGCAGCCAGGCCTCGCGGACGGTGAGGGTGTCGGGGGTCAGGAGGTCCTCGACCACGTGGCGGAGCGGCACGTCGAGCCCCGCCACCCCCAGCAACACCCCGTCGGGTCCGCGCAGGGCGCGGCTGCACGGCACCACCAGGCCGAGGCCGCCGGCGTCGGTGTAGGGAGCGCCCCAGACCGGCTCGTTCGACGCCCGGGCCTGGACGTACCAGGGCCGCTTGCGGGGGTCGAAGTCGGCCGCGAGCCCGCCGTGCCCCGGCCAGCTCGCGTGGACCCCCTCTTCGGTGCCCACGAACGTCCACCCGAGCGGCGGGCCGTTGCTGCCCGACTGGCGCTCGAGCTCGCTGTCCAGGTGCACCAGGCGCTCGGCGGCGTACTGCAGCGCAGCCGCCGAGGTCCCCGGGGCGGCGTGCACCACCCCGTGGCTCCGGGAGGTCGCCACCCCGAACCGGGGGTCGAGCGCGAGGTCCGGCGGCTGCCGGGCGGAATCCGTGAACGCCACCGAGTCGTAGATGACCGCGTCGGCGTCGGCGCGTCCGTGCAGGAGCAGCTGGGTCGCCGCGCCCGCGACGACCTCCAGGCGCCGGTCGTACTCGAGGATCTCCTTGTCGATGCGGTGCGCCTGCTCCCCCACCTGCGCGATGCCCACCCCGAGCCGCTCCTGGCGCGCGACCGCCGACCAGCGCTCGGCGAACAACAGGCTCGTGGACGACAACGCCACGCCGATCCCCAACACGAGCACCAGCAGGCCGCCGCCCAGCACCCACTCGCGGTTCCGGACGAGGCCTTTCCACGCGGATCGCGCGAGGCCGTCGTGGAGCGCCTGCACGGGCTCGTCCCGGAGGTAGCGCCGCACGTCGGCAGCGAGCTCTCCCACCGACGGGTACCGCCGGCGGGGCTCGAGCGCGCAGGCCCGGTTCACGATCGCCGCCAGCGCGCGGGGTGCCTGTCGCGGCACCACCTCGCGCTGCCCCTTCGCTGCAGCGAGCCGGGCCTCCCGCGCATCCCGGATGCGGCGCGGCGGGACCAGGGTCACCAGCTCCTGGAGCAACAGCCCGAGCGCGTACTGGTCGGAGGCGGGCCGCAGATCCCGCTCTCCGCGCGCCTGCTCGGGCGACATGCTCGCGGGGGTCCCCTCGACCTCCCCCACGTGGGTCGAGGCGCTGTCGTCGAAGCCCGCAGGCGGCCGGACCGCTGGGGGAGGCGCGGCGCTGCCCGACAGCCGGGCGAGGCCCCAGTCCATCACCCAGACCTCGCCGAAGGGGCCGATCATCACGTTCTCGGGCTTGAGGTCGCGGTGGAGGACCTCGCGCGAGTGGGCGTAGGCCACGGCGTCGCACACCTTGAGGAACCAGTCGAGCCGCTCGGCCAGGGACACCGGGGCCGCGCCGCCGGCCACCCGCGCCTGGTAGCAGTCGGTGAGGTGCTCCCGGAGGGTGCGGCCGTCCACGAGCTTCATGGCGTAGCCGAGCTGGCCGTCGGACCCGACCTCGAGCCCGTACACGGGCGGGATGTTGGGGTGGTCGAGCTGGGCGGTGATCTGCGCTTCGGTCAGGAACCGCTGCCGCTCGACCGCGCTCTGGTCGTGGTGGGCGCCGAGCTCCTTGTAGGCGACCTTCCTGCGGAGATCGAGGTCCTTGCCCACCCAGACGCGCCCCATGGCCCCGACCCCGGCGACGCCCAGCAACAGGTATCGACCCGCGGGGCTGAGCTCGCTGGAGGAACGGGGCGCAGACAGCTCGCTGCGGTGGGTCAGCTCGAGGCGGAGACGGATGCGGAGCGCAGCGGCGAGCTGCTCGTCGGTGAGGCCCCCCTGGGCGTGGACCTGGAGGGCGAGGGTGTCCCGATCGATCGTCGCGGGTTGCGCGGCGTAGGCGGCCCGCATCCGCGAGACCGCGTCGGCGGCCAGCACCGCGGAGAGCGCGTTCCAGTCTGCGTCGTCGAGGGCCATCGGGCGAGGATACCAGCGGTCGGCGGCGCGCGCGGTGATCCTGGTCACGCCGCGGTGTCGCCGGGATCCAGGAGGTGGCGTGATGGACCCAGACCCGACGGGCGCCCCCGGAGCGGAGCTCGTGTTGGTGGGCCTTCGTGACCTGTGGGCCCACCAGGAGTCGACGGAGTCGCTGCTCGTCAGCGTGGGTGCGTCCCGGCTGCGGGACCTCGGCTTCGCAGTTCCTCCGGTGGCTCCCGGGGCGGAACACCTGCTGTACGAGCACCTGGCGCGACGGGAAGGGACCAACGCCCACTCCGCCTACAACGCCCTCGTCCGGAGGCTGGTGAGCTTCGAGCGCGCCATGGAGTCCCGGCGGTCGGCGTCCTGATCACCAGTCCGTGTCGCGGTAGTCCTTGAAGAAGCGGCCCCACGGGTGGTCGCCCGTGGTGTGGCCCACGAACACCGGGTCGCAGATGCGCGCCGCGCCGTCCACGATGTCGAGCGGCGGGGAGAAGCCGTGCATCGACTGCTTCTCGTCGGCCTTGTCGGCGGGGTCCTCGTCGGTGACCCAGCCGGTGTCCACGCTGTTCATGTGGATGCCGTCGGCCACGTAGTCGGCGGCGGACGTGCGCGTGAGCATGTTGAGGGCGGCCTTGGCCATGTTCGTGTGCGGGTGCCGGTCCGACTTCATCGTCCGGTAGAACTGCCCCTCCATCGCGCTCACGTTCACGATGTGTCCGTCGCGGGTGCCCGCGCGCAGGAACAGCGGCTTGAGGCGCGCGCACAACACGAACGGGGCGATCGCGTTCACGAGCTGCACCTCGAGGAGCTCGATCGTGGGCACGTCCGCGAGCTTGAGGCGCCAGGAGTTCACCGTGCGGAGGTCGACCTGCTGCTGGTCCTGGTCCAGGAGGGCCAGCGGGAACAAGGCGCCGCCGGCCTGCAGGTCCTCGGGGAGGAGGGCGAGTTGGGAGAGCCGCACGCTGTCGGCGCCGCCGCCCGGGGCCAGGAGCGCGGTGGCGGGGCCGGTGACGGGCTCGTGTTCCCCGTCCAGCAGGTGGGCGTAGAAGCCGCGGGGCCGGCGGACGGTCTGGCAGGCGTTGTTGATCAACACGTCGAGGCGCGGCAGCTCCTCGAGGAGGCGCGCACACAGGCCCTCGACGGACGGGGTGTGCCGCAGGTCCACGCCCCACACCCGCAGGCGGTCACCCCAGTCGGCGAAGTCCTCCTCGGCGGCGAACCGGCGGCTGGCGTCGTGAGGGAACCGGGTGGTCACGTGGACCGAAGCGCCTGCGCGGAGCAGCATCATCGCGGTCTGGAAGCCGATCTTGACCCGGCCCCCGGTGACGATGGCCACCCGGCCGCTCAGGTCGGCGGTCTGAAACCGCTTGGCGTGGTGCACGTCCCCGCACGGCGGGCACAGCTGGTCGTAGAACCAGTGCACCTCCGCGGACTTCTGGCGGCAGGCGTAGCAGGTGCGGGCCTCGGACAACGTGCCGATGGAAGCGGCGGGAGGGGTCTCACCGCGGCGGCGCGGGGTGAGGAACAGCGGCGCTGCGCGCTCCACGCGGATGCGGGTCCGGGACAGCAGCTCGCGGTCGGTCTGCCGCACCTCTTCGGCGGCGTCTTTGCGGCGCGACCGGTTGATGGCCCGGCGGTCCTCCTTGCTGGGCACCGCGACGCGGCCGATCGCGGTGAGCAGGCGCTTGCGCAGGTCGTCGTCGAGGGCCTTCAGCGGGGCGCGATCGGTGGCGAGGCCCTCAAGGAGCTCGGCGAGGTGGACGGCGTCTTCGGGGGTGAGCGGCACGGGGAGCGCGTAACGCGCCGGCCCGTCGACACGGAGAGGGTCACCAGCGCAGGAGCGCCGCCGCCACGGAGACCCCGGCTCCGGTACCTACGAGGAGCACCTTGCCACCGCGCCGGAGGCGACCCTGCTCCGCAGCCGAGGCCAGCGCCATCGGGATCGCGGCGGCGATGCAGTTCCCGTACTCTCCGACGATGTCCACCAGCTGGTCGTCGCGCACCCCGACCCGGCGGAGCGCGTCCAGCCCCGGCCCCGACATCTGGTGTGGGATCACCAGGTCCAGCTCCGACAGCGGCGTCTGGTGGCGGTCCAGCAGGCCGAACATCAGCTCGTGCAGCTTCGCGTAGGCCAGGCGGTACACGCGGGGCCCGCGCATCGAGAACACGTTGTCGGCCATCGGCCCGACCCCGGGCGGGGAGCGCGTGCCCGCCCCGCGGAACTCCGCGTAGTCGGCGCCCTCGGGCCAGGTCGTCATGCCGAAGCCCAGGAGAGCGCCGTCTCCGGGCTCCAGCACCGCGGCCGCCGCGCCGTCGCCGATCAACACCGCCGACTCCGGCTCCTCGAAGTTCCGGAAGCCCGTCCCCTGTTCCGCCGAGACCAGCAACACCCGGCGGTACGTGCCCGCGGCGACGAAGTGTGCCGCCGTGTGCAGGCCCACCAGGAACGACAGGCAGCTCGCGTGGACCGAGAACGACGGGATCCCCTCCGTGCCGAGCGCCCGCTGCACGAACACCGAGGAGTCCGGCAGCAGCTGCACCGGCGTGACCGAGCAGTTCACGATCAGGTCCGGCGGGGGCCCTCCGCCCAGGGCGCGGCGCGCCGCTTCGGCCGCCATCTCCGCCATCGGAACGTCCGAGACCCGCCGGCGCTCCACACCCGTGCGGCTGCGGATCCACTCCGGGCTGCGGCCCACCGAGGGGGAGAGCGCCTCCGCCGTCTGGACCAACCCCGGCGTGTACCAGCCTGTGCCCGTCACCGAGACCTGCACGCGACCTCCCACCTCCCACGGTAGCGGGGTTCCCGTCACGGTTCGGTCGGGATCCCGTCACGGCCGGTGAGCGAACGTAAGCAGGGACGCCGGGGTAAGGGGGCAGGCATGCCCGAACGCCTGATGCTGGTCGAAGACGACGTCCGGCTGACCGAGCTCCTCACGGAGTACCTCGGCCGCAACGGGTTCTCCGTGACCGTCGAGCGCAACGGCGAGCGCGCGGTGGCCCGCATCCCCGAGGAAGCGCCGGACGCCGTGATCCTGGACCTCGGGCTCGAGGGCCTCGACGGCCTCACCGTCTGCCGGCGGATCCGGGCGCGGTACGCGGGGCCCGTGTTGATCTTCTCGGCGCGCGGCGACGAGGTGGACCAGGTCGTGGGCCTCGAGCTCGGGGCCGACGACTACGTGTCCAAGCCCGCCAGCCCGCCGCTCCTGCTCGCCCGGCTCCGCGCCCTCCTGCGTCGGCGGGGCCCCCCGGCCGAGCCCGCCGAGGTCCAGCGGGTCGAGGTCGCCGGGCTCACGATCGACGCCGCGTCCCGCAGCGTGGTGGTCGACGGTGCGGCGGTCGAGCTCACCACCGCCGAGTTCGAGCTCCTGTGGGCGCTGGCACGCAACGCCGGGCGGCCCATGTCCCGCCAGGCGCTCATGCGGGAGTGCCGGGGCATCGACTACGACGGCGTGGACCGCTCGCTCGACGTGCGCGTGGGCAAGCTGCGCCAGCGCCTGGGTGACACCGAGCCGCACCGGTTCGTGAAGACCGTGCGCGGCGTGGGCTACCAGCTCGCGGTCGAGCGGTGACCGAGCCGGGTCCAGCGCCGCGGTCGCCCGGCCTCCGGTCGCTGTTCGTCCGGTTCGTCGTGGCCCTCGGGGTGGGGCACGCGGTCGGGGTGCTGGTGTGGGTGGTCGCCGCGACGCTGCTGGTGCCGTGGGTGGCCGAAGCGCACCTCGTCCACCTCCTCGAGGGGCCCACCGCGGCGATGGTGGCCCAGCTCCGGGACGCTCCGCCCGCCGAGCGGGACGCCGTGTTGGCCGGCTGGACCGCGGACGCCGCCATCGTCGCCCCGTCCGCCATCACCGACGCCGACGCCGTGCGGCGCGGGGAGCTCGGCATGGCCGTCTCGGGGACCGAGGTCCGGGTGTACCGGGCGATCGACGAGGGCGCCTGGCTCGCGCTCGGGCCGCTGCCGTTGTTGCCGCCGGGGGCCGTGGCGCGGTGGGCGTCGCTGGCGTTGTTCGCGACCGTCGGCATCGCGACGGGGGCGATGGTCGCGCTGCGCCCGGTGCAGCGGAACCTGGGCCACCTGGCGCACGTGGCCCGCGCGTTCGGTGCCGGGGACCTCACCGCGCGCGCGCGCCTCGCCGGGCCCGCCGAGCTCGAGCAGGTCGGCGACGCGTTCGACGCCATGGCCGACCGCATCCACGCGCTCCTCCGCCAGCAACAGGAGACGCTGCAGGGTGTGTCCCACGAGCTGCGGACGCCGCTCACCCGCGCCCGCTTCGCGCTCGAGCTCGTGGCCACCACCGACGACCCCGAGTCCCGGCGAAAGCAGGCCGAGCGTGCCGCCGAGGACCTCGACCAGATGGAGCGGCTGCTCGGGGAGCTGCTCTCGTACCTGCGCCTCGAGGCGCTCCGACAGCTCCACCCCGTCCCGACCGAGCTCTCTGGGCTCGTGGCCGCACTCGTGGACCAGCGGGTGGCGGTGGAGGTCGTGGGGACGGCGGTGGCCGAGGTCGAGCCCGAGCTCCTGCGCCGCGCGCTGCGGAACCTGATCGCGAACGCCGCCCGGCACGCCACGAGCCGCGTCGTCGTGCGGGTGGCGACCGAAGGCGGCGAGGCCGTGGTCCACGTGGACGACGACGGACCGGGGATCCCGGCGGGCGAGCGCGAGCGCCTCCTGCAGCCGTTCCGCCGCGGAGACGCCGCGCGGCGCCTCGATCCTGCGGGCTCGGGGCTCGGGTTGCCCATCGCGGCGCGGGTGGTGGCGGCGCACGGGGGCCGATTGGAGGTCGGCGACAGCCCCGTCGGCGGGGCGCGGGTGTCGCTGTTCGTCCCGCTCCGGACCTAGTTGCCGTCGCGGGTCCGCCAGGTCTGGACCAGCGTCGCCAGCAGCAACATCGCCAGGATCCCGCCCAGGATCGCCAGGAGCCAGGCCAGGGGGATGCCCATGTCCTCGACCGCCGAGGTCGACTTGAAGCCCAGGTTGTACAGGATGCCCGACAGCGGGCGCGCCGTGCGCTCCGTCTGGCCGCCCACCAGCGGCTCCGTGAGCTTGTCGCCCGTCTTGATCATCGCCTCGAAGCTGTAGCGGACGATCATCAGGTACGACAGGGCCTTCGCCAGGAAGCCCATCTCCTTCACCTTCACGATCAGGCCGCTGAAGGTGATCTGGGGGATCAGGATCAGCGGCAACGTGCCCACCGCCGCCTCCGACGAGGCCAGCGAGGCCGAGACCAGGAGCCCCAGCGCCATGCCGATCCAGCCCGTCAGCGCCGACGTGAAGCTCAGCAGGAACCAGCTGTAGCCGTACTCGCCCCACATCGGCAGCAGCAGGAAACACAGGGTCGACAGCGCCACGCACTGCAGGCCCACCAGCATCCCCATCACCGTGACCTTCGACGCCAGGTACGGCAACGTGCGCACCCCCACCCGCGCCTCGCGACGCCACACGCTGCGGTCCGAGATCAGCTCGCGCACGCTCGCCGAGGCGCCGAACCACAACGAGGACAACGCCAGCATGAACATCGCCGGGGGGTCCGGCGCGGGGAACACCACCCACATGAACAGGCCCAGCACCGGCGCCTGCGCCATCAACACCAGCAGGCCCACCCAGTCGCGGCGCTTGGTCCGGAAGTAGCGGGCCGTCAACGTGCGGTACTGCCGGCGCACCGACCGCCGCACGCGCACCACCCGCCCGCCGTCGGCCTTCACGCCGTCGAGGCCCAGCAGGTGCTCGCGGGTGCGCACGAACTTTCGCCACGCAGGGCCCTCGCGGTACGCCTTGCCCCAGGCCTCCGGCGTCTTCTCGGGCAACTTCGCGAAGATCTCGTCCACCGTCTTCACGCCGAACCAGCGCGTCGCCTCCGTCGGCGGCCCGAACCACGCCAGGCGCCCACCCGGCGCCAGCACCATCAGGTGGTCCACCATCGACAACACCGCGCCCGACACGTCGTGCGTGACCAGGAACACGATGCGGCCGCCGTCCGCGAGCTGGCGCACGAGCGACACGATGCCCTGCGCCGTCTGTGGATCGAGGCCCGACGTGGGCTCGTCGAGGAACAGGATGCGCGTGGACCGCGTCAGGAGCTCCTGGCCCAGGTTCACGCGTTTGCGCTGCCCCCCGGAGATGCCGCGCTTGACCGCGTCCCCGATGCGCGAGCGCCGGATCTTCGCGATGTCGAGCTCCCCCAGGACCCGGTCCACCTCGCCCTGCAGCTGCTTCGCCTTCACGTCGGGCGGGAACCGCAGGCGGGCCGTGTACCACAGGCTCTCCTCGACGGTGAGCTCGGCGTGCACCACGTCGTCCTGCGGGACGATGCCCACGAGCGACTGGTCGGCGGCGAGCTGGCGGTGGAAGCTCCGCCCGTCGAAGATCACGTCGCCCTTGTCGGCCGGGGCGACCCCGGTGATCGCGTTGAGCAGCGTCGTCTTGCCTGCTCCGGACGGGCCGACGATGGCCACCACCTCGCCGGTGAACACGGTGAAGCTCACGTCGTCGAGGAGCGGCGTGCGCCCGATCTTGCGGTGGAGACCGCGCACCGACAACGCCGAGAAGCTCTTCGTGCCCGCGATGACGAGCTTCTTCTCCTCGGGGTCGATGGTGAGGGTGTACGACCCGAGCTTGAGCTGGTCGCCGGGCTTGAGCGGCGCGCTCTGCACCGGGGTGCCGTTGAGGAGCGTGGGCCGGCCCGAGCGCAGGTCGACCACCCGGTACCCCTCGCCGGTGCGGATGATCTCGGCGTGGCGGGCAGCGACCTGGGGATCGGGCAGCGGGATGTCGAGGTGCGTGGCGTGGCCGATGACCAGCCGGTCCTTGTCGAGGTTGACCGTGAGGTCGCCCGACTGGTGGCGCGGGTCGTACTTGCGGAACAGCGCGCCGACCAACATGCGGTCGATGCCGAGCTGCTCCGCTGCCCCCGTCAGCCGCCCGATCTCCGCCCGGCTGATGCGCCCGTCCACGCCGCAGATCTGGAACAGGCCGTCGAGCAACAGCAGGGCCTCGGCCTCGCCGTACCGGGCGGCGAACCCGCGCAGATCGAGCTCCTCGCCGAGCGATTGCCGCAGCGCCTCGGCCTCGGCGGGGCCGAACCGGGCCTCGAACGACCGCAGCTCGTCGTCGCCCACCGGCACGCGGTTCTCGGGCGCCAGCACCAGATCGAGGAGCACGCCGATCTGCTCGGGGGAGAGCTCCGTGCGGACGGTGATCGCGCCCTGCAGCGCCTCGCGGGCCCGCCGATCCAGGTCCTGCTCGGTGAGGATGCGGGCCAGGAGCCGCGAGAACTCGACCGCGAACCGGATCGACTCGTCGCGGGCCACATCTCCGACCGGCGCCCCGATGGCGGCGCGGAAGCGGTCTTCGATGGTGGCGCCGAGCACCGCCCCCTTACCGGTAGACGACGGCCATCGCCGCGCTGCCCTCGCCGCCCGGCGACGCCATCGCCTGTGCGTACAACACGATGTAGTACGTGCCGGTGCCGGGGGGCTTGATCGCCAGCTCGGGCTCGCGGTCGCTCGTGGTGTCGCGCATCACGAGCGCGCCCTTGGCGTCGTACAACAACACGTCGAGGTTGCGGAACGACTCGTCGGCGCAGGTGCGGATCTTGTACTCGTTCCCCTCGTACAGGGTCACGAGGTAGTTCTTCGTCTTGCCGTCGGGCACCGTCGCCGACGTCATCGTGCGAACGCCCCAGCCGTCGGCGTAGCCGTCCCAGACCTTGGTCTTGAGGCAGCTCTCGGCATCGTTCTCGCCCGCGAGGGCCAGGTTCGACCACAAAGCCAGCATCACGGTCTCCAGCGCGTCAGAGCAGGTTCAGGACTTCGTCGGTGACGCGGATGACGGTGTCGATGTCGGCGTCGGTGAGGGGCTCCGACTTCTCGGACAGGGCCTTGAGGGTGCCGAGCGACTCCTCGAGCTTCTTCGTGACGACCTCGGGCGCCTTGGCGGCGTTGTCGCTGCGCACGTACTTGAGGAAGTACTCGACCACGGACGGGGCCTTGAGGAGCTTCTCGCCGGCGGTGCGGTCGGGGGCGGCCTTGATGGCGCGCGCCACGAGGTTGGCGCCCTCGAGCCAGGAGCCCGCCTCGATGAGGGGGACCACGCGGTCCTGGCCGTTGAACTCGAGCTCGGGGATCACCACGCCGGAGAGCTCGTCGAACTCCTTGAGGAGGTCGTCGCGGCTCACGGCGTCGGCCTGGATGCGCTCCTGGTAGTCCTTGAGCGTGGCGGTGATGTCCGCGCCGCCGCCGAGCTGGGTCATGCCCTCGTCGATCTTGCCGAGGCGCAGGACGAGATCCTCCTTCTTGCCGTCCTTGGTGGCGAGGAGGAGGTCGGCCAGCACCACGCCCGTGCGGACCGCGGCGTGGTCGATCCCGGCGTTCTTGAAGTCGAAGTCGTGGTTCGGGATGAGCGTGGCGAGCTTCGTCGCGACGCCGGCCGCCTCGAGCGCCTTCTGGGTCTCGACCGGGGAGGGGACGAGCGCGTCCTTCTCGGCGCCGGCCTGCAGGGCAGCCACGTCGAGCGCGGGGAGCTCGGGGTTGGCGGGCGCCACCACCTCGGGCTCGGGCGGCTTCACCACCTCGGCGCCGGTGCAGGCCTGGGCGAGGAGGAGCAGGGAGAAGAGTCCCGGACGGAGCGGGCGGGCCATGGGCGGAGTCCTCGGGCTGGTCTCGAACCGGGCCAGGGTAGCGCCGTGCCGCCCGGAGAGCAAGCGGACCGCTCCTTCACCGGGCGCGGCGGGCCACCACGAGCATCCCCGGATCAGGCAGGACCATCTTGAAGGCGAGCTTCAGGCCCGCTGCGTGCAAGAGGCCGCGGACGGACGTGTCCTCCCTGCGGATGGTGGGCCAGTGCAGGAGCCGGTCGAGGAGCGAGCGGTCCGGGCTGGGCGCCAGCGTCGCCAGCACCACGACCCCGTCGTCGCTCAGGAGCGACCGGCACGCTTCGAGCAGCGCCACCGCGATGCGCTCGGGCAGGTACTCGAGCAGGCCGTGCAACACGATGCCGTCCTGGCGCGGCAGGTCCATCCGCCCGCGGCCCATCGCGAAGGAGACGAGGTTCTCTTGGATGGTGGCGACCTCGCAGCCCTTGGGCCGGTCGACGAGCCCCACGTCCACGAGGGCGAGCGCGTCGCGGCTCTGGTCCATCACCGTGAGCACCGTGGGTGGGTGGCCGAGCGCGGCCACGAGCCCGTTCACCAGCGAGCCCGTGCCGGCGTTCAGCAGCAGGACGCGGCGGTTGCGGTGCGAGGGAAGCTGCTTCGGGAGGAGCTCCACGATGCCGCGGTGGGTCCGCCGGAGCGCGTCGAACGTGGGCCGATCCAGGAGCCACCGGTCGATCAGCTCGCCCAGGCGCCCGTCTCCGCCCGCCTGGTTCACGAGGACGTGCGCCGTGACCTCGGCGCTCGCGACGCCCCCGGGGGGCCGGCGGATGGCGCGCTCCGCCAGCGCCGAGCGGACGAGGTACGGGTGCAGCTCGCGGGCCAGGAGCTCCGTGGCGAGGCGGGCGGCGGCCGGTTCGTGGTGGGCCACGAACAGCTCGGTCACGGCCCGCTCCAGCGCGTCGAGCACCACGCCCACCCGGCTCCGCGCGTCCAGGTCGTCGGCGTCGCGGCGCAGGGCGGTCTCGAGCAGGGGGAACGCGGTCTTCACCGGGTCGCAGACCTTGGGGATGGCCGCTCGCAGCTCGTCGGCCGCAGCCACCGCGGGCGTGCTCCCGAACGCGCCCGCGACCGCGCCCTCCGTGAGGAAGCGGATCCGGTGGGACGCGAGCCGCGCCACCTGCTGGTAGAAGCCGGCGGCGAGCTCCGGGTGCCGGGTGAGGAGGCTGCGGAGATCCTGCTGGGCCCAGCGGAGGACCTCGCAGTCTCCCTGGGCGCGCACGTCTGCCGACCGCGGGGAGTCGTCCACGAACGCCATCTCGCCGACGACGGTGCCCTCCGGGAGCGTGGCCAGGATCAGCTCGGAGCCCTGGCGGGTGTCGACCACCTCGAGCGTGCCCTTGCGCAGGAAGAACACGTCTCCGCCGGGCTCTCCGCGGCGGATCAGGTACTGGGCCTGCCCCAGGCGCACCACGGTCGCTGCGCCTTCGAACAGCGTCCGGTGGTCTTGCGGGAACGCGTCGAGGAACGCCACGGGCGGAGACTACCCGGTTTCGCGACGGACCCACAGCGCAGCGGCCGGCGGGGGTCGACGCGGCCGCGCGGGTGTGTAGGATGGCGGCTCCGGAGGGTTGTTCCCATGGCGGTGTCGTATGCGGACCTCGACGCGCTCGTGCAGCGGCTGGCGGGCGCCAGCTGGAAGGAGCGCGACGCGATCAAGGCCGAACTGATGGCGGCGACGGCCGAGATGCCCGATCGCAAGCTGGCGCTCGACCACCTCGATCAGGCGAAGCGCGGGGTGCCCGACCTCGAGGTGCGGTGGGAGATCGACGAGGTCATCGAGAAGCTCACGCCGCCTCCGCCCAAGCCCGCCCCCAAGCCCGACGCCGCCGCCGACGCGCCGCCCGACCCCAACAAGCCGCTGTCCGCCGCCGACCTCACCGTCATCTACGACGATCCCCGCGGGCTCGTGCTGCACAAGACGAAGGTGGGCGAGCGCTGGTTCGCGACCCAGGTCGATCCCCGCACCCGCCAGCCGCAGACCTTCGAGCTGCGCCCCGACGAGATCACGGCGGTGAAGGCGCAGCTGGCTGGCTCCCCGTACTGGGTGCCCGGCGCCGGCGTCTGATGGTCCTGCTCTCCTGGCTCCTGGCGTGCGGCGGTGGCGTCGAGTGCCGCGAGCCGGGACAGGTGCTGGCCGAGGCCGGGGGGGATGCGCTCGTGTGCGCCGACGCCAGCGCGGTCGTCGGCTGGATCGAGCTGCTGGCTGGCCGAGAGGTGAGCCGGGCCGAACGGAGCACCGCTGCGGGCGCCCTCGCTGCGGAGTTCCGGGAGGATCCCGTGGCCACCCGCGCCCTCGTGTCGCAGGTGCGCGCCGACGGAAGCGCGTTGGCTGCGCTCACCGGCCTGGCCGGAGCAGAGGCGCGCGCCGGACGGGTGTGGCACGCCGACCACGGCGACGACCTCCTGCGACCGGAGCACGGAGGTTTGTGGAACCTCCAGGCCAAGGCGATGTCCGTCTGGTCGAAGGACGAGGAGGAGCAGCTGGCCGTGACCGAATCGGACCTGGAGGCGTGGATCCGCTACGCGTCGCTCTGCCGCGAGGTGCAGGGCGCCACGACGCTGCGCGTCTCCGTGGGCGACCGCGTCACGATCTACCAGCAGCTCATCTCCAGGTTCGACCAGGGGGACCGCGCGACCCAGATCGGGGTGGCCGCGTTCGGTCCCGTGTGGACCCGGGTCACGGAGCGCTGGAAGGCGGCGTCGTACGAGCGGCAGCAGTCGTTCGTGTCGGCTGCGCCGCTCCCCCCGCCGATGAGCGCCACCTCGATGGCGTACGCGGAGGCCGTGTTCGCCGGCGACCTCGCCGGGCACGCGCGGGCCGTCCACGACACGCTCGGCCCGTTCGCCCTCGGCGACCCGGCCCGTTTCACCGCCGAGCCACCCACCGAGCGAGGCACCCCATGAACGCGTTCGAAGCGCCGGCCGAAGAGCAGGAGTCGGACTCGTGGGCCTGGGTGACGGTGCTGGTCGCGTGGGGTCTCGCCGGCGCCACCGTCGGGACGGCGATCGGCGCCACGCTGCAGGTGGCGAGCCTCCTGCAGAACGGCGCGGCGCTGGGCCTCGGCGCGGCCCTGTTCGGCGGGTTCGCGGGCGGCGGGGCCCTCATCCTCGAGCGGTCGCGGTCCGAGCAGCGCCCGGAGCTCGTCGACACCCGGGGACACCGCTCCCGACCACTCCACGGCCTGCTCCTCGCCATCCCCGTCGGCCTCGCGTTGCCGGCGCTCGGCTGGCTGGTGGTGGTGGTCTCGCTGGGCTGGTCGTCGTGGGTCCCGGCCGTCGTGTTCTCCATGCTGGCGGTCGGCGTCGCGTGGGGTGGGCAGCGGGTGTGGTCGAGCCACCGCCTCACGCTGGCGCTCGAGCGCCTGGAGCTCGGCCAGCGGGATCGGGCCGTCCGAGACCTCGAGCTCCTCGCGCGGAGCTGGCTCGCGAGCCGCGGGGTCCGCACGGCGGCGCGGCTCAACCTGGCGATGTTGGCGCTGACGGAGGGCGACGGGGACGGCGCGGTCGACTGGGCCGACGCTCCCTCTCCGAGCTCCGCGGCGTACGCCTGGGCAGCGGTCACGCGGGCGCTGGGGCACCTCCTCCGCGGCGACGCGCTGGACGAGGTCGAGGACTGCCTGCAGAAGGCGGTCTCCGGGCCCGGCGCCCGGGCGGTGCAGCCGGAGGCCGACGCGGTCCGCGTGTTGCTGGTGTGGCGTCGGGAGGGGGAGGCCGCGGCCCGCCTCGTGGCCGAGGAGCTGTGGGGTCCCGCCGCGACCACGCTCCACCGCGCGCTCCTGCTGGTCCTCCGCCGGCAGTCCGGGGAGGCCGTGGACGACCTCGACACCGAGGAGGTCGAGGGGCTGCTCCACGGAGCCCTGGGCCGGGCGATCCCGGAGCTGCGGCCGCGCTGATCCGGGTGGCGGTGGACCCGTTGAATGAATACTCATTCAGCAGATCCACCCACCGCCGGAGGTCCCCATGGGCGCGCTCTCGTTCGACGTCGACCTCGAAGACATCAAGTTCGTCCTGTTCGACCAGCTGCAGGTCCAGGACGAGTACAAGGACATCGCGAAGTACGGCGACTTCGACCGGATGACGTACGAGGCGACCCTGGACGAGGCCGCGCGGATCGCGAAGGAGGTGCTGGCGCCCATCAACATCACCGGCGACCGCGAAGGGTGCCGCCTCGAGGCCGACGGCAACGTCAAGACGCCCACCGGCTTCAAGGAGGCCTGGACGGCCGTCGTCGACGGCGGGTGGGTCTCGGTCTCCACCCCGGCCGAACACGGCGGCGCCGGCATGCCCCACGTCATCGGGATGTCGGTGGTGGAGATGTTCATCGGCGCGGCGATGGCGTTCGAGATGTTCCCCGGCCTCACGGCGGCGGCGGCCCGGGTCATCGCGCTGCACGGTCCCGCCGGCAAGAAGGAGGAGGTGGCCCGCAAGATGTTCACCGGGGAGTGGGCCGGCACCATGTGCCTCACGGAGGCAGGTGCGGGCAGCGACGTCGGCGAGAACCGCTGCAAGGCCGTGCCCGCGGGGGACGGCTCGTACCACCTCAGCGGCGAGAAGATCTTCATCTCCGGCGGAGACCACGATCTCACGCAGCAGATCGTGCACCTCGTGTTGGCGCGCACGCCCGACTCGCCGCCCGGCACGAAGGGCCTGTCGCTGTTCCTCGTCCCCAAGTTCCTGTTCGGTCCCGATCTGGCCCTCGGCGCCCGCAACGGGGCCTTCGTGAGCAAGATCGAGCACAAGATGGGGATCCACGGCTCCCCCACCTGCGTCCTCGAGCTCGGCTCCAAGGTGCCGTGCCAGGGGTGGCTCGTCGGTGACGAACACGAGGGCATCAAGATCATGTTCCACATGATGAACGAGGCCCGCATCGGCGTCGGCGCGCAGGGCGTGTCCATCTCCGCCGCCGCCTACCACTACGCCAAGCTGTACGCGAAGGACCGCCTGCAGGGCTCGTCCACCGCCAACCTCCGCGACCCCGGCGCCGCGCGCGTGCCCATCATCACGCACCCCGACGTCAAGCGGATGCTGATGACGATGAAGGTCACCACCGAGGCCATGCGCTCGTTCCTGTACCGGCTGGGGCACCGCAACGACGTCGCCGAGAACGACACGGTCGACGCCGCGAAGCGCGAGAAGTACCTCGAGCGCGTGGACCTCCTGGTCCCGATCCTCAAGGCGTACTGCACCGACCTCGGCTTCGAGAACGCCACGACCGCCGTCCAGGTGCTCGGCGGCTACGGCTACATCGGCGAGTACCCCGTCGAGCAGCTCGTGCGCGACGGCAAGATCATGAGCATCTACGAGGGCACCAACGGCATCCAGGCCCTCGACCTGCTGGGGCGCAAGCTCCGCCAGAAGGGCGGCGGCCTGTTCATGGACTGGATGCAGGACGCCCTCAAGGAGTGCGCGCTCGGCCGGGCCGAGGGCTTCGGGACCGAGTGCGACGCCCTCGAGAAGGCCGTGAACGCCACCGGCGGCGCGGCCATGTTCCTCGGGCAGCTCGGCGCCACCGGCAAGCTCGACCACGCGCTCCTCCAGGCGTACCCGTTCCTGCAGATGATGGGGAACGTGCACCTCGGCCTCGAGACGCTCAACCAGGCCCGCGCCGCGAAGCGCCTGATCTCCGCCGGCAGCGACACCCCGCACCGCCGCAGCAAGCTCGCGAACCTCAAGTTCTACGTCGGCAACCTGCTCCCGATGGCGCTGGCCCACGGCAAGCGGGTCCAGTCGGGCGACGACTCCGCCCTGGACGAAGCCCTCTACGCTTGATCACCAGCCGCTGAGCGGCCTCGTCCGCACCAGCAGCCCGGCGGCCTCGCCCTCTGCGCAGTCCACGCGGAACCTCCGCCGGACGGGCGCCTCGGTGGCGGGGTCGTCGGCCAGCTCGAACACCTCCCGGCGCGCGGCGCAGGTCGCGACCACGGTGCCGTCCGGCAGCCCATACGCCGACGACTGCACGGGGCAGCTCACGCCGAGCGGCCACCGGCGCACGAGGGTCACGGTGTGGGCGACCTCGTCGACCGCCAGCTCCACCACGTCGGAGTCCGTGAAGTTGCGGCCGTTGTCGAACACCAGGAGGTTGCCCCACGGCGCCACGTTCACGTGGTGCGGGAACTCGAACGCGACGCCGCTCCCGGCGGTGAGGGCCAGCGCGCCGAAGTCGGGGGCGAACGTGGAGCCGGGGATCGCGTACCGGAGCGCGCCCTCGGGGTCGATCGCCAGGATCGCGTCGAGGTGTTTGGCCGACAGCAGGAAGCCCCCGTCGGGCAGGAGCTCCACGGAGTTCAGGTGGGTGGCGTCCGTCGCGTCCGGGAACACACCCGTCCAGTACGCAGGCGGAAAGCCGGTCCTTCCCTGCGGGTCGTACACGTCCCCGAGCCGGAACACGTTGACGAGCTCGCTCCCGCGCACCTCGGCCACGCCGTCGTCCAGGTACTGCCCCGTGGGCCAGTCGCGGGGGCGGGTGTCCAGGACCACGATCCGGTCCCCCAGGACGTCGACGGCGTGGTGAGGGAACACGAGGCTGTCCAGGTCGCGCTCAGCGTCTGCGCCGATCGCGCCGTCCCACCGGAGCTCGCGCACCCAGCGCCGACCCGCCAGGATCACCACCCCGTCGTCCGACACGTCGAAGCCGGTCAACCCGCCGGTCACGCCCGTCCCCGAGTACCACCGCACCTCGCCGTCCGGGTCGGTGACGTAGGTCTGCACGGCGCCGGCGCCACACGCGGTCGGAAACAACAGGTGCTCCAGGTGGGAGGGCCCCGGCTCGAGCTCCACGAAGGTCAGGGCGAGCGACGCCGGCAGCGCGGGCGTCGTGATCGTGCTGGTGCGATCGGGGGAGCCCTCCACCGACAAGGTGGCGGTGTACGTCGTGAGCTGCCGCAAGCCGTACGCGACCACCGCGCCGTCCACCCCGGTGAAGGTGCGATCCACGTCGTCACCGACCACGTGCAGCGTGCCGGGGCCGTCTGCCCAGGTACACGCGATCCGCAGCGCGTTGTCCGGGGTCACCGCGCAGGGCGCCTCGGGGCTCGCCGTGTGCGCGGCGTCGTCGTCGTCCCCGTTGCACGCGGCCAGCAGCGTCCACCACACGCGCCCCTCCTCCTGCGGGGTACACCGCCGCCCGCGCGGGGTCCACCTGCTTCAACGCAGCGTCGGCCTCCTTTCACGGACGGTTCACCTGGGCGTCGCCGTCCGTCCGCGGGCCCGGGTGACGATGAAGGTGTCGATGGTGCCGGGCAGACCGGCGGATCGCACACAACCGGCGGGAGCACACATGATGGACGGCGAGCGGCAGAACACGGCGGCGTGGGTAGCGCAGGTTTGGATCTCGTTCCTGGTGGCCCTCGGCCTCACCCTGGCCGGAACGGTGTTGCTCCCCGTGGACTGGTGGGCGCGGGGCTACCTCGTGATGGGTGAGCTGTTCCTGGTGGGCTCCACCTTCACCCTCGCCAAGACCACCCGCGACGAACACGAGGCCCGCCTGTTCCGCAACCGCCTCGCCAAGGCCAAGAGCGAGAAGCTCCTGAAGGACTTCGAGGTCACGACCTGACGGTCGCCGGTCAGGTGATGGGCCAGGCCCGTTGACGCAGGGCCCGCGCGACCAGGGCCCCGGACTGGGGGCGCGCGTCTGGGTTCTTCTCGAGGAGCGCGAGGATCAGGGCGTCGAGCCAGGCGGGGACCTCGACCTCCGCAGCCAGCTCGGACGGCGCGTACGGTTGCTCCTCGACGTGTTTCTGCATGACCTGGACGCTGCGGCCCACGAAGGGCGGCTGGCCGGTGAGCATCTCGAACAACACGATGCCGAGCACGTAGAGATCGGTGCGGGCGTCGACGATCTGCTCCTCGATGTACTCCGGCGCCATGTATTCGCAGCGCCCCAGGCGCTCGCCCACCTGGGTGAGGGCGGGCCCGGTGTCCTGCAGCTCGCTCTTGTCGACGTGCGCGAGGCCGAAGTCCTGCACCTTCACGCGGTCGGGGTCGGTGGGCTCGGCGACGATGAGGATCGCGTCGGGGTCGAGCCCGCGGTGCACGATCCCCTTGGCGTGGACCAGCGCCAGCACGTCCGCGATCTGCGCGCCGATGTGGCAGACGCGATCGAGGGTGAGGTTGAGCTCGGACACGTCGTCGGACAGCAGGCGGCCCGCGTGGGGCTCGGTGATCACGAACGCTGCGCCTTCCGGTGTCGCGCCGTGGTCGAGCACCCGGAGCAGGTTCGGGTGGCGCAGGTGGGCGAGGACCTTCGCTTCGCGCTGGAAGCGGCGTGTGGCCTTGTTGTCCGAGAACAGCGAGAGCTTCAGGAGCTTGATGGCCACGGGCGAGCCGTCGACCAGCCGCGTGCCCTTCCAGAAGTCGCCGAACCGCCCGGGACGGAGGTGTGCGTCGAGCCGGTACTTCCCCGCCAGGACCCCCCCGACCAGCTCCTCGTTGCCCACCTCTCGCTCCCCAGTGCATTGTACGCGAGCACGGGGTCCGTCCGAAAGGAGCCCGGCGGAGAAACGGTCGCGGGTCGTGACGAATGGAGACGCAGAATGGGCGTCTTTCGCACACAGGAGGTCGGGATGCGTTGCGGGTGGTTGTTCGGTCTGGTGATGCTCGTCGGGTGTGGCCACAAGGCGGAGGTCGCCTACACCCAGGCGGCCCGCATCAACCTGGGGTCCGACGTGAAGAAGGTCCTGGTGGTCGAGCGGGTCGGGGCGGGCAACACCGGCGAGTCGGTGATCGACTTCGCCGAGGGCGTGTTGACGGGCGAGGGCTTCGAAGGCGACGCAGACACCACCTCCGCCGCGATCCAGGGGCTGATGGACACGATGCGCACCACGGGTCGGTTCCAGGTCACCGACGTGCGCGTCGGCGGCCGCGGCGTGGACCAGAACCTGTTCGGCGGCACCATGGCGCCCAAGCAGGTGATCAAGATGTGCGAGAAGGCCGGCTGCGACGCGATTATCGCGATCGACGCCCTCGACACCGACACGGCGTCGACGATCACGCTCGAGCGCGATCCCAACTTCGGCCCCGAGTTCGACGGCCGCTCGGACACCACGCTCACGGCGACGTTCCGGGTGTACGAAGCCGACGGTTCGCTGCGCGACGAGTCCCGCGTGCGGACGGCCGCGTCGAGCACGGTGAACGACGCCGACAGCCGCGCTGCTGCTGCTGCGGCGGTGGCCGTGTCTCCGAACGTGCAGACCTCGCTCGCGTACGAGGCCGGCGCCGAGTACGGCGCGCGCATCTCGCCCCACGCCGTGGTGGACATCCGCAAGCTGTACGCGACCGGGGATCCGCAGCTGAAGGAAGGCTGGAAGGCCGCGAAGAACCACGACTGGAAGGCGGCCACGACGGCCTGGAAGGCAGCGTCGAAGTCCGACGACCCGAAGGTGGCGGCGAAGGCCAAATACAACCTCGCCGTCGTGAAGGAGCGCCGCGGAAACCTGGAGGGCGCCCGCGAGCTCGCGAAGGCGGCCTCCGTCGCCCTCGATCGCAACCGGACCCGCGACTACGTGGTCACGCTGAACCAGCGGATCGGGAACCGGGAGCGCGTGGACCGCCAGATGGCGACCAAGTCCAAGCCGGCAGCGGAGGGGGTACGCGCGGGCGGCGAGCGCTGATCGCGGCTCCCGCGCGCGGTAGGGTGGGCGCATGTCCACCCGCTACCGAGTCTTCGCGATGCTCGCGGCCGCGGCGCTCCTGTTCCGCTGGGAGCCAGGGATCTTCCTGAACTTCTCCCGAAACGGCAACGTGACCTGGTCGGGGTGGTTGCCCGTCTTCTTCGCGCTGGGCGCCCTCGTCCGCCCTTCGGACGTCCGGTGGTTGCTCGCGATGTACGCGGGCATCGCGGTCGACGTGTTCGTGACCGCGCCCGCCGTGCCCAACCACTACCTCCTCACGCTCTGCCTGGGGGCCGGCGTCTGGGCGGCGGCGATCGGGGGCGTCTACCGGCTCGGGCGCCTGCCGACCGGAGACGAGCTGATCGCCGACGTCGCCGGCCCGTTGCGGGCAGCCGTCGCCGTGTTCTACCTGTTCACCGGGGTGTGGAAGTCGAACACGGGCTTCGTGGACCCCACCTGGTCGTGTGGGGCGGCGTCCTGGGCGCGCCTCGTCGCCCAGTTCGGCTTCCTGCCCGACGGAGAGGGCCTCCGCTACGGCGTGATGGCCTTCACGCTCGCGCTCGAGTACATCGGGCCGGTCCTGCTCCTGGTGCCGACGACCCGCGCCGCCGCCGCCACCGTGTTCGTGTTGTTCCACGGGGTCCTGGCGCTCGACCTCGTCCAGAACTACCAGAACTTCTCCTGGGCGATGGTCCCGGCGCTCACGCTGTTCCTGCCCGACGACGCGTGGGATCGCGCGGCGGAGCGCTTCCCCCGCCTCGAGGTCGCGCTGCGGTACGGACAGCTCAACCTGTTGTTCGGTCACCTGGCGCTGCTCGTGGTCGCCTGGTTCTCCCGGCTGACGATGCCGTCGTTCACCGTGATGCCGCACCAGCAGGTGCGGTGGCTGGTGGCGGTCGTCTGCTTCTGGGGCCTCTTCGGCGGGTTCGCGATGGTGGCCTGGGCCAGCCGGGCCTCGCGGGCCTGGGTGGGTGGGGGCGCGCCTGGCTGGCTCGCCGTGGCGATGGTGCTGCTCAACGGCGTGTCACCGCTCATCGGCCTGAAGAACCGGAACTCGTGGCAGATGTACAGCAACGTCCGCATCGAGGCGCACGCCAGCAACCACTGGTTCCTGCCCCCGTCGCTGGACGTGTTCGGGCTGCAGCGCGACCTCGTCGAGGTGCTCGAGTCCGACGATCGGGAGCTCCTGCTGGAGACGCGGGAGCGCGGGCTGCAGATGACCTGGTGGGACTTCCGCGTCTGGCTCCACGAGCACCCGAACACGCGGGTCACGTACGTCCGCGGCGGGGAGCGGTACCAGATCCGGTCGCCGTCGGAGCTCCCGGCGCCGCCGCCCTGGCTGCTGCGCAAGGTCGTGTGGTTCCGTCCCGTGGGCGAGGCCGTGGCCCGCCAATGCCAGTGGTGAACAGTTAGCCGGACCTGGGAGTCCGACATGATCGACCTCGCGCTGCTGGAGAAGGAACCCGACCGGGTCAGGAAGAGCCTCGAACGCCGCCACGCCACCGCCACGCTGGGCGACGTGGACCAGCTGGTGGCGCTGTCCGTCCGCCGGCGCGAGCTCGTGACCGAGCGCGATGGCCTGAACGCCGAGCGCAACGCGTTGTCGGCGAAGGTCGGTGGCCTGATGAAGCAGGCGGCGGCGGATCCCGCGAAGGCGGCGGAGGCTGCCGAGCTGCGCGCGAAGGTGCAGGCCGGAAACGCCCGCATCGCCGAGATCGAGGTGGAGCTCGGCGCGGTGGACGGCCAGCGCACCGAGATCGCGCTGGGGCTGCCCAACACCCTCGACGAACGCGTCCCGCCCGGGAAAGGCGACCACGACAACGTCGTCGTCCGCACGTGGGGCGCGGTGCCCACCGGAGAGCCCACGGGCGAGAGCCACGTCGAGATCGGGACGCGGCTCGGGATCCTCGATCTCGAGCGCGCCGCCAAGCTCGCCGGCAGCCGGTTCTGGGTCCTCACCGGGCTGGGCGCGCGCCTGGAGCGTGCGCTCATCAACTTCTTCGTCGACCTGCACGCGCTCGAGCACGGCTACAACGAGGTGATGGTGCCGTACATGGTCCACCGCCACGTGGCCGAGGGGACGGGCCAGCTGCCGAAGTTCGAGCAGGACATGTTCAAGCTCGCGGCGCCGGTCAACGGAGAGGACGCGTTCCTGGTGCCCACGGCCGAGGTGCCCGTCACCAACCTCCACCGCGACGAGATCCTCGAGGAGGCCCAGCTCCCGCTCAAGTACGTGTGCTTCACGCCGTGTTTCCGGAGCGAGGCGGGGTCCGCCGGCCGCGACGTGCGCGGCCTGATCCGCGTGCACCAGTTCCACAAGGTGGAGCTCGTGTGGATCACGACCCCCGAGCAGGCGGAGGCCTCGCACCAGGCGCTGGTGGGCCACGCCGAGACGGCGCTGCAGAAGCTCGGCCTGCCGTACCGCGTGGTCGAGCTGTGCGGCGGGGACGTCGGGTTCGGCGCTGCGCGCTGCTACGATCTCGAGGTCTGGCTCCCGAGCCAGGGCTACCGGGAGATCTCGTCGTGTAGCCACTTCACGGACTTCCAGGCGCGGCGGATGCAGCTGCGCTACCGGCCGGCCGACGAAGGCGGGAAGAAGCAGAAGCCCCGGCCTGCCCACACGCTCAACGGCTCCGGCCTCGCCGTGGGCCGGACCCTCGTGGCGCTGCTCGAGAACTACCTGCAGCCCGACGGCAGCGTGGTGATCCCCCCCGCGTTGCGCCCGTACATGGCCGGCGCCGAACGGATTCCTGCGCCAGCGCCCGCGAGCCCTTGACGCTCCGGGGCCGACCACATAGGTAGTTGTGCCACGCGCGTTGGAGGCGTGGCCGAGTGGTTGAAGGCAGCGGTCTTGAAAACCGCCGGCCCTTCGGGGTCCGGGGGTTCGAATCCCCCCGCCTCCTCCATCGCGTAGTCCTGGAGTCGTGACCGAGTGGCCGAAGGTGCTGGATTGCTAATCCAGTGTAGGGACAAAATCCTTACCGCGAGTTCAAATCTCGCCGACTCCGCCACGCGACAGTTCCAACCGGCTCAATTCGCACTTTCGCACCCATAGCTCAATTGGATAGAGCGTCGGACTACGGATCCGAAGGTTAGGGGTTCGACTCCCTTTGGGTGCACCACTTCCCCTCCTCAGCCCAGCTGGGGAGGGGTTTTTTCGTTGTGCCTCCGCTCGCCCGCGGTCAGGGCGTGGACGACGGCGTCGACGTGGGTGGCTGGGTCCCCGTGAGGTCGAACTCGTAGTACAGGCCGAAGTCCGCGTCGTAGCCGTCGGTGAAGGAGCCCGCGGGGATCGGCGCGTACGTGGACTCGAACCCCGAGCCCTCGTACACCCAGGCCACGTGCAGGCGCAGGGTGTCGACCAGGTCGAAGGCGTCCCGGGGCAGCGCGAACTCCACGGTCGAGGCGCTGTCGTCCTCGGCGACGCGGCTCCCTGCGGTCCCCAGCCACGAGGGCTCGTCGGTCCAGGTGGCCCCGTCCCAGGTGAGGCGGCTGTCGTACGAGCTGTCCGCTTTCCAGCGGACGAGGTGGGTGAAGTCCGCCGGGAGCGTGGGCGCTTGTGTCCCGTGCTGGACCCCGTCGAGGGTACCGGGCCCCCCGTTCCCCACGTACACCGTCACCCAGTGCAGCGCGGTGCCGGCGGCGACGTCGGGGTGCGTGAACCCCACGTACACGGTGTCGGCGTCCCAGGTGACGTAGCCGGTGCCCGACGAGCTCGTCGGGAACGTCTCCTCCGCGAGCCAGTCCCCGGGGGCACCGTCGACCGTGATCGCGTGGGACCACGGCCCCATGGCCGAGTGTGTGTCGGAGTCGGTGTCCACGTCGGTGTCGGAGTCGGTGTCCGAATCCGAATCCCCGTCGGTGTCGGAGTCGGTGTCCGTGTCCGTGTCCGTGTCCGTGTCGGCGTCCTTGGGTGGGAACGTGGACAGCCCGCTGCCCCCACACCCTGCCAGCAGAATCGTGCCGATCATCCGCATGTCGCACCCCTCGAGGTTACGTCACTCCGCGCGGAGTCACTGGTATCGCGGAGGTGGTGATGGTGCTCGCCCTGCTCTCGGCGTGCTCGGACTATCGGGTCGGGACCAAGCCCGATCCCGTAGTGGGCACCGACCACACCGGTACCCCGCCAGAGACCACCCCGCCGTCGCCACACAGCGCGGAGCACTCCGCAGCGCCGGTCACCTGCGCGGACACCGAGCTCCCCAGCTTCTCGTGGCTCGCCAGCGCGCCGTTCCCCGAGGAGGCCGATCCGGTCGACGCCGCCGGGGCACCGTTCTACGAGGTGGACGCGGCGCCATCGGGGTGGGCTCCGGTCGCGCTCCCCGACCGGGGCATCCCGATCGGCACGGACCGCGCGTACCGCGCCACCTTCGACCTGGCCGAGCTCCCGGTGGACCTGTCGCTCGACCTGCAGAGCGACGACGGCATCACCGTGTGGCTGAACGGGGTCGAGGTGGGGCACTGGGGAGGCGCCTGGCAGGTGGAGGGGTGCGTCAACGATCGCGCCGGGTGCGTGGTCACGACCCGGGTCCCGGCGTTCGAGGTCACGCCGCTCCTGCTCGAAGGTGAGAACGTGCTGGCGGCGCGGGTCAGCAACCCCGTGCAGAACGCGTACTTCGCGGTGTCGCCGCTGTGTGTCGACCGCTAGTCCGCCGGGAGCACGAACTCGTCCAGGACCTCGCCGGTCTGATCCCGCACGAGGAACCGCGCCTCGGTCGGGCCGAAGTCGGCGACGGTTCCGTGTTCGCGGGCCACGGCCACCGCGTTGAACGGCTCCGGCGCGAACGTGGGGTACAGCGGGGCTCCCGCGCCGCCGGTCACGAGGTAGGTGATGCCGGAGCCAGCGTCTGTCTCCACGTCCGCGAGGAGCGGCACGGAGCGCTCGTAGACGTGGTTGTGGCCGCCGATCACGAGGTCCACGCCGGCGGCCTCGAACGCAGGCACCCACTTGTCGCGCAGCGTGAGGTTCGAGCCGTGCCGGGTGCAGGTGGCGTAGGCCGACTGGTGGTGCATCACCACCTTCCACGTGGCGTCCGACGGCCCGAGCACGGCCGCCACGTACGCGGCCTGCTCGTCGAGCTCCGCGCTGGCCGCGGTGTCGTTCAGCACCACGAGGTGCAGCGGACCCTGCCGGACCTGGTACCACTGCTCGTTCCCGGGCAGCGACCACTGGGCGAACCAGTTGGTCGCGAGGAACTCGTGGTTGCCGTGCGCCGGGAGCAACACTTTCCGGGGCAACACCGCCTCGCCCGCGCGGAACCAGAAGTCCCACTCGAGCTGGTTGGTCCCCACGTTCACGAGGTCGCCGGCGAACAACAGCAGGTCCGGCTCGGCCTGCGCGAGCCCCTCGAGGAGGAGGGACCACTGGAGGTACGAGCCGCGCGAGTCCCCAGCGAACGCGACGCGGAGGTGATCGGCGTCGGCGCGGGGCGTCGAGAACTCGTACCAGGGCGAGTACGCGCCCGGCCCCCCCACGCGGTACCGCCAGGTGGTCCCCGGCGTGAGGCCCCGGCACACCTTCACCTCGTGGACGCGGAAGTCGGCAGCTGCCACGCCGCCGTAGGTGAACGACGCCCCGGTCCAGGTCGAGACCCCGCCCCCGACCTCGCCGTACTCCACGGTCGTCGCGAGCGTGTCCACGTCCGTGCGCCACACGAAGGCCACGGAGGTCGAAGGGTCGGAGCCCGGCATCGACAGATGCAGCCCGAACGGCGTGGGTTCGCTGCCGAGCACGTCCTGGTGGGGGTCGGGAGGGCGGGTCTCGTCGGGGACGCCGAACGGGCCCGGGACCTGGACGGCGGGGTCGCAGTCGTCGGGAAAGCCCGTGTCGACCGCGCTGTGCGCGCTGTCCGCCGTGCTCGCAGTGCTCAGGGTGGGCGTAGACGAAGTGTCGGCCGACGTCACCAGGGTGACGGAGTCCTGAGTGGGTCCGTCCGAACACGCCATCCACCACGTCGACCACATCATGTCCGTCTTGTACCCTCCCAGGCGCGGTTAGGAGAAGGGTGGGGGTCCGGTGTACCTCGCGCTCGGCATGGTGGTGGTGCCCGCAGCCGCGGTGCTGGTGATCGCGGCCGTGGTGGTCGTCCACCACCTCGGCTTCGTCGCCTGGCACCGGGCCCGCGGGCGGGCCACCCCCGCCGGCCTCGAGTGGATGGTGCACGAGGTGCGCGACGGTGCCCGCGTGGGCTGGTGGTACCTCCGGGGCTACTTCGCCGACGGGCACCGACCCGGAGAAGGTCGGCCTGTGTTGTGTGTCCACGGCTACTCGCAGTCGGGCGCCAACTTCTTCGGGCTGCGCGCCCACCTGCGGCGGCCCACGGTCGCGGTGTCCCTGCTGCACCGCCTGGCCCCGCTCCTGTGGTACGCCGCGCGGCTCGAAGCGCGGCTCGAGCGGCTGATCGCCGACCACCCGGACGGCGTCGACGTCGTCGCGCACTCGATGGGCGGCGTGGTGCTCCGCGTCGTGCTCGCCTCGCGCGTCGACCTCGCTGCGCGCGTGCGCACCGTCGTGACCCTGGGCACCCCCCACCGGGGGACCGCGGCGGCGCGGTGGATCCCGGTGCTCCCGGAGCTGAAGGCGCTCCGGCGCCGGTCAGCGTTCCTGGCCGCGCTCCCTTCGCTCGTGGAGCTCGTGCCACACGGCCGCGTCGTCACCATCGCCGCCGCCGCCGACACGCTGGTGTACCCGGTCGAGACCGCGCTCGTGCCGGGCGCCGAACACGTCGTTCTGCCCGACATGGGTCACGCTGGGCTCCTCACGCGGTTCGAGGCCTACGAGGCCGTGCGCCTCGCGCTCGACCCGTAGGTCAGTCACTGCTGCGGGGTGCACGTGCCGGGCTCGGCCGGCCGCCCGTGGTCGTCCACCACCAGCACCACCCGCTGGGCGCCGTGCCAGAGCCAGACCTCCTTGCAGACGGGGAGCACCGGCGCCTCCACCTTCGCGGCCTTCGGGCGAGCCACCTTCTCCGCCTTCGGTGGATCCAGCTTCACCACCGCTGCGTCGTTCCCGGTCCGCATGGTCAGGCGCAGGTCTCCGAGCCAGTCGGCGTGGGTCACCCGCTCGGCGTCCGAGGGGTCCACCAGGAGCGTGACCGTGGGCGAGTGGGTGCCGCGGCGCGCGCGGGCCTCGTCGGCCGTCTCGGAGCCCATCCGGCTGTCCACGCCCAGCACGTACACCGCCTGCAGCAGGGTGGTCGTCTCCTCCCGCTCCGTCTCGGGGTCCTTCACCGTCACCAGGACGTCCACGAGGGTCCCGGGGTTCAGGAAGCCGGCGAGTGCAGCGCCGTCGTGGATCGACACCGACAACGCCCGCAGTCCGCGCGGCACGACCACGTTGAGGCCCTGGTTGCTGCTCGGGTCGGAGAGTCGCTCCCCGCGCACGAGCTCGTTCGCGAGCACGCGCTCCCGCGGGATCCGCCCCACGACGTACTCCGGGTCCAGGAACACGCCGTCCGGCAGGTACTCCGGGCGAATCTGGATCGCGTAGAGGTCGCCCTCCGCGATCGGGAGCCCCGGGTAGAGGTCCCGGGCTGCTGCAGCGACGTACACCTTCACCGGTGGCCGCTTCGCCGCCTCGATGCGCTCTTCGTACCCGGCGACGAGCGACGCGAGCATCCAGGAGGCTGCACCTCCGGCGACGAGGGCCGCCACACCGAACAGGATCGACTGGGACCGTGGCACGTGACCTCCGAGGGGTGGGGAGCTGCTCGGTGCGATGTTACCCCGGGTGGCGGCGAAACCGGGGTTTCACGTCGGCCGCGCGGGGGACGGATGCGCATCGCGATGGGATCCGACGAGCCGTACCCGGTGCACGGGATCGTGCGCGCCTGGCTCGAGCAGCGTGGCCACGAGGTGGTGCCGTTCGGCGCGATCGCCACCGGTCGGGAGGCGCCGTGGGCCGAGGTGGCCGAAGCCGCGGCGCAGGCGGTCGCCTCCGGAGATTGTGCCCAGGGCGTGTTCTTCTGCTGGACCGGGACGGGGATCAGCATCGCCGCCAACAAGGTGCCGGGCATCCGGGCGGCGCTGTGCACCGATCCGGGCACCGCCGCCGGCGCGCGGATCTGGAACCACGCGAACGTGTTGTGCCTGTCGAACCGGCTGCTCTCGCAAGACCTCGCCGCCGAGATCCTCACCACCTGGTTCGACACGGAGGTCGGCGAGCGCGGAACCGGCGGGGTCGCCCGGTTGTCCGAGGTCGACCAGCGGTGGCGGCGTTGACTGGAAGTCCTGGGGGCGGCGGATGTGGTGGTGGTGGGGGTGTGGGTCGGAGGCGGTGGTGCCTGTTGCGGCGACCGTGGCCTTCGAGGTGGTGGCGCCCGCGCGCATCCTCGAGGGGGACCCGATCCCGCTGGACCTCGCGTTCACGGCGCCGGCGGTGGACACCTGGCGGCTGGACGCGGCCACCTACGATCGCGGCGGGCGGCTCACGCTCGACCGGTACCACCTGGAGCCGGCGGCGCCCGATCCACTCGCGGACTGGTACGACACCGGTCCGATGTCGTTCGGCGGGCTGCGGCGGATGCCGGTGCTCGGGGCCACTGCGGAGCACGTCACGGTGAACCTCGCGGAGCACGTGCGGCTCGCGCCCGGCCGCTACCAGCTGGTGGTGGAGACCGACCGGGTCGAGTCCGACGCAGGTCCCGCGACCCTCTGGTCTCCCCCGGTCCTGCTGGTGGTGGAGGCCCGCCCACCCGACCAGGAGGCCGCGGAGGTCGCAGCGGCGTCGCGCACCCTCACCGGGGCGGGGACCGAGGAAAACGCCGTGTCGGCGGCGCGCACGTTGCGGTTCCGGACGTCCGAGGCCGCGCTGCGCGCGATGGTGGCGCACCTGGGCACCAGCCGGGTCCCGGGGGTCGGGCACCAGCTGCTGTTCGGGGTGGTCGGCTCGCCCCACCGCGCGCTCGCGCTCGCGCTCGTGGAGGCCGTGATCGCGGACCCGTCCCGGCCGGTGGACGCGGACCTGCTGCACCTCCTCGCCGTGTTGCGGACCCCCGCCGTGGCGCCGCTGGCGCCGTACCCGGACGACCCCGCGGCGCAGCAGGTCTGGCACCAGGAGGTCGATGCGCGCCGCGCCCGCAGGGCGGCCGCCGTCCAGGACGCGTACACGCTGTTGGAGGCTGCGCTTCCGCGCAAGGTCGGCGCTGCGCGCGCGGCCTGCCTGCAGGCGCTGGACTCTGCCGCTCACTCGGCCGGCGCCCCCGTGAGCGCGGAGCTGCGCGCGAAGTTCCCGAACCTGCCGGCCGACGAACGCCAGCGCCTGCTCTCGGCGGAGTGGCTGCGGCTCGCGGACCCGACCCTGGCGCCCGTGCTCGCGGCGATGATCGAGGATCCGGGCACCACGGAGCCCCTGCTCGGGACGGCGTTGGGCCGGCTCGGCGCGCTCGATCCGGACCTGGCCGCCACGCTCGCCGCGCGGCACTGGGAGCGCAGCGGGACCGGCTTCCGCGACGGGTGGTTCTCCCTGCCGCAGGAGGTGCTCCCCGCGTTCGACGCCGCGCTGGCCGGCCGGTTGTCGCGCCCCGACGATCGCACGGCGTACTTCGTGGAGCGGTACGCGACCGCCGCACTCGCCTCCGAGGCGGAGTCGGTCCTGATCGGGGACCCCGCCGCGTGGAGCGAGGACCACGTGTCGGCGTTGATCCCGTACCTGCTCCGGGTGTCCCCCGGGGTCGGCGTCCAGAAGCTCGAGGCCGCGTTCGGGACGGTGGAGCTGGCCCGCCGTCGCGCCCGCCTCCTGGACGGGATCGCCGCGCGGCAGGGCTCACCAGCGATCGAGCAGCTGGCGGTTCGGCTCCTCGACCACCCGTCGCCGGAGGTGGCGGACGAGATGGCGCGCCTGTTGTCGACCCACGGCAGCGCGTCCGCCGCAGACGCGTTGTTCGCGCGGCTGGAGGCGTTCCACCGCCAGTGGAAGGGGCGCGCGGCAGCGCTGGTCCCGTCGCGGGTGCGCGACAACCCGAACCAGGCGCAGGTGCAGCTCGAGTCGCGGCTGCTGGACGCCCTCACGTGCTCGCCCGCGTGGCGCCTCGATCAGGTCGGTGCCGAGAGGCTCCGGACGCTGGTCGTCACCGAGGAAGGGGCTCGGCGCGCCGCCCACTACCAGCCTGCGCCGGAGCCCGGGGCGCTGGCGTGGCTGAGCTGGTCGGGGGAGGTGAGCCTCCGGGTCGACGGCTGCGCGCTGCGGGACCTCGCGCAGCTCCGCGCGAAGCTGGCGCAGTACCCCACGGGGACCGCGTTCCACGTCGAGACGATGGTGGGTGGGGTGCCGCCCCAGGACGAGCTCC
>JBIKWC010000500.1:0-3298 GCA_044356535.1 Myxococcota bacterium
TCGCCGGCGACTACCGGTGCCGGTACACCCTCACCGGCGACACCCTCCGGTGGTCGTGGGTGTCGGGCAACACGAAGCAGTCCGGGGAGGCCACGTTCCGCGCCGTCCCCGCGGGCACCGAGGTGGTGTACCGCGAGGACCTGCAGGTCGAGGTGGACGTGAACGCCCTGATGGCGCCCATGCTCAAGCTCGTGATGGGGCCGATGCTGGCGCACGAGGCCAAGGAGTACGTGCGCCGGATGGCGAAGAGCCTGGGAGGCTGATGCCCCGGCTGCCCGGCGAACGCCTCGGCCCGTACGAGCTCGTCGCGCCCCTCGGGAGCGGTGGGACGGGCGAGGTGTGGGAGGCGGTCCTGTGTGGCCCCGCCGGCTTCCGCAAGACCGTCGCGGTGAAGCTCCTGCGCGCCGATGTGGCGCAGGACCCGGCGGTCCAGACGGCCGTGCTGCGGGAGGCGCGCCTCGGTGCCGCGCTCCAGCACCCGAACGTGGTGGTCACGCTCGGCGTGTCGCAGCAGGAGGGGAGCTACCTCCTGGCGCTCGAGCTCGTCCGCGGGGCCACGGTCGCCGAGCTGCTGCGCGAGGTCGGGCCCCTCCCCCCGCGCGCCGTGGTGGACCTCGGGATCCAGGTGTGCGCGGGGCTCGCCCACGTCCACGACGCCGGGCTCGTCCACCGCGACGTGAAGGCGGCGAACCTGCTGGTCGACCGCACGGGGCTCGTGAAGCTCGCGGACCTCGGGATCTCGCTCTTGACCGGCGAGCGGGCCGGGGTGGCCGGAACGGATGGGTACATGGCCCCGGAGCAGAGCCTGGGGGCTGCCGAGCCTCGCTCCGACCTGTTCGCGGTCGGCGCCACGCTGTACGTGGTCGCCACCGGCGTGCGGCCGTTCGGCACCGGAGCGGCCGCCCGGCAAGCCGTCGAGCGGGTGGAGTCCCTCCTCACCGATCCGGCGTTCCTCGCTCCGGTCGAGCGCGCGGTGCCCGGGCTCGGGGTGGTGGTGGGCGCCTGCCTCTCCGCCCAGCCCTCCGCCCGACCCGCCTCGGCCCGGGCGCTCGCGGAGTTGCTCGAGCAGCTCCCCGCGCGCCGCGACGTGAGCGGACCCGGCCTGCTCGAGCTCGTCGGACGCGTGAAGCCGGGCCTGGCGATGGACCAGGCGGCCACGCCGCTCACCGAGACGACCCTCCGTTCGGTGCCCGGCAACGTCCGCCCTCGCCGCGACCGGTTCGTCGGACGCGAGGACGAGCTCGCAGCGCTGCACCGGGAGGTGTCGTCGCACCCACTGGTGGTGGTGCTCGGCGTCGGGGGCATGGGCAAGACGCGCCTCGCCGTGGAGACGGCGTGGAGCGTGCGGGGCGAGCTGCGCGGCGGCGCCTGGTGGATCGACCTCACGGAAGCGACGACGGATCTCGACATCTGCGCCATCACCGCGCGCGTGCTCGGCGTCGACCTCGAGCGGCGGGACCCCGTCTCGCAGCTCGGACGCGTGATGGCCGCGAAGGGGCGCGCGTTGTTCCTGCTCGACAACCTCGAGCAGTGCGTCGAGCACCTCCCTCGCACCCTCGGCCGGTGGCTCGACCTGGCGCCAGAGGCCCGGTTCCTGGGCACGAGCCAGGTCGCGCCCGGCTTGCTGGGCGAGCGCCGGTTCCCGCTCGGGTCGCTCCCGACCGACGACGCGGTCACGCTGTTCTTCGCGCGCGCCGGGCGGGACCTGACCGTGGACGAGGGGGCGCAGGTGCGTGCGCTGTGCGCCGCGCTCGAAGGGATCCCGCTGTGCGTCGAGCTGGCGGCGGCCAGGGTGCGGACGATGCGGGTGGACACGATCCGCGAGCGGCTGGGGCTCGCCCTCCTCTCCGGTGGCTCCCCGGAGCTCCCAGCGCGGCACCGGAGCGTCACCGCTTCGCTCGACTGGTCGACGGGACTGCTCACAGGCGAGGTTCGCGCGGCGCTCGGTGCCCTTTCGGTGTTCGCCGGGGGCTTCGACCTGCACGCGGTGGAGGCGGTGCTCGACCGGACGGCGGACGAGGCGCTCGAGGTGCTCGAGGAGCTGGTGGACGCGAGCCTCGTCGTGGTGGACCCGAAGGCGGGGAGGTTCTCGCTGCTGGCGGTCGTGCGGGAGTACGCGGCGACCTTGTCGTCGTCCGACTCCCGGCGCGCGGCGGCCCGGCGACATGCCCGGTTCTACGCACAGCTCGGCGGGCCGGAGGCGATGGCGGCGCTGGTCGGGGCCGGAGGCGCTGCGCGGCGCGCGGTCCTCGCGGTGGAGGTCGCGAACGTGGCGGCGGCTTGTCGGTGGGCGGTGGCGGAACGGGAGGCGGCAATCGCCATCGCGTCGCTGCACGCGGCCTGCGCGGTGTGGAACTTTCAGGGGCCGCTCGCGAGCGCCGTCGCGCTGGCGGACGAGGTCGGGCAGCTGCCGCTCGCCGACGCCGAGCGAGGGGTCGTGGACCAGCTGGCGGGCACGGCGGGTTTCCGCGCCGGTCGTCACGCGGTCGCGCTCGAGCGGTTCGAGCGGAGCGTCGCGCTCTTGCGCGGGGCCGGACAGGAAGCGGAGGCTGCGCGCTCCCTGGCTCACCTGGGGAACGTGTCCCTGGTCCTCGGTCGTCCGGACCAGGCGCTCGCCCGGCTCGAGGAGGCCCTGCAGGTCCTGCTGCGGACCGGACCCGGTCGGTCGGTCGCGTACGCGCTCGGCGGCCTCGCCAACGCTCACCGGGAGCTCGGCCGGCTAGACCTGGCCAAGCAACTGTCCCTCGACGCGCTCGCGCGGTGCCGGGAGTGTGGCGATCGGAGCGCCGAGGGCTGGGCGCTCGGCTCGCTCGGCAACCTGTACCGGGAGCTCGGGGACCCCGACGGCGCCGTCGCGGCCCTCCAGGCGTCCCTCGCCCTGCTGTCGGAGTCCGGAGATCGGCGCTCCGTGGCGGTCGTGACCGGCAACCTCGGTACGGTCCACCACGAGCTGGGCCGGTATGGTGACGCCCGCGCCTGCTACGACCACGCCCTGGCGATGCACCGGGAGATCGGCAACCGCCACTCCGAGGGGATCGCGCTGGGGTGGCGGGCGAGCCTCGACCGCGACGAAGGGGACCGGGACGGCGCCCGGCGCGGTCTGGAAACGGCGCTCGCGGTGCACCGGGAGGTCGGCAACCTCCCATTCGAGGGCGACACGCTGGGCCAGCTCGCGGACCTCGATCGCGACGCGGGTCGCTTCGGGGACGCGCTCCAGCGCTATGACGCGGCCCTCGCCTGCCTGCGCGTCGCCGGGGATCGGACGTGCGAGGCCGCGGTGACGGCGCAGCGGGCCGTG
>JBIKWC010000241.1:0-11408 GCA_044356535.1 Myxococcota bacterium
GCTTCGCCGTCACCCTGCTGGTCGGCATCGCGACCACCCTCGTCAGCGCCGTGTTCGTGACCCGCACGATCATGGAAGTCATGACCCGCTCCAGCAACTCGCGCCTGCGGATCTGAGGTCCAGATGATCGAGAGACTGAAAACCTGGCTCGACGGCCTCGACATCGACTTCTGTCGGTGGCGGTACGCGTTCGGCGGCGCCTCCGCGGTGCTGGTCACGTTGTCCTGGGTCGCATTCTTCGTGATCGGCCCGAACTGGGGGACGGACTTCACGGGGGGCACCGAGATCCACCTGAAGTTCTGCGAGACGGCGGGGACGGCGCGCGAGTGCGTGGCCAAGCCCACCGACATCGGCGCGGTGCGCGCTGGCCTCCAGGGCCTCGGCCTCGCGGACGATGCAGTGCAGGCCGTCAACGGCGGCGGCTCTGGCGAGTTCCTGGTCCGGATCGCCGACCCCACGTTCGGCATGTCCGACCTCGAGAGCAACCTCCGCGCCGAGCTCACCAAGATGTACGGGCCCGGTTGGGCCACCGATCTCAAGGGCACGGCCGAGGTCTCCGCTCGCTTCGTGGTCACCTACACGGGCGACTGGAAGGACCCCAAGGAGGTCGCGCAGAAGCTGCAGGCCGCGTTCCCCCGCGCGTACGCGAACCCCGGCAAGCAGAACGACCAGGTCATCATCGAGGTCCCCGGCCTCGCCGAGCGGATCACCGCCCTGATGGCCGCGGAGCTCCAGGACCGGCCGTTCACGGTGCTGGCGACCGACTCCGTCGGCCCGAAGGTCGGCGGCGACCTCCGCCGTCAGGGCTTCATCGCGCTGGTGGCCACCGGCCTCCTGATCCTCGTGTACGTCGCCTTCCGGTTCGACATCGAGTACGCGCCCGGCGCCGTCATCGCCCTGTTCCACGACGTGTCGATGACCATCGGCGTGCTGGTCCTGTTGCAGCTCGACTTCTCGCTGCAGACCGTGGGCGCGCTGCTCACCATCCTCGGCTACTCGATCAACGACACCATCGTCATCTACGACCGGATCCGCGAGAACAAGGACCGCTACCGCGCCTCCGACCTCGTGACGCTCATCAACAAGTCGGTCTCCGAGACGCTGACCCGCACCATCGCCACGTCGTTCACCGTGTTCATCGCCCTGCTCGCGTTCCTGGTGTGGGGCGGGCCGGTGCTCCGCGACTTCGCGATCACCATGTTGTGCGGCCTCGTGTTCGGCACGTACTCCACGGTCTACATCGCGTCGCCGCTCATCATCTACACGAACGACCTCAAGCCCTGGTTCCAGCGGCTGGTGGCGGTCGGTGACCTCGGCGCCGACGAGATCCCCGCGGAGCTCGCCACGGACGGCCCGATGACGGAGTCCGAGAAGCGCCGCCGCGAGCGGGCCGAAGCCGAGAAGTCGCAGAACCCCGTGTAGACTGCGCGGAAGCTTCTGCGCCGGAACCGGGTTCGGGGGCAGACGAGGAGGGAACGATGTGGGCGCTCGCGTCTGCCGCACTGGCCGGCAACCTCTACGTGAACAACGTGCTGGTGGACCCCCGGTCCATCGCGAACGTCTCGTTCGAGAAGGTCACGGTGAAGGTCGACGCCCAGGGGAACCTGTGGGTCGACGCCCCCGGCTACCGGATCGAGGTCCAGACCCCGGCTCCGGCGCAGGGCCCCACCCTCGGCGCCACGCCGCCGCTCCCCGGACAGCCACCTGCTCCCGTCGCGAGCGCGGTGACGCCAGCGCGCTGGTGGCTCGTCACCGAAGACGCGGCCACGGCTGGCCACGCGATCCAGGTCTTCGTGAACGGCCAGCTCGCGTACAACTTCACCTCCGGGCAGCCCCAGACCATCGTGGACATCGGGCGGTGGCTCGTCGTCGGGCCCAACAAGGTGAAGGTCGTCTCCCAGTCCACGAACCCCACGGGCGGCAGCTTCTACGTGTACATGGGCACCGGCTCGAACCAGTCGGGGACGGTCGTCCTCGACAACCCCATCGTGCAATTCGGGGTGGGGACCAACCGTTCCGGCCCCTACGAGCGCGAGTTCACCATGACCGTGGATCGCTGACCCCCCGGACGGTATCCTCGCGGTCCCTCCGCATCCCCCCCTTCCCCGGAGCTCCGCGTGTTCGACCGTGCCGCGCTGGACGCACCTGCGTCCGCCAACAGCCCCCGTGCCGACGACTCCCACAACGGTGAGCACCGCACCTACGTCCTCGACACGAACGTGCTGCTCTACGACCCGCACGCGTTGTTCGTGTTCGACGAACACGACATCCTCCTCCCGATGACCGTCATCGAGGAGATCGACCGGTTCAAGCGGGATCTCAACGAGACCGGCCGAAACGCGCGCACCATCTCGCGGATCCTGGACGACCTCCGCGCCCGAGGCTCGCTGAAAGAGGGCGTGCGCCTCGACGACGGTGGCACCCTGCGCGTCGAGTACCAGACCCACGGCCCCGATCTCGACATCACCTGGGGACCCGAGTCGAACGACAACCGCATCCTGCGGCAGGTGCTGCGGCTGCGGCAGGAGTCGAAAGGCGGCTACATCGCGCTCGTCACGCGCGACACCAACATGCGCCTGAAGTGCGACGCGCTCGGGGTGCCCGCCGAGGACTACCAGAACGCCCGCATCGAGGTCGACGAGCAGTACAGCGGCGTCACCGAGCGCACCACCACCTCCGAGGTCATCGACGAGATCCATGCGTCCGGACATGTGGCGCTCGAGGTGCTCGGCGACCCCACCACCAACGGGCTGTACCCGCAGCAGGTGGTCATCCTGACCGCGGGCGACACGCCCTCCAAGACCGCGATGGTCCGGGTGGACATCCGCCGGCGTCGCCTCCGCAAGATCGCGCGCCACAAAGAGGGCGTGTGGGGCATCTTCGCGCGCAACAAGGAGCAGCTGTTCGCGCTCGAGCTCCTCCTCGACGACGACATCCACCTCGTCACGCTCAACGGGAGCGCGGGGACCGGCAAGACGCTGCTCGCCATCGCCGCTGGTCTCAAGAAGGTGGCCGACGAAGGCGTGTTCCGCAAGATGCTCGTGAGCCGTCCCATCTTCCCGCTCGGGCGCGACATGGGCTTCCTCCCCGGGGACATCGGCGAGAAGCTGAACCCCTGGATGAAGCCGATCTACGACAACCTCGAGCTCCTGCTGTCGAACCGCTCGCCCGACCCGGGGACGCGGGGACCCAAGGGTCAGCAGCCCGAGCCGGAGTACCAGTACCTGCTCGACCAGAAGATCATCGAGGTCGAGCCGCTCACCTACATCCGCGGCCGCTCGATCCCGCGCCAGTTCCTGATCGTGGACGAGGCCCAGAACCTCACCCCCCACGAGCTCAAGACCGTCCTCACGCGGGCCGGGGAGGGCACGAAGGTCGTGCTCACCGGGGATCCCGAGCAGATCGACAACCCGTACGTCGACGCGCTCTCGAACGGGCTCACCTACACGGTCGAGCGGTTCAAGGGCAGCGAGATCGCCGGCCACGTCACCCTGCGCAAGGGTGAGCGCAGCGTGCTGGCCGAGCTCGCGGCGCAGCTCCTGTGAGCGGTCCCCGCGGTACCCCGAAGGACCAGCTCGAGGGACGGAACCCGGTGCTCGAGTGCCTGCTGCGGAAGCGGCGGGCGCTGCGCAAGGTGTTCCTCGACGAAGGCGCGACCCCGGACGAGCGCGTCGGGAAGATCCTCGACCTGTGCGCAGCGCGCATCGTCCCCGTGGAGCGCGTGCCACGCCGCAAGCTCGACGCCCTCTCCGAGGGCCGCGTCCACAACGGGATCATCGCCTGGGCAGACCCGTTGCCCAGCCACACGTCGCTGTCGCTGCTCGACGCCGTGTTCGCCGCCAACCGGTCGCCGTTCCTGCTCCTCACCGACGGCCTGCAGTACGAACACAACCTCGGCGCGGTGCTCCGCAGCGCGCTCGGCTTCGGCGTCGACGGCGTGGTGGTGCCCACCCGGCGCGGCGCCGACGCGTTGTCGCCGGTGGTCCAGCGGGTCAGCATGGGCGCGGTCGAGGAGATCCCGCTCGTCCGCGAGAGCCTGTTCGTCGCCATCTCCGCCTCGAAGAAGGCGGGCATCCCCGTGGTGGGCACTGCCGCCGACGGCGTGCCGCTGCACGAGGCCCGGCTCGGCGGAGCGCTCGCGCTCGTGATGGGCGAGGAGGGGGAGGGGATGTCCCCCACGCTCCGCAACAAGTGCGACTTCGTGGTCTCCATCCCGCTGCGGGGCGCGCTCGAGTCGCTCAACGTCAGCGTCGCCGCCGCCATCCTGATGTACGAGAAGCGGCGCCAGGACGGCTGGTACGCAGCGCCTCCGAAGTAGCGGGGCCGAAGGGGCGGCTACTCCTCTTCGGCGGGCTTGAACCACGCGGGGACGCCGGCCGGATCGAAGCCGTCGCCGCCGCGGTCGACCCAGATCGGGTTCGTGAGCGCGAACGGACGCACCGGGTACGTGCGCGGTACCGGGATGGCCGGCGACAGCAGGCTCGACACCGCCGGCACGCCCGCGAGAGCCTCCGCGACGATGACCTCGAGCTCGATGTACGGGATCTCGACCGCCGTGAACACGGGCCCGAGGTCGTCGTCGCCGGCCACGATCACGACGTACCAGGCGTCGACCGCGGGGGTCAGCGAGAACTCCTCGTGGAACCGCACCACGCCGTTGCCGGACTCCACCGGCCACTCCCGGATCAGCTGCCCGTTCTCGTAGAGCTCCACGCGGTCGACCGCGACCCAGGTCGGCGCCTGCACGTCGATCGAGAACGCGCGGGCTCCCTCGCCGGTGAGCTCGCTCCCGACAGGCTCGCCGTCCACCCGGAAGTCGACGAACGGACCGTACGACGCGACCACCCGGTGCGCCCGGACCGCGTCGGCGACCGCCTGGTCGTCGAGGAACGCGGGGTCGTCTTCGTCGACGAGGACGAAGTTGCGCGGGCACCCCGACTCGGTCGAGGTGGTCCCGTGGGTGTCGGAGTTCCCGAGGGCCGTGTACCGGAACCCGAGGTTGAGCAGGGTGAACCAGTCGTCGATCTGGCCGAACACCTCCGGAGACAACGTGACGGTGCCGTCCAGGAGGCCCTCCTGCTCGGCCATCGTGCGGGTGGACCAGTCCCAGGCATCGGAGCCGCCCGTCGGGAACGACGCCACCTCCTCGCTCGTCGGGGTGCGGAGGAAGTCGAACCGCTTGCCGTTGAGGAGCTCGAGCCCGTCGAAGTCCCACGAGATGTTGCCTGCGCCGAGCAGCGGGTTCGTCAGGTTCAACAGGGGCTGCTGGACGCTCGGGAGGCCGGGCTCTCCCGCGCGGCCCGGGGAGCCGGCGTAGGGGTTGAGCCCGTACTGGTCGAAGTACCCGAGGATGCCGTCCCGGGGGTGCCCCACGAACACGAACGGGTCGGCGTCCACGGCCTCGCCCATGGCGCGGAGGTTGTTGATCATCTCCAGCGGCACCTTGCCGGTCCAGTCGACGTTCTCGCGGCCGCCGCCCGCCTCCACCAGGAAGTCCTGCCCGAGGGGGAACGCCAGGAAGTGCCCGACCTCGACGGTCGTGGTCTCGTTGCCGACCGCGGTCTGCACCCACTGCTCCAGGCCCAGCGCCTCGACCGTGGGGGCGTAGTCCACGAGGTAGTCGTGGTCCGTCGACGCGAAGAACTCGACGCCCTCGGCGACCATGGTGCGTACGCGATCCGCGAGGACGACGCCCGAGTCGTGCGAGCGCACCGCGTGGACGTGCAGGTCGGCCGAGATCCAGCCGCGCGTGTCGACGCTGCGGACGAGGACGAACTCCTGGCGGGCGCCCTGGGCCTCGCCGATCTCGAACACGCCGGACGCGTCGAGCTCGTACTCGAGCCCGCGGCTGGCCACCGCCCGGTAGCGGCCCGGCGCCAGCTCGACCTCGCCGTCGCCGTACATGGAGAACACCACCGCCTCGGGGGCGCCGCCGATGAAGCCGTCCCCGAGCGCCGGCTGCCGGGTGGGGGCGCCGTCTTCGCGGAAGAACGTGACCTTCGAGGGGAGCAGGCGGCCCTGCTCGTCCTTGACGGTGAACGAGAGCGTGCCGAACCGACCGGCCTCGAGCGCGACGCCCAGCTCGGCTCCCTGCTTGACCCGGACCGGCACCCGCGGACCGTCCGGGCGCCCGCGCTGGTGGACCAGGAGCTCCCAGTCCCCGACCGGGAGTCGGCCGGTGAAGGAGCCGTCCGCGACGCGATCGTCGGGATCCACGTCGGTCTCGAACTGCGACCACGGGAACTCGGCGCCGGGCTCGTAGACGAACACGGAGATGCCGCTCACCGCGGTGCCCGTGGACCGCTCGAACACCTGGCCGGTCACGGTGCCGAACGGGATCTCCCGCGCCTGGACGTACTGGTCGACGATCGAGGCCACGTCGCCGTGGCCCACGAAGAAGTACCGGTCGTACACGAACGCCTGGTCCAGCGGAAACCGATCGTTGGTGCCGTTGCCGTCGAGAGCCGCGCCCACCGCCACCGTCTGGGACGCGGTGAACAGCGGTACGAACAGGTCGCCCTGCACCGGCGCCAGCCCGTAGCTGACGCCGTCGGCCACCCCGGCCAGGAACTGGAACTGGAACGGGTCGGTGAAGGTGTTGTCGCCCGCCTCCTGCGAGCGGAACACCGCGCCGTCCTCGTCGAACCCGATGCCGGGCGCGAACACGTCGACCGAGCCGCCCTGCAGGTAGAAGTCACCGAGGACGAGGCCCGACTCGATGGCCCAGTCGATCAGGGGGAACGGCTCCTCGTGGGTGGGGGCCACCTCGCCGACGGGCTGCTCGGTCGGGTCCACGTCCCCGCGGATGGCGATGGTCGTGGTGAGCCGGAACCAGGGAACGTCGTCTTCGGCGATGTAGTCGGTCCACATCCACCAGTCGGGCGCCGACACGATGACCCACAGGGCGCCGAGCAGCGTGAGGAAGGGCTCCGCGGGGCCCTCGGCGCGGACGATCGCCTGCTTGTCCGGCGGGTCCTCGACGATCCACACCCGGTCCGGGCCGGGGTGCACGACGTTCATGTTCGCGGTGGGGAACATCTCCGCGAACTGGTCGTTTCCACGACCCTCTGCGGTGGAGGGGTCGGTGCGGACGAGGTCAGCGTCCACGATGGAGCCCCCGTACAGTCCGGGCGCCAGCGAGTTGCGCGACGACAGGATCGCGACGCGGGCGTGACCGTTCTCCAGGAGGAAGTCGCCTGGCTGGGCGATGGCCTTCGGACCCCCGATCGCGTCCTGCAGCGACTGGATCTCGGAGGCCGCGGCGCGCTCGTCAGCGGGCTCCCCACACGAGAGGAGAGCGAGCGCGACGGAAGCGGGGAGGATGGGATAGCGCATGCGCCATCCTAGCCAGGGGATCCCGCTCATGCTCCTCCTCGCCACCACCTTCGCGCACGCTTCCGACAAGGGCACCCGGCCCGACGAACCGGCTGCGGACGAGCCGAAGGCCGGAGCCGTCGGCGGATCCCTCGCGGGCTGGGGCGCCGTGCCCGTCGCCTCCGAGGAGGCCCGCTCCGAGGGGACCACCCACCTCTGGGCCCAGCTGCAGGCCTGGGCCACGCTCTACGACCAGGACGTCGACGCCGAAGCCGACCCGGCCACCTACGGCGACCCCGAAGCCGATCCGGGCCTGTCGATCCACCGCGCCCGGCTCGGGTTCGACGGGTTCCTGCCGATGGGTACCGGGCTCGGGAAACACCAGGTCGACTACGCGATCGCGCTCGGCATCGGCGCACCGTACGACGTGCTCTCGGTCAACGACACCGACGTCCAGCTGGTCGACGGCTTCGGTCGCTGGGCGCTGCCCACCAGCCTCGGAACCAGCTCCGTGGCGCTCGGGCTCCAGCGCGTGCCGTTCGGGCGCGAGAACGGGATCTCGAGCGCGTTCCTGCCGTTCCAGGAGGGTGGCGTCGCGGGCAACTGGATGGCCCCCACCCGGGGCGTCGGCGCCGTCGGTGGCCAGTCGGTGGTGTTCGGGAAGGGCAAGCACCCATCGCAGCTCCTCGCGCGGTTCGGGGCGTTCAACCCGGGAGAGGTGTTCGGCGCCGACGGCACGGACCTCCTCGTCGACGGGCGCCTGGAGTTCTCGGCTGGCGACACGTACCGGACCTTCTCCTACGACCTCGACAACGCGCTCGGCCTGGGCGTGGCGGCGTACGTGCACCAACAGCCCGGCCTGCGCACCCAGGCCGCCGAAGCCGACCTCCTCGCCCGGTACAAGTGGGTCACCCTCCTCGGCGAGGTCCTCACCAACACGATCGCGCCGGTGGACTCGGACATCGTGCAGCCGGGCATCCTCGACGAGACCGGCCGCTTCGGGTGGACGGCGCAGGTGTCCGGGTTCGTCCCCGTGCGGGCGAAGTCGGGGTGCGAGCTCGCGGTCCGCGCCTCCTCCTACGACGACGCCACCCAGCTCGACACCGTGGGTGACGTGCTCGTCCTGCACGCGGGTGGCACCTGGCGCAACCTCCTGCCCAAGACCGACGTGGGCCTCGGCTACATCCACCGCACCGAGCGGTTCGCCGAGAGCCCGAACGACACGGTCCGCGTCTGGTTCCAGGTGCGCCCCGAGGCCAACCTGTAGGTCAGGCGGAGCGACCCACCCGCTGCACCCACCGCTCGAACCGCTGGCCGGCCGGTGGCACGTCGGTCTCCTCGGAGAGCGCGGTCCGCACGGCCTCGTCGAACGGCGTGGTGGGCCGGTCCAGTCGCGCCCAGTAGCCCACGCCCTCCGCCACCAGGTCGCTGCCCATGCCGTCCACGAGCTGGCGGGCGATGCCGAAGTCCGCGCGGGTGACGAGCCGGATCCAGTGGGACGACAGCCGGGGCGTGAGCACGGGCACGGGGATCATGACCGGCCGGAACCCGCGCACTGCGGCGACCCGCTCGAGGATCTGCCGCGCGCTCAGCACCTCGGGTCCGGGCAGGTCGAACGCCGCCGAGCCCTCCAGCGGATCGTCGATGGCGGAGGCGAGCGCGTGCACCACGTCCGCGAGCGCGATCGGCTGGGTGCGGGTCGCCAACCAGCTCGGCAGCAACATCACCGGGAGCCGCAGCGCCAGGTCGCGGACCATCAGCCAGGACTCCGACCCCGCCCCCACGATCATGCTCGCGCGGAGCTCGAGGGTCGAGACGGCGCCCGACCGCAGCTCCGCGCCGGTGTCCAGGCGGGCCTGCAGGTGGTGGGACGGCGCTCCCGCGGGTCGCGGCGCGCCGAGGTACACGATGCGGCGCACCCCCGCCCGCTCGGCAGCACGCAGCACGCGGCGGGCGGCCTCCACCTCGCGAGCGTGCAGCGTGGCCGGGTCCCCGTGGCCCATCTGGTGCACGAGGTACACGAGGGCGTCCGCCCCGGTGAGCGCCTCGACGAGCCCGTCTGCGCGCTCCACGTCGAGCCCGACCCAGGTCCGGCTGGGGTCGGCGCGCCGCGCGCGCTCGGGGTCCCGGGTCCCGCAGCACACTTCGCGCCCGCCTGCGAGGAGGTGCTGGACGAGGTGGCGTCCCACGAAGCCGGTGGCGCCGGCGACCACCACCGGGCCGCTCACCTCGCCTCCGTGATCGCGCGCGCCATGGCGTCCAGGGCCTCGACGGTGAACCGGCGCTGCGCGTGCCTCGCCAGCGGGCCGGCCAATCGCACGAGGGGGTGGTTCGGGCGCGAGAACTTGCGGATCTCGAACCGGACCATGTCGGTGGCGCGATCCCAGGTGGCCAGGAACCGCTCCTCTCCCGCGACCACGTGCCCCGCCAATGTGCCGTACGCGAACCCGAACCGCTCCTGCGCTGGGGTCCGATCGTCGAACGTCTCCACGATGCGGCACACGTTCAGCGTCCACAGCCCGAACTGCCGGGACGAGAAAGAAACGAGCTCCCCCTCCCGCACGGGCGTCTCGGGGTGGTGCACGTGGACCCAGCCGAGCGCGAACGGGATCCACCGTCGGACGGCCTCCTTCGCCGCCGCCCAGTCGCCCGCGCCCCGCCCGACCACCCGCTCCTCGGCGTCGTGATCCCAGCCCGGCGGCAGCTCGCCGCTCGTAGCCCCCACGAACGGGTACGACAGCGGGGCCTGGCGGGACGCAGCGAGCGCGAGCGCCACGGTGTCGGCGTCCGGTCTGCCGATCCGGAGGACCGAAGGCACGTGAGCGGGGCGGGTCGGCGGTTGCACGGGCGTCTCCTCGTCAGGGGATATCGAGTGGTGGCGCGAAGCGTCGGACCTCCAGTCGGCCGCGGTCCGTTCCGATGAGAGGAAAGAGGTGAGCGGATGTCGAGCGCCCCTGTTCCTGCCGACGAGGCCGATCGGCTCGCCGCGCTGACCGGGTTGAACGTGTTGGACTCTCCCCCGGAGCCCCACTTCGACGCCGTGGTGCAGGCGGCGTCCCTGGCCTGCGGCACCCCGATCGCGTTGATCAGCCTCGTCGACCGCCACCGCCAGTGGTTCAAGGCCAACCAGGGCCTCCTCGGCGTCACCGAAACGAGCCGCGAGGCTGCGTTCTGCGCCCACACGATCCTCGGGGACGACCTGTTCGAGGTCGCCGACGCCACGCTCGATCCACGCTTCGCGGACAACCCGTTGGTGGTGGGGTCCCCGAGGATCCGGTTCTACGCGGGCGCACCGATCCGGATCAGTGGTGGCCAGAAGGTCGGGACCCTGTGTGTGATCGATCAGCGGCCGCGGGAGCTGGACGACGACCAGCGGAGGATCCTCGCGAACCTGGCCACTGTCGCTGCGCGCGCTCTGGAGGCGCGGTTGGCCGAGCAGCGGTCGGAGGCGCGGGACGTCGACGCGCAGTTGCTGCAGGACGAACGCCGCCGGCTGGCTGGCATCCTCGAGGGGACCGGCGCCGGTACGTGGGAGTGGAACGTCCAGACCGGGGAGACCCGGTTCAACGAGCGGTGGGCGGAGATCGTAGGGGCCACGCTCGCAGAGCTCGGGCCCACGACCATCGACACCTGGGCGTCGCTCGTGCCCGCCGAGGATCTCGCGCTCTCGTCGACGTTGCTGGAGCGACACTTCGCCGGCGAGTCGGCGTCGTACGAGTGCGAGGCCCGGATGCGCCACCGGGACGGCCACCTGGTGTGGGTCCTGGACCGCGGGCAGGTCCTCACCCGGACCCCGGACGGTCGCCCGGAGTGGATGTTCGGCACCCACCTCGACATCACCGCGCGCAAGGCGCAGGAGGCCGCGCTCCGGAGCAGCGAGGAGCTGCTGGCGCGGACCGGTGAGCTCGCCCAGGTGGGTGGGTGGGAGCTGGACGTGGCGACGGGGCGGTTGGTGTGGTCGGCGCAGACCCGGCGCATCCACGGGGTGGCGTCGGACTACGAGCCGACCCTCGAGGAGGCCGTGGCGTTCTATGCGCCCGAGGCGCGACCCGTGATCCAGCGCGCCGTGGAACAGGCGATCGCAGGGGGAGGGG
>JBIKWC010000373.1:0-6526 GCA_044356535.1 Myxococcota bacterium
CTACGACGTGACGGTCACGGGGCAGAAGGTGGTGGGCCCGTACGAGACGGTCACGCTGTCCGCGGCGTCGTCCCAGGACCTGGTCGGCTGGCTCGAGGCACACGGCTACGACCTTCCGCCGGGGATCGACGCGGTGCTCCAGCCCTACGTCTCCGACGGGTCGTCGTTCGTGGCGCTGCGCCTGGCCAAGGACAAGGACCTCGGCGACCTCGCGCCCCTGGGCCTGCGGTACCGCGCGGACCGCGCCGTGGTGCCCGTGCAGCTCACGTCGATCTCCGCCACACCGGACCTGCGGATGGAGGCCTACGTGTTGTCGAGCGGGCGCGGCGTGCCCGAGAGCTACCTGCACGTGCGCATCAACGACGCCGCCATCGACTGGTGGACGGGAGGCGCGAACTACGGCGACGTCATCACGCGCGCTGCCGACGAGGCCGGAGGGCACGCGTTCGCCACCGACTACTTCGGCACGAGCGACGTCGCGGTGTTCTGGCCGCGGGGCAACACGTTCGCGCTGGCCCCGCTCCGCACCGAGTCCGACCCGGTGGCGTGGCTCGAGGCCCTTCGCTCCACGTTCCCCGCCAGCCCGCCGCCCGAGCTGTTCGAGGTCCTGGAGGACGCGATGGGCGCCGACGGCATGGGCGCGCGCCTGTGGAGCTGCCCGTCCTGTCTGCTCGACCCGTACTACGGGTTCGTGTTCCCCGCCGACTTCGACCCCGAGGCCGCGACGCTCGACCTCGAGGTGCGGGTGGTGGAGCCGCTCCAGCTCGCGCAGGGTCTCCTCGACGACCACCCCCGGCTCGCCCGGATGACGTCGTCCCTCGACGCCGCGGAGATGACGGTGGATCCGGTGTTCGTGGTCAACCAGGACCTCGCCGGCGCGGAGGTGGCGCAGGTCCGGAGCGCCACCCAGATCTTCCACTGCGGGATCCGCTCGGTGCGCGAATCCGCCGACCGCACCCTGGTCCTGGACGACGGGCGGCGCATCGAACTGCCGTCGATGAACCGTCTGCAGGAGCTCGGCATGACCGAGTACGAGTGGCTCGAGGACCACCACCAGATCACGGCGCAGGTCATCGAGCAGATGGGCGAGACGGGGCAGCCCACGGTGATCGCGGACTTCACCGCCGACCTCCTCGCGCTGACCCAGCAGGGCTGCGGGTGCGACTCCCAGAACGGGGCGGCGGGCTGGCTGTCGCTCGGGGCGGTGCCGTGGCTCCTCCGCCGCCGGGCGCGCCGCACCGGGTGACACGGGAGGCGCGACGCGGGCATGGGTGATCGGAGCGTGTCACCCATGCTGCTCCTCGTCGCGCTCGGTTGTTCGGACCCACCCGACCAGGGTCTGGCCCCGCGGATCGTCGAGGTCGGCGGCCCGCGGCCCATTGCGTGGGCCGACGTGGAGGAGGCATTCCGGATCTCCGTGCCCGAGCGGGCCGACTGGCTGTTCGTGGTGGACGCGGCGCCCGGCTCCGAAGCCGTCCAGCAGCAGCTCGTCGACGAGCTCCCCGCGCTCCTGGAGCCGCTGGTCTGGAGCGGAACGGATGGGCGCATCGGGGTGGTCGCCGCCGACCCCGACGCAGAGGACCTCGGCTTCCTCCGGACGGTCGATGGGGCTGCGTGGATGGACCCGACGTCGGACCGCGCCGAGCTGGCGGAGCGGCTCTCCGTGGGAGTGTCGGGCACGCGCACCAGCCCCACCCTCGCGATCGTCGCTGCGCTCACGAACCCAGACCTCGACGCCTTCCTGCGGGTCGACACGCCCCTGCACCTCCTCGTGGTCGGAAGCGGAGCGGACGACGCGTCCCCCGAGGAGCTCCCGGTCGTGGGGTTCGACGCCTGGCTCGGGTCCACCCACCCCGACGCCACCCTGCACTGCGTGGTCGCGTCCGAGGACGGCGGGCGCTGCGCTGGGCACGCCGAGGCCTCCGGTGGCGCGGTGGCGGTGCCGGCGCTGGTCGAACCGGTCGCGCTCGCCGCCGCAGGGTTCACCCGCGACTTCGCGCTCTCGCGGTGGCCCACTCCGGACACGGTCGAGGTGTACGTCGAGGCGGAGGCCTTCGGTGGGATCGCCGTGTTCCAGTTCGAGCCGTCGGAGTGGTCTTGGTCGCCCGAAGCGAACGTCCTGTCGTTCCGGCAGTTCGTGCCCGCGGCCGGCTCGATGGTGAGGGTCGCGTACGTCCCCGACGAGTGACCGTCAGCGCGTGACGCCGGCCCCCTGCACCCAGTAGATCCCGGCCATCCGGTTCTGCGAGTTGTCGTGTTCGAGCGTGTTGTCCTGCGACTCCACGCGCCCCACCTTGATGTACAGGATGCCGTTCTGGTACCAGTTCGGCCAGGTGTTCGAGGGCACGGTGAACGTGCCCGTGTCCGCCACCGCGCAGGTGACGTAGCCGTCCGCGTTCCCGTTCGTGTCCTGTCGGCCGAGCTCGATCAACACGTAGTCCCCGCCCGACCCCGTCCAGTCGAGGCGAAGCTGGCGGTTCGCGTTCGGGAGCGCCGAGCCTTCGACGTTCGGCGTCGTGACGCGGAAGTCGTTCGGCACCTTCACGGCGGCGGGGCGGTCGAACTGCGGCCAGTCCGCGTCGCCCGCGACGGGTTCGAGGTCGTAGGTGGCGCCGGGGACCACGTCCACGTCGGGGTCGAGGTCGCTCGCGAACCAGCCGGCCCCGCGCACTGCGGTGTCGTCGGCGAGCCGGACGGTGCGCGCGCCATCGACCAGGACCACGCGCGGGGCGCCCGGGTCCCGCACCTGGAGGGTGATGGACGAAGCGTATTGGAACCGACAGGTGCCGATGGACGGGGCGTAGTCTTCGGACGCGCGCCAGTCCGACGGCTCGGTGAAGGCGAACGTGCCCCACGCGATCGGTGGCGGGCTGCCCACGTCCCAGTAGCTGCCCGAGTAGGCGAGGTAGGCCAGCGCGCCCACCGTGCCGGCGCGGCCGGTGCCGTCCTCGAAGTACTGGAAGGCGTCCGGCAACGTATCGGACGCGCCGTCCGACACGACCTCGACGTCGACCCAGCCGGTGCGGGAGCCCTGCGGGATCTCGATCTCGAGGGTGCGGGTCGAGAAGTCGGAGACCCGCGCCTGGACGCCGTCGACGAACACGTCCGTCTGCTCGTCGAACGTGCCCGAGAGCTCGACCACCCTGCCGCCGGCGTCCGAGCCGAAGTTGGGCTCCACGCTGTCGAGGACGGGCGAGAACCCGCCGCCGCCGCCGCCGGTGTCGCCACCACCACCGCCGCCGCCGCCACCACCGCCGCCGCCTCCGCCGCCCTGGGTGTCCACGGTGTCGGTCGTGTCGGTCGTGATCGGGTCCACGGGGCCGTCGCCACCGGGCCCGGGCTTGTATGCAGCGAGGCCGCCCCCACACCCCGAGGCCGCGAGCACGAACGCGAGCGCCACCCGATGGACCGGCAAGGAGCCTCCAGAGACCCTGGATACCCTACCGCTCCGGGCGCTGCAACGGCCCTTCCCGGCCGCTCGCGAGGCGCGCGATCGCTCGGCGGAAGGCTCGCATCGTCGCGGGGATGCGCTCTGGGGTACCGGCGAGCGCAGCCCACGCGCGACGTTCCACCACGCGCCCCACCACGAGGCCGCGCTCGTCGGTGTCGAGCGCGCCGAGGTCGCTGGCCGCCACCAGCGCCTCCACGGCGGTCACGGCTGCCTCGTAGGGCCGACCCGCGAGGAACGCAGCCACCCCAGCGACGTCCACCGGCGCTGCCGGCGGCAGCTCCGCGGTGAGGAGGTCCACCAGCGCCGGGTCGAGCGGGAACCCTCCGTCGATCGCGCACAGCGCCAGCTGGGCCGGCAGGTCGCGGGCGAGGTCGGCGCGCAGGGTGGCCACCAGCGCCGCCGCCTCCGGGCTCCGCGGCTTGACCAGCACCACCGAGGGCTCGCCAGAGCGGGCCCCGCGGGAGGCCGAGAGCCGGACAGGCACGTACCCGAGCCCCCGGCGGAACCGGAGCAGCTCCGGGGTGGCCCCGAACAAGGTCCCGAACCCGGCGGGCGCGTGGGTGGCCTCCACGTGCGCCACGAGCGCTGTCGCCACGCCGCGCCCGCGCCAGCCCTCGTCGGTGGCCAGGCGCACGCTCCGGACCCACTGCAGCGCGCCCGCAGCGGCCGCCCCCGCGTGGCTCACCAGCGTCTCGGGGAGCGCGTGGCCCCGCAGCCGCACGCCCCGCGCCAGCCCCTCCACCAGCGCGGAGGGCAGGCCACCCTCGCGGGCCACGAGCGCCACCCCCACCACGCGTCCTCCCGCCCGCGCGGCGTGCAGCGCGAGGTTGGGTGCGTCCAGGAGGCGCCCGAGGTCGCCCGGCGTGGTGCGGTAGTGGGCCTCGACCAGGAGCCCGAAGACGTCGCGCAGCAGGGCCTCGTCGCCCGCCAGCGCCGCGCGGTCCACCAGAGAACACGAGACCTCGCTGGTGACCGGCACCGCCGTCCGCACGGCGTCGAGCAGAAGCACCCGGTCGGCCCACGCCTCCAGCGGGTCGCCGTCCGCCCACCGGATCGGTCGCGTGAGGACGTGCTCGTGGACGGCGCCTCCGCGGCGCAGCGCCGGCAGGAACCGGTGGGCGAACCCGCGGCCCGTCCCCTCGTACCCGTGCACCGTCGTGGCGAACCAGCGGCGCGCGTGTGGGTGTGCAGCCACGAGGCGGTTCAGCAGCGGCACCGGCAGCGCCGAGGCCTCGTCGACGATCAAGGTGTCGACCTGCTCCCCGCCGCAGGCCAGCACGGCCGGCTCCACCCAGCGCACCCCCGGCGCGAAGGCCAGGACGGTCGCGGCGTGCTCCGGGGCCAGCGAGGTGACGACGGTGGTTCCGGGCAGCGCGCGCGCCGCGGTGCCGATCGCCGCAGACTTCCCGCGGCCCCGGCCCCCGAGCACCACGTGCCGCGCGCCCGGAGGGCTGCCCTGCAGCGCCGCGATCACGTCCACCTGCCCGGCGTTGCCCGTGGGACGGAACCGGGAGGGTGGGAGCACGCGGTCGTCGTCTTCCGCGGGGAGCGAGCGCAGCAGGCGGTCTCGGAGGTTTGTCCCCACCGCGTCGGGTCCGTGGGGCCACACCGCCAGGCCCGCCGACGGGGGAGGCCCCTGCGCCGGCACACACAACACCAGCGCGCCGCCCCCACGAACGAGCCCCACCGCGCGTCCGAGCGCTTCGGGGTCGAAGCCGTCGTGCAGCGACACCACGACCGCGTCCGCGTCGGTGCCCAGGGGTGCGTTGCCCCAGGCGACCTCGGTGAGCGCGCCCACCACCAGCTCCGCGCGGCGTCGGGTGTCTTCGGGCGTGCCGCGCAACACGACGAGCCGGCGCGGCTCCACCCGTCACTGCCCGGCGGCGTCGAGGAGCAGCTGCTTGAGCGCGTCCCGGTTGGCGACGTCCGCGAGGTCGTAGGTGGTGAGGTTGTAGACCGTCGACCGCTCGTTGTCGGGGTCGAGGATCACGACGTCGCGCCAGACGGCTCCCCACGCGCCCCAGACGTCGTCGGTGACGGTGTCCTGGAGGATGGGGAGGTCGCCGTTGGCGCCCATGTCGTCCACGTAGTCCTCCAGCCCCGGCAGGTTGACGGCCGCGAGGTGCAGCGCGAGCTGGGGCTGCTCGACGGCGAGCTCTTCGGCGATCTGGTCGAGGTAGCCGAACTGGCTACGACAGTAGCCTCAACTGGCGTGGGTGAAGTACCAGCCGGACACCCGCAGGAGCTGATCGCGGGGCGACATCACCTGGTTCAGCGTGGGCGACGTGGGGTTGAGGTCCACGAGGTGGAAGTCGGGCTCGGGCGTGGTCGGAACGCTGCCCGTGTGGCCCGTGGGCCCTGCGAGCCCGGTGTGGCCCGTGTGTCCGGCCCGCGCGCTGTGTGCGCTGCTCGCGGAGTGGGGCGTCGGGAGTCCGGTCTCGCCGGTCAGCGCGGAGACCCCGCTGTCGGCGGGGTTCTCCTTCGGTGCGTAGGTCGCGGAGGGACTACAGGCGAAGAGGGTGGTGAAGAGCATCAGCGGTCCGCCGCGAAGTCGACGAGGTCGAGCCAGGTGCCCCGGAAGGTGTTCACGTCGCAGTCGCCGGACACCCCGGAGACGCTCCCCTCCGACGTGTACTGCCAGAAGTCGTAGCCCGACCAGCCGAACGGCAGGTTCGGGGAGGCGGCGCCGTAGTGCGCCACCCACAGCGGAAGATCGTTCGCGAACTCGTCCGTGTCGGCGCACTGCGACCACCAGCTGGCGGCCGTGTAGATCATCGGGTATCGGCCCGTCCGGTCGAGGTACTGCTCCGAGAAGTCGCGGATCCAGTTCGCCATCTGGCCCTGGCTCAGGCCGTAGCAGGCGTCCGGCGAATAGGGGTTCCACTCGATGTCGAGCACGCCGGGCAGGGTCTGGCCGTCGTCGCTCCAGCCGCCGCCGTGGTCCACGAAGTAGTCGGCTTGCGTGGCGCCGTCGCTGTCGTCCGGGATGGCGAAGTGGTACGCGCCGCGCACGAGGCCCACGTCGTACGCCCCGTTGTACTGTGCGCCGTACTCGGGGTTCTCGTAGTAGGTGCC
>JBIKWC010000047.1:0-35454 GCA_044356535.1 Myxococcota bacterium
GGTCGCCTTGACCATCGCGAACGCGTAGCCGTCGGCGGCCACGTCGTCCCAGCCCACCGCGCCCTGCCACCGCGAGACGTCGATGCCCTCGACGATCGAGCCGTCCGTCGTGATCGTGGGCTCGGTGGTGGTCTCCGTCGTCTCGGTGGTGGTCTCCGTCGTCTCGGTGGTCTCGGTGGTGTCCGTGGTGTCCGTGGTGTCGGTGGCGTCCGTCGTGGAGGACGTGGTCTTCGGAGGCGCCGTGCGCAGCTCGCCGAACGCTGCAGGCGTGCAGGCGGTGGTGGCGGCGAAGACGCAGGCGACGAGCAGGAGGGAAGACCGCACGGACACCTCGGGGCGAGCCGAGACCCGGTATCCCGGTGTAGCCTCCGTGCATGGTCTCCTTCTCCGAACGCCTCTCCGCCCTCTGTGCCCCCCTGGACGCCACGAAGCACGCGACCGAGCTCGCGAAGCTGCGGGCCTGCCGGGGGCTCCCCGACCTCGACGCGCTCGCCCGCGAGGGGTGGCTCACCGCGTCCGGCCCGCGGGTGCGCCTGAAGCTGGTGCGTCACGGGAGCGGAACGTTCCTCGTGGTCTCGTACGAAGACGGCTGGTCGAAGACGCTGTCCCAGGGGTGACGCCGCCGCGGCTCGCGTGACGACCCCGTGACGGTCGCGGCCCGGCGGTGGGGTTGCGTTATGGGGGCCGGCCTCGGGAGTGACGCTCATGATCCTGGCCCCGGTCACCGTGTGGTTGTCGTCGTTGTCGCTGGCCCAGAGCCGGCCGGACCAGGAGTATCGGGACGGGGAGGTCGAAGGCGAGCAGAAGCTCGTCGTCGGCGGCCTCGTCGAGACCGAGTACTACGAGTTCTCGAACCTCGACTTCCGCAAGCTCGACGAGTCCTCGGACCAGGCCATCCTCGACAGCGACGATCGCGGCGCCTTCGCGTTCACCGGGGCGTCGTTGTCCCTGGCCTACGCGGTCGACGACCAGATCGACGTGGTGTTCTCCGCCGGCCACCGCGGCCTGTGGGGCGACGACCAGATCGGCTCCATCAACCAGTTCGGCGGGTTCCTGTACATCCCCAGCATGTACGCCGACCTCCGCACCTCGGCCGACCCGGACAAGGCGGTCTCGTTCAAGATCGGGCGCCAGTTCTTCCAGATCGGCGGGCTCGGCGGGGCGCGCGACTACGTCCTGGCCGACGTGCTCGACATGGTGCGGGTCGACGTGCCGCTCGGCACGGTCGGGCAGCTCACCGTGGTGCCGATGAACGTGTTCTCGGTGGCTTCGGACTACGCCAACGTCAACTTCGTGGGCCTGCTCGGCCAGCAGAACGCCGAGACGTTCGAGTTCCGCGGGTCCACGCTCACGCGTCGGTACGGCGCGGTGCTCGCCCTCGACGAGCTCCCCGGGCCGGTCGACGTGACCGCGTACTCGTTCTACTCGGACGTGGGGGCGCGCGGCACCGGCGCCGACCTGTCCTACGACGGGCAGCTCGGCAACGTCGCCGACAACGACTGGATCCTCAACTACGGCGTGCGCGCCGCGGCCGAGTTCGGTCCGGTCCGCCCGTTCGCGCACTTCGACGGCTCGGCGGGCATCGACCGCAAGGAGCGCGTGGTCAACGACGTGGACACCAACGGGTTCGCGTTCGGCGGCGGCATCCGCGTCGACACCCGCGAGGACGACGCGCCCGCCGGCTTCCAGGCCGAGCTCTCGTACTTCGACGCCTTCGGCGCGGCCTACCAGTCGAACGGGCTGCAGTACAGCCACGGGTACGTCGGCATGAAGGGCCAGCAGGCCGGCGGCACGTTGTTCAACCGGTTCCTCGGCTTCCATCCCACGGCCTACCTCGGGCGCAACGGCATCTCCGACGTCCCGCACGAGCAGTCCCGCAACTCCGGAACGCGCTCCATCCACGCCGAGGCGGGGTACACCCTGGCGATGGGGCTCGGCTTCTGGGCCGGGTACTGGTACCTCCAGGACACGGGGCTCTCCGACTTGAACCTCGCGCAGCTCGACCAGATCACGCCGCCGTTCGGCTACTCCCGCAGCGAGTTCGCCGCGCAGGAGCGGCTCGGCAAGGTGCTCGGCCACGAGCTCAACGGCGAGGTCCGCGGCTTCCTCGGCGAGCACGTCCAGCTCTACCTGAACGGCGCCGCCATCGTGCCGGGCGCCTACTATGGTGTGGTGGTGGACCGCGTAGCGGGCAGCGCCCTCGGCTCGCCCGACCCCGCCATGCCCTGGTCCGTGTACGGCGGCACCCGCGTGGACTTCTGACGCCTGAACCTGCACCCCGGACGGTCGTCATGATCGCGCTCACCCTCCTCGCCTGCAACCCGGCTCCCGAGCTCCCGTTCGAGGAGGTCGAGTACCGCGATGGTCTCGAGCCCGGCGCGCCGAACTCCGGAGAGCGCGGCAGCATCCGCATCTCCGAGGTGTTCTGGTCGGGGTCCGTCAAGGACGGCACCTGGGACCCGACCGACGTGTTCGTCGAGCTGCGCAACGAGTCGAGCCGGCCCGTGAACCTCAGCTTCTGGCAGCTGTCGCTCGAAGGGGTGCGGCAGATCACCTGGATCATCCCCGAGAGCGACCTCGAGGTGCCGGTCGGCGGCCACGTCTTCGCCGCAGCGAAGAACACCGGATGTTTCCCGGAGCCCGATTGGGTGATCCCCGAGATGACCTTCTCGTACGGGGACCCGTTCCAGGTCACCCTGCTGGACGCGGACGAGCGCCTGATCGAGCCCGCGGGCAGCGAGGACGCCCTGCCGTTCGCGGGCGGCTACGACGGAGACACCAGCCGCTCGATGGAGCGCGCCGAGCTGATGTTCGGCGCCGACGGTACGTTCCCCCACGTGTGGCACCACTGGACCAACGTGCCGGTCGACGTCCCGAACGACGACCGAATCCTGGAGGCCTGCCGGAACCGCACCGGCGCCTCCCCCGGACGGCCCAACTCCACGGACTACAGCGGCGCCTTCGCCAGCGGGAACTTCGAATGACCACCCGCACGCTCCCCCTCCTCGCCGTGTCGCTCCTCGTGGGTTGCGCCGAGCCCGATCTCGCCGACCTGTTCGGCCAGGTCACGGTGTCGCTGGCCGACGGCGAGGACGGCGCCTCGCAGCCGTTCGTCGAGCGCGTCGAGCAGGCGGAGACTTCGCTGCACGTGGCGCTCCCGGGCGGCGACGACACCGAGCTCGCCGGCGCGCTCGTGGATGCGTGGGACCGCGGGGTCGAGGTCGAGGTGATCACCGACTGGGACCTGCGCGACAGCGCGGCGATTTCCCAGCTCCTCGAAGCAGAGGTTCCGGTTCGCCTCGCGGACGCCGGGCTCACCTACTTCGAGTTCAACCTCAACGACGACGTCGCGTTCCCCAGCACGGCCACGGTCCTGAGCTCGGCGTGGGTGGTGGCCGACCGCCGCACGGTGCTGGCTGCGTCATCGCTCGGCGCCGGGGGGGCGGGGACCCGCATCGTGTACGACCTCCAGAGCGAGGACCTGATCGACGACCTCCTGGCCGAACACAACCAGCTGTTCGGCGGCACGGACGCCACCGCGGTCACCGCGTTCGACGGGCCTGCCAAGAGCATCACCGACCTCCGCTGGCTGTACGGCACTGCGGCGCCCGTGGACCTCGAGATGTGGTTCGGGCCGCAGGAGCGCCTCACGAAGCGCGTGATCGACGCGGTGTACACGGCGCGGACCTCGGTGCGGGTGCTCACGAACGACCTCGCCAACGAGGGCCTCGCGAAGGCGCTCCAGGACAAGGCCACCCGCGGGTTCGACGTGACTGTCGTCGTCGGTCCACAGTTCGGGGAGTCGAACTCGTTCCTGTCGCGGATCTTCGAGGACACCCCCGACGTCGAGAAGCGCAGGTTGACCGACGCCGACGTGGTGCCCACCATCGTCGTCATCGACTGGGAGGCCCAGGAGTCGGGCCTGCGCGCGCGGACCCAGGTGATGGTGCTCACCCACGACCTGTACTCGGCTGCCCGCCTGTACCGCGGCGAGCCCGTGGTCTCGGACCAGCTGATCGACGGGGTGATGTGGACGTTGTCGTCTTCGAATGAGCCCGACGACACGATGCAGGTCGTGTACGGCGCGTGGCAGGATCACTTCGACCGGTCGGAGGCCTTCTGATGCGCCCACTCCTCACGCTCTCTTCCCTGTCCGTCTCGCTCGCCGCCCTCGTGGCGTGCAACGCTCCTCCCTCGGAAGCGGACCTCGCGGCCACCCGCGGCGCGCCCGTCGAGGTCTACTTCAACGACCCGGGCTCCCGCCAGGAGACGGTCTGGAAGTCCGACGCCGTCAAGATCATGGTCGACCTCATCGACCAGGCGCGCTCGACCATCCGGTTCGCCGTGATGGGCTTCTCCCACGACCCGGTGATCGAGGCGATGGTCCGGGCGTACGATCGCGGTGTGACCGTGGAGATGGTGGGCGACGCGGGCCACCTGACGAACGACGGCTACCAGTGGTTCCGGGACCGGCACATCCCGATCACGGTCGGCAACCAGGCCCACATCATGCACGACAAGTTCATGGTGGTGGACGACCGGTTCGTGTTCGCGAGCACGTCCAACTGGACGGACTCGGACCTTCAGCAGAACTCCAACAACTTCGCGATGATCGACAACCCGTTCGTCGCCGCCGACTTCACCGCCGAACACCAGCAGATGTTCCAGGGCGTGTTCGGGAACAACAAGATCGAGATCGACAACGGTCGGGTGTACGAGATGGGCGACACCACGGTCGAGGTGTGGTTCGCCCCCAACGAGGACGCGATGGGCCGCATCCTCGAGCTCGTGGACGGCGCAGAGGAGTCCGTGAAGTTCACGATCTTCGCGTTCACGAAGGACCAGCTCGGCGGCGCGCTCATCCGCAAGCAGGAGGAGCTCGTCCGCAAGGGCATCGCCACGCCGGGCGACCCCACCTACGGCGTGGCCGGCGTGATCGACCAGTCGCAGCTGCACAGCAACGGCCAGTACCACGAGGCCTACCGCATGCTCGGTGCCGGGATCCCGCTCCGGATGGACGGGAACAACGCCGAGAGCCAGCCGGGCGACTACCAGGCGGGCGGCGGGCGCCTGCACAGCAAGACGCTCATCATCGACGCGCTCGGCGACGAGCCGGCCGTGATCTCGGGCTCCTTCAACTGGTCGGCGTCGGCGACGCAGTCGAACGACGAGTTCCTGCTCGTGTTCCGTGGTCCGCGGGTCGCGGAGGAGTTCGACCAGTACTTCTCGTACCTGTGGGACAACGCCCGGCGGTTCGGGCTCGAACACGTGGGCGAGAACGGCCTCGAGCCCGGTGACGTGGTCATCGACGAGGTGCACTGGTACGGCGCCCACGCGAACGACATCGACGGCCAGGACGAGTTCCTCGAGCTCCGGAACCGCACGGACCGCGACCTCCGGATCGACATGTGGCAGGTCGCCGGCGTGGACGACTTCGTCGTCGGCATCCCGCCCGGCAGCATTCTCCCGGCGCGGGGGCGGTTCGCGATCGTCGACCACGTGCTCGAGGCCTACCAGGACGGCGCCCCGCAGGACACCAACACGGCGTTCCTCGGCGGGGACCTCGTGCTCAACGCGTTCAACGACAACCGCCAGGCGCGCCTCTACCTCAAGGACGAAGCGCTCGAGCTCCGCCTCCTCGACGCCGACGCGAACGTCCTCGACGTGGTGGGCGACGGTGGCCCTGCGTTCGCGGGCGGCCCGGACGGCGGCGTCGTGCGCAGCATGCAACGCAACGACGACCCGGGCGACGGCAGCGAGCCCGGCAACTGGCACGCGAGCCGGGTGTCGCAGGGCGGGTCGCTGGTGAACCCGGCACCCATCGTCCCCGGGGAGTCGCGCACGTACCGCGAGACGATCCTCGCGACGCCGGGCGAGCCGGAAGGGGACTGATGGCCGCTGGGCACGCCCCTGTCGAGTACGTCCCCCGGCGCTGGACGCTGTGGCGCTGGGCGTTGCTGCGCACGTTCTGGTTCCCGAAGCGGCGGTGGGCCCGCATGGCGGTGGGCCCGATCTTGGTCGCTGCCGGCGCCACGATGGTGTTCGGCGTGGGCCCGTTCACCTCGATCGCGTGGGGTGAGCTCGGGGGCGCGCTGGTGGGCATCGGCGCGGTGTGGACGTTCTGGCCGTTCCTGGGCGCCTTCTTCGCGGTGACGCGCTCGGGGAAGGTGCGCGCGCGCACGCCGATCCGCTTGTCGGTGGTGGGGCAGGTGCTGGAGCTCGTCCACGACGAGGACCGGGTGTTGTTCGCGCTGCAGGACCTGCTGGCGGTGCGGCAGGTGTTCGGCGAGACGCTGGCGGTGTTCCGCGGAGACCGCGTCGTGTTGCTCCCCTCCGAGGCGACGAGCGGCAGCCCGGAGGCGCTGGAGGCGTTCCTGCGGTCGAGGCTCCCCCGGTCGTAGCGGTGGGCGCTCAGCCGCCGGCCTGCCACGTCCGGATCAGGTCGGAGGGGGCGGCCAGCATCCACACGTTGAGCAGCAGCGAGTCGCGGATCGAGGCCAACATGCCCCCCTCGATCACCAGGAACACCACCGCCGTGACCCACCACGGCGCCCGCGCGGCGAACAGGGCCCCCAGCGTGCAGCACGCCACGTCGCTCAGCGAGTTCGCGACGCTGTCTCCGCTGTAGTCGAGGCTGATCGTCGCGGCGCGGTACCGGTCGATGATCAGCGGCGTGTTCTCGACGACCTCCCACAAGGCCTCGAGGGCCACCGAGCCCAGGACCGCGCCCGCCACCGGGAGCCGGCCGCGCCCCAGCCACAGCAGCCCCGGCAGGAACAGGAGCCCGTGCTGGAAGTGCGAGAAGCTGTATGCGTCCAGGAGGTGCTGCGAGTTGTGCGACGACGCCACGGTCCAGCTCACCGGGGACCACGCCGCGCACTTGCACCACCAGACGCGGCCCATGGCGCGGAGCGTCACCACCATGGCGCCCACCAGGCCGAACGCGACGCCGCCCACCCGGAGCGGCGTCACGGCTCCTCTGCTCCGTCGGGTCCCGACTCGTCGGTGGTCACGTCCCGCACGATGTCGGCGTGGAGCTGCTCACGCGTGCGCCGGTGGGCGGTCGTGTCGACCAGTCCCGGATCGGTCGTCTCGCGCTCGGTCGCCAGCGCCTCGAACGGCGCGAACGGCGCTGGCGCCGGGGTCTCCGCGGGGGCCCGGGGCGGCCGCAGGCGGAGGGCGTCCAGGACGGGGGCCACGTCGAGCGCGCGGGGGAGGCGGCCGGTGGCGCGGTACGGGAGCGTGGCGCCGAGGAGGCCGTCGTCGCGTCCGTCGCGCCAGTCCCCGAGCACGTTGAACAGCAGGTCGGTGACCCCGGCGGCGAGGAGAGTCCCGATCGCGGCGGCCACGAACCCGGCGCCGACGGGGGGCGCGTACGTTCCGGACAACACGATGGCGCCGAACAGGGCGCCCGCGGTGGCGAGCCCGACCGCGTAGGCGATGAGTGTGCTCGCCACGACCAGCAAGAGGGCGACCGCGGTGGCGGCGCCCACCAGGAGCGAGGTCCACCACCGCCGACGCGGGATCTCCACCTCCTGGCCGAGCGCCCGCAGCGCAGGTTCGATGGTCTGCGTCGCGGCGCGGACCCGGGTGGGCAGGGCCTCGGTGGCGCCTTCGATGGTCGCCACACCGCGCGCCGTGGCCGCATGCATCCGCGCGAGCGCGCCGTCCACCTGCTCGCGGGCATGGACCCGGACGTCCTCGACCCAGGTGTCGAGCTCGCGCTCGAGGCGGGCGCGCTCGGTCGGGGACGCTGCAGCGAGCGCTGCCGGGTGGTGTTGCGTGGACTCGCGGAAGATGCGGCGGAGCTCGGGCAGGCCCTGGCCCAGGGTGGTCCGCGACACCCGGGTGAGCGGCGCGACGAGGTCGCCCTCCATCGCGCGGATCTCGTCGGCGAGGCGCTGGGCGGCGGCGCGCACGCGATCGTGGGCCACCCGGGCGCCGAGCTCCACCCGCTGCGCGCGCACGAGCTCGTCGCGGGAAAGGAACGCGCCCCCCACGTCCACGGCCAGGGTCACGATGTGGGCCGCAGCCTCGTCGCCGGCCGTCAACACCTCGCGTGCGGCGCGGAGGAGGGCGTCGCGGAGGTGGTGGCGCTCTGCGTCGAGCCCTTCCCGGATCCGGGCGGCCTCGTCGCGGACGAGCTCGTCGACCTGGCTGGCGTGGGCTTCCATGCGGTCCCCGCTCCGGACTAGCAGTTTGTCGGGAGTTGGTCGACGGCCAGGCAGAACACGACCACGACCACGACCACGACCACGACCACGCTCACGCCGGGGTGGTGGCCCCCGGCGATGGCCCGGAGGCCGCTACCGGCGGTGCCGCCGGATGAGCCCGGTGAGCATAGCTGCGGTGCGACCCATGAGGTGGAGGAACCGTGCGGCCGCTTCCGGATCGCCGACGCCGCAGTCGAGGAGCCACTGGACGGCGCCCGCGGCCTCGCTGGCCTCGCCGGAGGCGATCTCGAACTTGAGGACCTTCTCGGCGGGCCGCCAGCGCCCGGCGCCTTCGCAGAGGTTGCGGACGACCGATGCGGAGGCGGTATTGATCTGGCGGGCTTCTTCGCCGAAGCCGGGCGGCAAGGTGGCCGTGAAGGCCAGCGCGAGGACGCGCGCCTCGCGGCGCGGTGCCAGGACTCGAGACGTTCGTGCGGGAAGGGAGTGGGGTTCATGGTCGCTCCGGCCGGACCGTCGTGGCCCCGTCGCCTGCCGCTCCCCGGGCACATCGTCGGCCCGGAAGGCACACCCGACCGGGAGTCCTCTGCAAGGCGACCGAAACCCCGAGCTCCGCCGTCGAGGACACAGGGCGTCGCAGCAAACTGCCGCTGAGCCACGCCGGGCGGGTATCGTGTGGGCGGGAGCCTCCGATGTGGTGGTGGTCCGTCGCGGTGGCGTACGCCGGGTTCTGGGAGCGGCCGCTGAAGGTCGGCTACACCGTCGGCGTGAACGTCGTGGTGGCGCTGGGCGCAGCGGACGACCGGTCCCGGATGGGACTCGCCGTCGACGGGCAGTACCAGCGGTTCTGGGCCGACAGCCCGTACTGGACCGAGGGTTCGGTCTCGAAGCCCGCGCCGCTGATCACCGCCGCAGCGCACGTCGGGTGGAACCACCCGGTGGTCTGGGCCGAGGCCACGCTCGTCGCGGGACCGATGTTGCCGTTCGAGGTCGGGGACGGCGGGTTCCGCCCCCTGCTCGGCGCGCAGGGCGGCGCAGGCCTGCAGCTGGCCACCGATGGCTCCGCTGGGCCCGTCCTCGTCGGCGCCGTGGTCGGGCCCTTCGTCGAGGCGCGCGTCGAGTCGGTGGTCTGGCACGGCTGGCACGCGCCGAGGCTGATGATCGGCCCGACGTTGTCGCTCTCCTGCTGCTCGTATCTCCTGTGATTGCCTTGCTCTCCGCGGCCGCGTGGGCGGACACGCCCATGCTCGGGGAGGCCGTGGTGGTGGGCGCGTCCGTGGTCGTGGCGCTCGGGCCCGTGGCCGACGGAGGCCGCGTGGGCGGCGGGGTCGACCTGGGGTTCCAGCTGCAGCGGTGGCTCCAGCAGGGGCCGTACTACCGCGGCGTGACCACCGCCTGGGCCGAGGAGCGCCTGGACCTGAACTACGGCCCCGTCGCCCACGTGTGGCGGGTCGAGGGCGGGTGGCAGGCGAGCGCAGGGGCGCGGCTCGGCGCGACGTGGCCGCTGCGGATGGGACTCAACGGCGGCTGGTGGCCGGGCCCCGGGCTCACCGTGGAGCTCGCGCCCGCGTTGTCGACCGCCGGGTGGGTCGGGCTCGACGGACAGGTTGCGGTCGACCTGCCCTGGGTGCAGGGGCGGGTCGGGGTCGCGGCCACGCCGCAGGGCCTCGAGAGCGACCGGGTGGCGATCGGGCTGTTCGCGCCGCTGTCGTGGCCCCGCGGGTGGGACGACGTGGACAGCGACGTGTGGGACCCCGACCGCACCCCGCCGGGTCCGTGACCGCTCAGGCCCACGCCACCAACAGCACCGCGACCGAGGTGCCGAGCGTGATGACCGGCAGTCCCCACCAGAGGACGTGGTACAGCTGCTCCTGCACGAACCGCCCGAACCACCGCTCCACCAGGTTGAACTGGAACATGCCGAGGTTCACCGCCATCGCGGTGGCCAGGGACAGGTAGTTGAGCGCGAACAGGCGCGTGACGGTGTTGTCGCCCGACGCCAGGGTCGAGTACTCCGAGTTGATCGTGAAGTTCAGCGCGATGACCGCGAACAGGCCGCCGATCACGATGTTCGCCAGCTCGAACGCGTCGATCTCGAACTCGCCCTCGTCCGACACCTTCTGGAGCCAGATCGCGACCAGCGGGATGACCATCGACGAGAACAGCGGGATGAACACCGGCGCCATCACCGTCGTCGACTGCCGGGCCACGTTGACGGAGGCGATGACGCGGGCGTGGGCGTCACCGCCCCAGCCCGGCACCGGAGCCGACACGAGGTCGACGGAGCCGGGCTCCCAGCCCGTCAGCTCCACGCCCGAAGCCACCCGGCTGAACGCCACGTCGTCGCCGTGGAACTCGAGGACCACGTGGTCCAGGTCCTCCTCGGGGACCACCACCTCCACGGCGAGCTGCTGGCGGTCGAACGGGAACTCGCGCACGTCGAGGGTGGTGGTGAACGTGCCGGTGGTGCGCTCCAGCAGCTCCACGTGGCCGCCGCCGTCGATCGTGAGGCCCCGGCGCACGTGGTCGGGCTCGCCGTCGAGGTTCGCGAGCTCCACGCCGGGCGACCAGATCGTCGCCAACGCAGCGTCCACGTCGGCCCCGCGGACGGACAGCTTCGGCGCGGACCGATCCGTCCAGCGCAGGCGGACGTCGACCGTGGCGAAGAAGGTCTCCTCGTTCTCGTCCACGTCGCCCACGTCCACGAACTGGACCGCGGTCCGCACGGCCAGGGCGTTGCCGGCGGTGGTGGGCAGGGTGGTGGTGGACGGGGCGGGCTCCGCGGGGGACGCACCTCCCGGCTCCGCGGCGAGCCCCGCGCGCGCGACCACGAACGCCAGGGCGCCTGCCCCCCCGACGAGCGCCAGCGGACCGAGCCGCCGCCGCCTCACGAGTCGCTCCCGCTCTTGCGGACGGCTTCGTACGCGGCCGCGAAGGTGGTCATCTCCTCACACAGGCCCAGCGCCTCTGCGTCGACGGCCTGGGTCCGGTCACCCGCAGCGAGCGCCTCCATGCGGGTCTGCAGCAACAACAGCGGCCGGAGCACCAGGCCGCGGATGGACACCAGGATGACGCCGGCGGACACCACGCTTCCGAGCAACACCAGCAGGCCCTGCCAGACCAGCATCCGGGTGGCCGACGACCGCGAGCTCGAGAAGTCCCCCGCCACGGCGAGCAGGCCGATGGGCTGGTCCGCGTAGTCCGTGACCGGCAGGACCACGACGCCGTAGGTCACGCCCTGGACATCGCGCACGAACCGCCGCGAGCTGCCGCTCACGTCCTCGTCGGTGACGAGCCCGCGCATGCGCTCGGCGTGGGTGTCGTAGAACCGGAGGTACGAGCCCACGCGGTTCGACTCGGCGAGCGTGGCGGCCGGGAGCTTGGTGGCGATCTCGCGGAGCATGGCGTCGTCGAACAGGAGCGCGGCGTCGAGCCCGTAGGTGGACTTCATGCCGTCGAGCAGCGGCCCGTAGTCGAGCCCGAACTCCACGGTCCCGAGGTGGGCGCCCGAGGAAGCCGTGACCGGCGCGATCCCCGCGATGGCCGGGCCGGAGTGCGAGACGGAGGCGCCCATCTCGGGCTGGTGGGCGGTGTTCGCGCGGACCAGGTTGGGCCGGAACGCCGACACGTCCTCGCCGATGCCCTGGGCCGGGTTGTGCAGGCGCAGGAACATCGTCGCCGGCGGGGTGGCGAACTCCGCCTTCCGCAGGCCGAAGCGCTCCTTCTGGAACGCGAAGGTGTCGCCGAGCTCGCGGAGCAGCCCGTCGCGGTCCCCTGCCTCCAACCCGGCGCGGACCGACCCGAGCCGCGCGACCAGCTCGGCCGTCCCGATCGCCTTCTCCTGGGCGTCCGCGATGGTCTTGGTGGCCACCGCCTCCATCAACGAGAACCGGTCGGCCTCGATCTCCTCGAGGAGCGACGCGAACAGCCGGGAGGTCGCCCACGCGGACCCGAACAACACCAACACGACGGCGGCGATGGACACCGCGGGCGCGCTGCGGCGGAACTTCATGGACCCTCCGCCGCGCACGGTCCTCCACGGTTCGGTATCCGTCAAGACATCGGAGTAACAACGGGACTGGAGTACCCATCCGACGCCGGTCCCGGCGATGCAGGGCGCTGGCGCTACAGCGGGACCGGCGGAGGATCGTCGAGGTGGCCGAGGTGCAGCCGCTCGCGGAGCGTGTCCGCGGGCCGCAGCTCGGCGAGCGCCACCCGGACGTGACCGCGTTGATCGGCCTCCAGCAGGCGCAGCCACCGCCAGGTGGCCCAGCAGCCCTCGCGCCTCGCCAGGAGCTGCGCTGCGAACGCGTAGGAGAGGCACTCCGGCGTCAGGTAGCCGAACCGCTCGGTCCGCCACTGGTGGCCCAGCAGCCCGCCCCCTCCGTCGGTTCCCCCGGTGCGGAACCGGAGGGAGTTGTTGGCGAGGAACACACCGAACCCGAGGTAGACCGCCGTGAGATCCGTGAGGGCCTCCTCCTCGTCGAGGTCGGGGACCACCACCCCGTGCGCGGCGCGCCAGGCGTGCGCGACCTCGTGTCCCAGGGTGCCGATCAGGCCCTCACCGGCGTTCGTGAGGGTCTCGTTCGCGCAGCCGAACCACACGCGCCTCCCGTCCAGGCCGCCGAACCACGCCGCCGCGCCTTCGTGGCGGAACCGCAGGGTGCCGTCCCGCTCCACGCCGTCGACCGCCCGATCCCCCTCGTACACCCGCAGCGTCGGCGTCAGGTGGCCGAGCCCCGCGTGCCCGAGGATCCGCCGCACCAGGACCTCGAGCGAGCGGTGGTCGCCTGTCCACGGATCAGGGAAGTCGACGGCGTCGGGGCGGCGCGGCCTCGCGAGGAGCGGGGCCTCGCCCCCCTGCGCGACCAGCCGGGCGAGCTCGTCGAGCACCCAGGCCCGATCCTCGGCGGGGGGGAGGCGGCCCATCAGCGCGCCACGGTCGCCGTGGGCTGCCGGAACGCGGCCACAGGTGGTCCGTCTCCCACGCGCCCCTCCGAAGGAGTGGTATCCGTCGAGGCCCAGCAGCAACAAGGAGACGGAGTACCCATCCGAAGCCGGCCCCAGCGGTCATCGGCTCCTCAGGGGACTCCCAACGCCACCACCTCCACCCAGCGTGGGTCGGTGTCGCCCAGCTGGATCTGGGGTGGCGTGCGTCGTTCGCTCATGCAGGTTCGTGTCGCGAGCGCGGTGGGTGTCCAGCCGGTCGGACGAATCGGTCCTCAGTCGCGCTTCGAACGAGTCAGTGGCAGGTCCCGGTGAGGATGCGGGGCGCCGGGCGTTCGCCGTCCCCGAAGCAGCCGGCCTGCTTCGCGGCGGCGTCGTAGAACACGTCGCGCAGGAGCGGGCCCGAGTCCACCACCTTCGCGCCGCCGAGCGCGGGCCCCAGGTTATCGCCCCCGCCCTGCAGGAAGTCCGACACCACGACCCGGTACGTGCGTGCGTCGTCGAGGGGCGCGCCGCCCACCGTCACCGCGCACAGGTGGTCGGTCTCCCACTCCTCCACCTTGCCGTCGGCGTTGCGGTCCGTCGCCACGGCCTTGGCGGGGTCCACGGTGTACGTGCCCCCGGAGACCTGCAGCGCGCCGTGGGCGCCGCTGGAGCCGATGCGGAACAGCTCGCGGACGCGGTCGCCGGTGAGCTCCACCACCATCGTCCGGTTCTCGAACGGCATCACGCGCTGGAGGTGCTCGCGGCGGACCTTGCCGGCGGGCAGGTCGGCGCGGATGCCGCCCGCGTTCTGGATCGCGAGGTCGGCCCCCGGGAACGCCGCCCGCATCGCGTCGGCCATCCACACGCCGAGCTCGCTCTCGGGTGCGGCCTTGCGCTCGAGGGTGCGCGAGGCGCAGGCGATCTCCTCACAGAGGCTGCCGGACTTCGCCTCCAGGGCGTCCACCAGCGCCAGCGCCTCGGGATCCGGCGCCAGCGTCCGGCCCCCCACGTCCAGCGACGCCGTGGGGAACGGGCTCTCCGCGCAGCCCGGGTCGGCGGGCGCGTGCTGCAGCGGCCACGGGTCGTGGACGACGCTCTGCTCCACGTCGACGCCGTCGGGGCCCACGACCAGGTCGAGCTGGCCCAGCAGGTGCCCGCTCCACCGGTTCTCGAGGAGGAAGGTCTGGCCCACGCGGTGGTGCAGCACGGTGTGGGCGTGCCCGAGGATCATGGCGTCGAACGTGCCTTCGGGGAGCTCGGTGAGCAGCCGGCCGATCTCGCCGTCCGGGGTGCAGGGGTCGTCGTTCTTCACGTAGGCGCCGGGCTTGCACGAGCCCGTGAGGTGCCCGACGAGCAGGGTGACGTCGAGGTCCGAGGCCTGGAGCTCGGGGAGGAGCTCCTTCACGGCCTCGACGGGGTCGGTGAAGGTGAGGTCGGCCACGTGTTCGGCGCGGGTCGTGGTGGGGGTGTCGGTGGTGGTGAGGCCGACGATCCCGATGCGCAGCCCGTGTTTCTCGACGAGGCGCCAGGGCTTCACGCCGGGCGGCGCCCACCGCGAGCCGTCGGCCTGGCGGACGTTGGCGGTGACGAACCAGTCGGCCCGGGCGGCAGCGGCCTCGAGCGCGCCCCGGAGCGGGTGACCGCCCGACTCACCAGCCCCGTAGTCGAACTCGTGGTTCCCGACGGCGGCGGCGTCCACGCCGAGCAGGTCGAGGGCGTCGATCGAGCCCTGGCCGCGGGTGACGTTGACGGGCCAGCTGCCCTGGAACTCGTCGCCGCCGTCGAGGACGAGGAGCTCCGGGTCTTCTGCGCGCAGCGCGTCCACCGCGGACACGAGCCACGGGAGCCCGCCGAAGGCCGCGCCGTCGACCCCCTTGACCTGGGCTTCGTACAGGCCGCCGTGGAAGTCGTTGAGGGCCGCCACGTGCAGCACCACGGGCTCGCGGGGCGGTGGCGGCAGGGGAGCGGGCTTGTGACACGCGAACAGCAGGTGGGCGATCATCGGGGAGACCTATCGCGCCCGCCCGGATACGACGCGGCATGACGCCGGAGGTCAGAGACAGGGTGGTGGGCTGGCTCGGCGCGGTGACCGCCGTCGAGGACCGGTCCTGGCCCCACGGCGTGACCCGCGTGTACCGCGCGACCACGGCCACGGGCACGGCGTTCGTGAAGGTGCACTCCCAGGTGCGCAAGTTCCGGCAGGAGGTCGGCGCCTACCGCGACTGGGTGCCGGCGCTCGCGGCCGCCGGCGTGTTGGTGGCCGAGCTCCTGGGCGAAGACGAGTCCCTGCGGGTGCTGGTGTTGTCGGACCTGGGGGGCCACCCGCCGGACCCGACGGATCCAGCGGTCCACGCCCAAGCGGGCGCGGCGTTGGCGGTGTTGCACGGCCTGCCGTTCGTGGACGGCGACGCGATGCCGACGCGGGTGGCGGTGCTGGCGCGGCTCCAGCGCTGGGCGGCCGAAGCGCGCGGCGTGGTGCCCGACGACGTGGTCGCGCGCGTGGTCTCCGAGGTGGGCGACGCCTCCGCGTTCGACGGCGGCCGCCGCGTGCCCTGCCACCGCGACTTCTCGCCCCGGAACTGGATGGTGCGCGACGGGCGGTTCGGGCTCATCGACTTCGAGCACGCTGCGCCAGACATCCGGTGGGTGGACTTCTCGAAGCTCGCGGAGGACGCGTGGCGCGAGCGGCGGGCGAAACGCGCGTTCGTGGACGCGTACGGCCGCCCCTGGTCGGAGCTCGACGCGGCGCGGTTCCGGGCGCTGATGTGGCTGCACGCGTTGTCCACGTGGGTGTGGTCGGTGACGCACCGCGACCCCGCCTACGAGGCCCAGGCGCGCGACCTCTACGCGCGGCTGGCCGCCGGGTACCATCCGCTCGCCCTGGACTGAACGCACGCAGGGGACCAGCGTCACCCACTGTGACCTCGACGGACATTGCCGTCTCCCCCGGACCACCGTGCACGTCGACCCCAATGATCTCGGCCGGGGCTGGCGCCGTCTCGTCAAGGCTCGAAGCCCGGTGGCGCCACGGACCACGTCCTACGCACCACCGGTCGGCTGGGGTTCACGTTTTCGCGTGTCGGACCGAGGAGGCGAGGGCCGGGAGGTTCCTTGCCGACCAAGCTGGATCGAGAAGCCGCACGTCCAATACCCGATGGAGCGGATGCTCTACGACCTGCGTGAGGCCATCGCCGCCGCGACCCGCGGCCAACCGCGCGCCCGGGGCCCCTTCGTTCCGGACGGGCCGTTGTCCGTGCTCGCCGTGGTCGCGGGTCAAGGCGGGAACGGCTCGCTCGAGGCGTTCCTGGGCGGACTGCCCGCCGAGCACCCGCCGGTCGTCGTCGGGCACCCGACCCCCACCGGGTTCCTCCCGAAGTTCCTGGCACGGCTCCAGAAGGCCTGCGGCACCGACGTGGCGGTGGCGGCGAGCGGCTCCGGCCGGGGACGGTTCGCGTGGCGCCGCCGGGTCAGGACCTGCTCGTCCGCAAGATCGGAAGCAAGGTGCTGTACGAGGTGGCGGAACCGACGCCGCTGAGCGCCCCGAGCCTCGACCGCCTGCTCGGGTCGGTGGCGAAGCAGCTCGGCGGTGCAGCGGCGGGCGCGGTGCTCGCGGGCTCCGGAACCCAGGGGGCGGAGGGCCTCCTCGCGATGCGCAAGGCGGGGGCACCTACGTTCGCGGAGTCTGACGTCTCGGGTCCGGGGGCCGAGCTCCCCGACGCTGCGCGGCTGCTCGGGGGCGTGGTAGAGAACCTGGCGGCGGCCCAGATGCCGCGCCGGATGGTGCTGATGCTCGGTAGCCAGCGCGAGCGTCCGGCGGTGGGTCGGCGAGATCCCGATCGTCTTCCGCGCGGGTTCGTGGTCTGCGCGGTTCGTTCGCCGTGGGAGCACGTTCGAGCTGGGGGCCGCTGAACGCACCGCACCAGGCGGAAGCTGAACATCGGGTTCTGCTGGGCGCCTCAGGCGCGTATCGGGGGCTCCGTCGGGTCGGTTACCCGGCCCGGGGGAGGCCGCGTGGGATCCGGACTCGAGCGCTTCGAGGCGCCCACCCTGCTCGGCCGAGGCGGCATGGGCGAGGTGTACCGCTCCGCGCACCGCGCCCTCGGCATCCCCGTGGCGATCAAGGTCCTGACCGGCGCTGTGGCACACAGAAAGCGAGCGTTCGAACGTGAGCTCCGCGCCATCGCGCGCATCGACCACCCCCACGTGATGGATCTGTTGGCCGGCGGGACCGCGGTCGCCGGGGAGTGGTTCCCCGAAGACACGCGGTGGATGGCCATGGAGCTCGCGCGCGGCGCGTTGGGCCAGCGCCCGCCCACCCGCTGGTCGGAGGCGTACGCGGCGCTCCGGGCCGTGTTGTCCGGGCTCGGGACCGTCCACGCGCACGGCATCCTGCACCGCGACCTCACCCCAGGCAACGTGCTCGACTGCGGCGGCGAAGGCGACCCGTGGTGGCGCTGTCGTGGGTCCGCCTGGAGCGCGCGGAGCTGGCGCGGTCGGAGGGCGACCTGGTGGCTGCGGAGCGGTGGTACCGGTCCATCCCGCTGTCGCCGTCGCGGTCGGACGTGCTGCTGAACCTGGCGATCCTGCAGCTGGAGCGCGGGCAGCTGGCGGAGGCGGAGTCGACGTGTCTGCGCGTCCACCTGTTCCCGAACATAGTGGCGGAGTGCGCCGCGACCCTGTTCCGCGCTCGGATCGCGGCCCGGCGCGCGGATCCGACGTCGTGCCTGCAGGCGTTCGCGCGCGCAGACGAGTGGCTGGTGGCGACGGGGATGGCGAACCCGGACTTCCTGGGGGAGGGGCGGGCGCTGGTGGCGGATCTGGCGCGCGCGGGGCTGGCGGCGGAGGCGGGGGCGATCGAGAGTCGACTGGCGCGCTGGGGGGGGTGACGGGCACGATGGCGCATGCGCCGTGCTCAGCCACGCAGCGCCAGGGCCTCCGCCTGCAGCGCCTCCACCATGGCGTCCCGAAACAGCTTGAGTCGCGGGTTCTGGCGCAGGTCGGGGTGCACCAGCACCCAGATCTCGTAGCCCGGCTCGGGGTCGCTGCGGCGCGGGAGGTGACGGTCGGCGGCGAAGCAGGGCAGGACCGCCATCCCCATGCCGAGCCGACAGGCCTCCAGCCGCAGGCTCACCTCCGGGATCACGAACCGGACCGGCAGGTCGGGGAACGGTGTGCTCGCGGGCCACGCGGGGTCGGGGGCGCTGGCGATCCAGCAGCGGGCGTCCGGGCCGCCGTAGACACACTGGCTCGCCACCACCGCCCGCCGTCCCGCGAGCGCAGGGTCCGGCTGGCTGCCTGCGGGGACGCAGCGGATGGCGACGTCCGCCTCCATCTTCTGCAGGTCCACAAACTCGCTGCGCGTGTCGACGGTGAGCGCGATCTCGGGCCAGGCGTCGGCGAAGGCGGCCATCGCCGGGGCCAGTCCGAGCGCCGTGGCGATCGACATGGTGGCTCGGATCGGGCCGTGGTGTGCGACCGCGCCGCGCGCGCGCCGCGCGAAGCACACGATCGCTTGCTCAATGTCCCCCACCGCCTCGAGCAGCGCCTGCCCGGCCGCGGTGGGCTTCAGCCCGGTCACGTCCCGCTGGAACAGGCGCAACCCCGTGGCCGCTTCGAGCGCCGCGACGCGACGACGCACCGTCGGATGGGTGGTGCCGAGGCGCACCGCTGCGTCTCGGTAGCTCTGCGATCGCGAAGCCACTGCGAACGCCCGCACGTCCTCCCAGTTCAGGTCGTCCACGTTCATGGAACGCCTGCTAACCGCCCCGGGTCGACGACACGGCTTCTCCGGTTCGCCTCCAATCGGTAGAAGGCGATCACGGTGACGAGGAGGTCGGTCCCGATGAGCATGTCGCAGCGCGCCGTCGTCCGAGCCACGCAGCTCCTCCTGGGGGGTGTGGGTCTGCTGTTCGTGCTGATCGGCCTCGGGTGGTGGGTCACGCCCGCCCCGGTGGCCGCCGGGCTCGGCATGCCGTTGGTGGACGAGGTGGGCCGGAGCACCCAGATCGGCGACCTGGCGTCGTTCTTCCTGACCCTCGGCGTCTGCATCCTCGCCGGGGTGACCACCGGCGTTCGCTCCTGGCTCTACCCCGCCATCTTCTTGATCGGCCTCGCGGCATGCGGGCGAACGATCGCGTGGGCTCTGCACGGTGCGTCCCTCCCGTCCGGCACGGTCGCCTTCGAGCTCGCTGTCGCGGGCCTGCTGTACGTCGCGTCCCGCACCCTCGGCCCGTCCGCCCCGCTGGAGTCGTCCCCTTGATCCAGTTCCTGTCGTGGTTCCTTGCCTTCGCCGCAGCGTTCGGCCAGGCAGCGCCGCTCGACGCGGGCTCGACGTCGCGAGCGCCGCCGAACGTGATCATCGTTGTCGTCGACGACGCGGGGTACTCCGACTTCGGCGCCTATGGCGGCGACGCCCGGACCCCTGCGATCGACGCGCTCGCCGCGCAGGGCACGAAGTTCTCGCGCTTCTACGCGTCGCCGCAGTGTGGTCCGTCTCGCTCCATGCTGCTGACGGGGTCGGACAACCACGAAGTCGGCATCGGCACCATCAACGAGACGATGACGTCCGCCCTCGAGGCGCTGCCGGGCTACACGATGAGACTGAACCCGGCGGGTCTCACCCTGGCCGAGCGGCTGCGCGACGCCGGCTATCAGACGTTTGCGACCGGCAAGTGGGGGGTCGGCAAGCCCGGGAGCAGCCTGCCGCCGGATCACGGCTTCGACCGCTCCCACGTCCTCGACGCCTCTGGTGCAGACAACTGGGAGCAAAAACCCTACATCCCGCTCTACACCACCGCCCCCTGGTTCGTGGACGGTGAACCTCTCACGCTCCCCGAGGACTTCTACTCGTCCGCCTACATCGTGGACCGAACCCTCGAACTGGTCGACCAGGCCGACCGGGACCGACCCTTCTTCGCGTACATTGGGTTTCAGGCCGTGCACGTTCCGGTGCAGGTGTCGCGTGAGTACCGTGACCGCTACGCCGGCCGCTTCGATCGTGGCTGGGACCTGATGCGCGAGGAGCGCGCCGAGCGCGTTCGGGCCCTGGGGTTGGTGCCCGAGGGTGCCCCTGCCGCTCTTCCCGCGAGCGCGCGGCCCTGGGACTCGCTGTCCACGGACGAGCGGGCCCGCTACGCCGCCATGATGGAGGTCTACGCCGGCATGATCGAGGCGATGGACTTCCACCTGGGCCGCCTGCTCGCCCACCTCGACACGATGGGGGTTCGCGAGAACACCGTGATCGTGGTGGTCTCCGACAACGGACCCGAGTCGAACGAGATCCCAGCCGAGCACGATCCGATCCGTGCGCGGGGGCGGCTGCTGGATCGGTTGGGGGAACGGGGAACCACCGCCTCGATCGGCCCGGAGTGGGCCACGGTCGCCGCTGCGCCGCTCTCGCTCTTCAAGTTCGTGAGCAGCGAGGGCGGCACCCGCGTGCCGATGGTCATCGCGGGTCCCGGCGTTCCGCCCACCGGGGTCATTTCTGCCCGCGCCCACATCACGGACGTGTTGCCGACCGTGCTCGATCTCGTCGGGGTGCCCGTGGTGCGCGCGCCGGAGGGCGCCCCGCAGGTGCGGGGCCGCAGCCTCGCGCCGGTCCTGCAGGGCGCGGCCCGCGAGGTGTACGGGCCCGGCGACGCGGTGGCGATGGAGGTCGCCGGCAACGCGGCGCTCTTCCGCGGACCCCACAAGCTCGTGAAGCGGACCCCGCCCTACGGCGACGGCCAATGGGAGCTGTACAACGTCGAGGAGGATCCGGGCGAGACCGAGGACCTCTCCGAACGCTCGCCGGAGCTGGTCCAGGAGCTGGTGCAGGCCTACCGCGCGTACGCGGCCGAGGTCGGCGTGGAGGAGCTGCCCGCCAGCTACAGCCCCGTACGGCAGATCTGGCTCAATTCGTTGACGAAGCACCCGATCGGGTTCGTTCGCTTCACCGGCCCTCGCAGCTGCTGCGGCGGCGCTCGGGCTGGCGGCCGACCTCGTGATGCAGTGGGCCTCGGACAGCTTCGGTCGGACCCACACCTTCGGACAGTGGGTGCTCGCGCTCGGGGTGCCGCTCTTCACTGTCGCGGGGCTCGCCAGCGTCGGCGTGCTCGTGGTTCACCACCGCCGGCTGGCCGACTCCTCGGATCTCGAGCTGACCCTGGAGGACGGACGGCTGACGATCACGCGACCCGGCAAAGTCCTGCATCGGGACGCTCCCCTGGCCCAGGTGACCGCGTTCCCCGGCTGGGTGAGATTTGGCGTTCGCGAGGGTGACCGTCTCGTGGAGTTCGGACTACCGGTGGTCGGCGAGGATCGCGCGCGGCTGATGGACTTCCTGCGGGGGCACAGGACGCCCGACCTGCGCGAAAGCCGCTCATTCGCGCTGGAGGTGGTGGGGCGCGTGGCGGAGGAGCTCGCTGTGCACATCCTGACGGTGACACTCGTGCTCGTGCTCGTGTTCGCGGCGCTCGCGGCGCTGTTGTGGCTGGTGGGTGCGTTGTAGATGGCGGCTAGCGGGAGGCGACCGGTGCCGCCGGCGGACGCGCTGGCGCGGTGACGTTCGAGCATGCGTTCGGTTCGTCGCTGAACACGAACCTGCACTTCCACGCGCTGGTGCTCGACGGGGTTTGCGAGGCGGACGCCGCCGTGTTCCACGCCGCGCCCTCGCCAACTGGCGAGGTGCAGTGGAGCCCCCGCGGCCCGCGGATGCGCCGACATCGCTCCCAGGCCCAAGGTCGAGCCCCGGGCTCACGCTGCTCCTGCCAGGGCCCTCGTCGGGGTACCGATGTCGTGAGGTGGCTCCCGCGAGCACCCATCCATGTGGACAGAGAACCCCGCGCGTTGTACGTTCTCACTGGGCGGCGGCTCTGCGCCCAACCTCCTCGGTCGACCCCCAGCGTCGGCCCCCCGGGAGGCAAAGGGGAGAACATCCTCGGGCCAGGAACACGTGACCTCGACGCCGAACGACACACTGCTGGGGACGTGGGTCGGTGCGGCGGAACCCGAGGTGACACGTGACCAAGAACGCAGACTTCAAGAACGTCGTCCGGGCGCGGATGGCCAAGACCGGCGAGTCCTACACCGCGGCGCGCGCTCAACTGCTCGCAGCCCCGAGAGCCCCGACCCCCGACGAGTACCCTGACCTCGCAGGCATCGCGAACGCCACTGTGGAGAGTCGTACCTCGTTGACGTGGGTGGCTTGGGTCGACGCCCTCGACGCCCTCGGTGCGGCGACCCTCTCGCACACGGAGATCGCGACGCTGGTCCGTCAGCGGTGGCCGGTGATTGGCGGCTGGTGGGCTCAGTCGGTGACCGTCGGGTACGAGCGCATCCGCGGCCTGCGAGAGAAGGGCGAGTTGTGCACCGGGACCTTCGCGGCGAGCAAGTCGCGGACCTTTCCCGTGCCGGTGGCGATCCTGTACGCGGCGTTCTCCGATGACGCCCGCGCGTCCTGGATGGGGGTCACCACGGCAGTGCGCACCGCCAGCCGAGACCGCTCGGTGCGCCTGACGTGGCCCGACGGAACCGTCGTGACGGCCTGGTTCACGGACAAGGAGGCCAGGAGCTCGGTCGCCATCCAGCACGAGAAGCTCGAGTCCCAGGACCGGCGCCAGCAGGAGACCGTCGCCTGGGGCGAGCGGTTCGACGCGCTGTCCGCCCACCTCGCTGCCGTCGCGCGGACCTGAGAGAGGACCCTATGGACCTCGAGCTCGCAGCGATGTTGTCGCTCACACGCGCAGTGTACGCTTCCGCCCGGAGGTGCCGGTGGTCCGCGTCGCCCGAGCCCGCTGAGCACCACCCACAGGCCGTCGGAGGATGGGTCCCCACCCGAGCGTAGCGCGCCCCGACCCTCCAACGGTAGAGTCCCACCATGGCAGTAGAACTCGCGCTGGTGTCGCTGGTGTTGTTGGTGGTGCACTGGGGGGCGTTCGTCGTGGGCTCGTACGGCCTGGCGATGATCGACCCGGATCGGTTCGTGTCGACGAGGATCCTCGACCAGGCTCCGTTCCGACTGCGCCTTCCTTGGTTCGGCCGCGAGCAGCGGAGGCTCGAGCAGCTCGGGTTCCGCGAGATCGGCGTGCTGCGGAGCCGAGTGGCCCTGTGGACCCTCTCCAGCCGAATCTCCTGGCACCCCGAGCTCCACGTGTACGCCTGGACGTTCTCGTTCCTGGGGTCGCCGAAAACCGGGTTCTCGAGCGTGCTGCCGGACGGAACCATGGTCGACACCGGGGTGAGCGACCGGAGCCCCAACTGGCAGAGCGCCGTGGCGCATTCGGGCTTCCAAGGGTCGCTGGCAGGTCGCCTGGCGCACCACGAGGCGCGCGTCTCCGACCTGCGACGAGCGCACGCCCTGCTCGATCAGCCCCCGGTCGCCGGCGGGACGATGCTGGCGTGGAAGGTGCTCCACGACGTGATCCAGCGCAACCAGCTCCGTCCGGGCGAGGCGCGCCCGTACGGGGCGGGGTGAGCCAGCGCCGCGTTTCCCACGGGCGGGCGTGAACGTCGCACCGACCGTACGCCTCGTGCTACCCTCCAGGCCATGTCCAGGGAAGCCGGCGATGCAGCGGGACCATGGCGTAGACACTCGTCCTACCTGTCCGTCCCCTCCCCCCGAGCCTCCCCGGTTCGGGCCGTTCGTCTCCGAGTCCCTGCTGGGGCGCGGGGCCACGGCCACCGTGTGGTCGGCTCGGCACGCCGTCACGGGGATGCCGGCTGCCGTCAAGGTGATCCACGACCCGGGCTGGTCGGGCGAGGAGGTGCGCGTGGCCGCGGGCCTCTCGCACCCGAACGTGGTCCGGCTGTTCGAGCTGGGGCGGTCGGCGGACGGGGCGCCGTGGGTCGCGATGGAGCGGGCGAGCGGGGGCTCGCTGGTGGACCACCCGGTGTCGTCGTGGGGCGCTGCGCTGCGCGTGCTCGACGACGTGCTGGGGGCGCTCGCCCACCTGCACGCCCACCGGCTCGTGCACCGCGACGTGAAGCTCGGGAACCTGCTTCGGTGCACGGTCGTCGACGGGGCGACCACCACCCGCCTCGCGGACTTCGGCATCGCCACCCACTCGCGCGGCCGCGCGGCCGCAGCCGGCTCGGTCGAGACGCTGGCCCCCGAGCAGATCCGCGGCGAGGACAAGGGCCTCGGGCCGTGGACGGACCTGTACGCGCTCGGGGTGGTCGCGACGCAGCTCGTGTTCGGGCGGCTCCCGTACGCGGCCGCGACGCGCGACGCGCTGATCCACGCGCACCTGCACGCGACCCCGGACCTCGACGGGGACCCGTCGTTCGGCGTCCCGGACGGGCTCGTCGCGGTGCTCCGCGCGCTGCTCCGCAAGGACCCGGCCGGGCGGTTCCAGCGGGCGGCGGACGTGCGCGCCGCGCTGCGCGGGCTCGGTCCCGCCGCACCGCGTCGCGCCGCGGTGGCGCTCGCGGCCCGGTCCGGGTCCGAGACGTTCGCGTTCACTGGGGCGCTGTCCGAGGCGGGCTCCGACGAGGGGGAGGCCGAGGAGCGGCCACCGCCGCCGACGCCGCGCGACCCGTGGCCGGACTGGCGGTCCCCCCGGGTCGACGCGCACAGTCCCGTCCCCGACGCCGGGCTCGGCCTGCTTGCGCTCCGACGGGCGCCGCTCGCGGGTCGGGAGGCCGAGCGCGCCGCGCTGTGGGGGCTGCTCGCGCGCGTCGCGCGCTCCGGGACGCCCGCGGTGGCGCTCGTGTCGGGCCCGGCGGGGGTGGGCAAGACGGCCGTGCTCGACTGGTTCGCCGTCCGCGTCGACGAGGAGGGCGTGGGCCTCGTCGCGGTCCTCGACACCACGCCGGCGGCGGCCCTCGCGGGCGTCGCAGGGTTGTCGGTGGCCGGAGCGAGCCCCGCGCGCGGCCTGGCCCGGTGGCTGCGGCGGTTCGGCCCGATCCCGGACGGGCTCGTCGAGGACGTGGTCCGCGGGCTCGCCTCGCCCGAGGGGCCCGTTGGGTGGTGGCTGCGGCGCTCGGCCCACGTCGGCCGCACCCGACCGGTGGTGATCCTCGTGGACGGCGGACCGGACGTGGTCGACGACGTGCTGCGCGCCCGGCCGTTCGTGGACGGCCCGTGGCTCGTGGTGGCGGTCGACACCGGCCCGTCGACCCCGGTCCGGGCAACGGCGGACCTGCTGCTCGCCCTCGACCCGCTCCCCGCCGAGGTCGCAGCGACGGTCCTCGAGCAGCAGCTCCCGCTCGCGGCCGGGGTGGCGGCGCAGCTCCTCGAGGAGCACGGCTCGCTCGACGCCGCGCTGCGGGCGCTCCGGGCGGCGGGGCTCGAGGCGCGGGTGACCGCCACCGCCGCGGGGCACGTCGTCGCGCCGCGCGCCACCTCCGGGACCGACGCTCCGGCGTGGTTCCGCCCGTTCGCCGCGCTCGGCGGCTCCCTCCGGCGCGACGAGGTCGACGACCCGGACGGGTGGGCGCGGGCGCACGCGGCGGGGTGGGTCCGGGGACAGCGCCTCGAGCTTCCGCTCGCGGTGGCCCGGAGGGTGTGGGCGGACGACCCGGATCGCGAGGCGCGCACCACCGCGGCCGTGGCCCACTGGCGGGCGGCGGGGGACGGGCCGCGGCTCGGGCTCGCCCTCGCGGTGGCCGGGCGGGGCACGGAGGCCGTGGAGGCGTGGCTCGAAGACGGGTTCGCCGCCGAGGCGGTCCAGGACCAGGGCCGCGCCCGGCGCGCGTTCACGCGGGTCGAGGCGCTGGTCGACGCCGGCGAGGTCGCGGACGGCCCGGCGGTCACGGCGCTCCGCGCGCAGGTCGTCCGCATGGCCGGGAACCTGAACGAGGCCCGCCGGCTGGCGTCCACGATCGCCGACGATCCGGCGGTCGAGGACCGGATTCGGGCGCGGGCCTGGTACACCCTCGCGATCGTGGCCTCGCGGAGCCGCGAGGACGCCTCCGACGTGGCCGCGTGGACCGAGTGCGACCGGCTCGCGTGGCGCGCGGGCGCGAAGGCCCTCGCGATGCAAGCCCGGGTCCGGGTCGCGCACCACGGCGGTCCGGACGAGGCCGTCCACCGCGCGCTGTGCGCGGAGGTCGCGGCCCACGCCCCCGAGCAGCTGCCCTACGCCGAGTTCCGGTACGTGGCGCTGCTCGCGCGGGTCGACCCTGCCCGCGCCCGGGAGCGGATTCGGGAGGCCCTCGTTCGGTTCGCGGACACCGCTCCGGCCTCGCTCCTGTCGTCGTACCGCAACGTCCTCGGGGTGGTCACCGACGACCTCGAAGAGGCCGCGGCCGCGTTCGAGGGGGCCGCCCGGGGGCTCGAGGGCTCGGCGTACGGGCTCGTGCCCCGCGCGAACCTCGCGGAGGTCCACCTGCGCCGCGGGCGGTGGGCCGAGGCGCGCGACGAGTACCGGCGGGTGTCGTGGCAGGTGACCCACGTCGTGCAGCTGCCGTGGCTCCTGACCCCGGTGCACCTCGGCCTCGCGGCGGTGCACGCCCACGACGGCGACCCCGAGGGCGCCCTGGCCCACCTGCGGGCGGCCGAGGAGGCGTTCCCCGCGAGCCCCGCCGCGCGCGCGGAGCACGCCCGCCTGCTCGGCCTGCTGGTGGACGGCGGGGGGGCGGTGGCCGACGAAGCGCGGCGGCTGCTCGGCGTGCTCGCCGCGCGGGAGCTTGCGTGAGCGCGACCGGCTTCACCCGCGACGCGCCGCGGCCCCCGGCGGGCCTCGAGTGGGTCGCGTCCGCGGTGGCGGCGGGGGCGTCCGCGCTCGGCGGCGCGGGGCTCGCGTGGGGGCTGCCCGCCCCCCCGAGCACCGCGATGGTCCCGGGGCTCAGCTCGGCGACGGTCGGGCACGTCGCCGGGTGGCTCGCGCTCGGGTGCCTCGGCACCACCCTCGTCTCCACGGCCGCGGCGGCGTCCACCGCCCTGCGCCTCTCCGCGGTGCCGCCCGACGCCCGCCGGGACCTCGGCCGGGTGGTGGCGGCGGGGGCGGGCCTGTACCTCGCGGGAACGGCGGTGCTCGGCGTCGCGTTCGTGGCGGCGCTGTGGAGCCCGTTCGGGGTGCTGTTCGCGCTCGCGGGACTCACCCTCCCGGTGGCGCAGTGGCTGGTGGTGGTGCCGGCCGCGCTGGCGCTGGCCCGCCGGCCGGAGCGGGTGGTGGCGCTCCAGCTCCCGGCGGCGGTGGTGACGGGGCTCGGCGGGCTCGGCTACGCCCTGCTGTGGGTCTCGGTCTGACCCCCGACGACGCGTTCGTCCACGTCTGGTCCGCCCCCGCTGGCCGCTGGGGGCCCACCACGAGCAGGGACTCGCCGTCCGGCGAGCGCGAGAGCCGGATTCGCAGTCCTCCACCTCGGCGCCCAGCTGCGACCCCGTCGCCAGCCGCCACGCCGTCCGACCTCCCTCGGGTGAGTGCGTTCACCCGCTTCACCACCGCATCGAGCTCGTCTCGGGTCGCCATGCCGCCGAGGGTACACTCCGGGCGTGTCGTGGCGGGAACAGGTGAAGCAGCGCGCCATCGAGTGGTGGAGGGCAACACCCCCTCGGGTCGCCAGCGGGCGCTCGAACGCTACACGCGACGCATCCACGCGCTGCCGCTGGCGTTGGCCGACGCGGCGGTCGCCAACCTGACCGGCAAGGAGCCTACCGATCCGGACGTTCGGGCCGCGGGGCGGCTCACTGACAGGCATTGCTCCTAGCCGGGAGCCAGGTTCGCGGGACGCGCGCGCCAGGCTCCCGGCGACGAACCCACGCGGCGGGCGAACACCGCCGACAACGCGGTCGCCGACCCGTACCCGCAGCGGGCCGCGATCTCCTTGAGCGACAGCGAGGTCTCGCGCAGCAGGCGCTTCGCATGGAACATCCGCCATCGCGTCACGTACTCGAGCGGAGGCTCGCCCATGGTTCGCCGAAAGTGTAGGGCGAACGATGCACGGGACATGCCGACCCGCCCCGCGAGCGCGTCCACGGTCCACGGCTGCTCGGGCGCCGCGTGCAGCAGGGCCAGCGCTGCCCGCACCTGCGGGTGACGGAGCGACGCGAACCACCCGGTCGACGTCTCGGAGCACGTGGACGCGGCGAACTCGCGGATCGCGTGCACCAGCAGCACGTCGGACAGGCGCGCCACTACGACCGCCGACCCCTCCTCCGGCTCCGCCAGCTCGGCGAGGAGGCTCCCCACGTGTGCCCCGACCCGAGAGGCGGGGCGCCCTCCCTTCACGCGGAGGACGGCGGGAAGCGCCGCGAGCACGGGGTGGTCTTCGGCGGCTCCGAACGTGAACGCGCCGCAGGCCAAGGTCGTGGGCAGGGCGTCGGCCGATCGCATCCGGTGCGGCACGCCGTGGGGCACGACGACGTAGTCGAAGGGCTCGAGCGCCTCCGCCGCGCGCCCGTCCACCTCGAGCACGCACCGGCCTCGCTCGACGACGTGGATGCCCCGGATGCCAGGGGAGAACTCGAACGCCCAGGCGCCCGCCTGCTCGAGTCGGCGATAGGCCGCGCTTTGCAGCTTGAGATCATCGAGGCTCTGGCTGAGGAGGTCGAGCATAGACGATTGATAGTCGATTGAAGAGCATTCATCAATAGGGCTCCAGGCGGTCCGGCGCTAGAGAGGAGGGGAGGCCAAGGTCGGCCTCGCCGGAGGATCGGATGGAGAAGCTCGAAGGCAAGCGGGTGTTGGTGTTCGGGGCCTCGGGGACCCAGGGCGGAGCGGTGGCGCGGGCGGTGGCTGCGGCGGGGGCGACGGTGCTGGGCGCGTCGCGGACGGGCGCCCGCTCGCCGGCGGGTCGGCCGGTGCGCATGGACCTGAACGAGCTCACCGACGAGCTGCGGGCCGTCGCGGACGGAGTGGACGGCGCGTTCGTGCACCTCCCGCTCGCGTTTGGCGCCCCGGGCGACGCCGAGCGGGTCGGAGCGGTGATCCAGACGCTCGGCGAGCGGGTCGGGCGGGTCGTGTTCAGCGCCTCGGGGCCCCTCCCCGACGAGCCCGTGGGCATGCCGTTCATCGACGAGAAGGTGGCCGTGGCGCAGCGCGTCCGCGAGTCGGGCGGCGTCGTGTTGACGGCGACGGCGTTCCTCGAGAACCTGTCGGCGCCCTGGTCCGCGCCTCTCGTGCTCCGGGGCGAGCTGCGGTACCCGCGCCCGGCTCACTGGCGAGCGGCGTGGATGACCAACCGCGACGTGGGGGCCGCCGTCGTGGGCGCGCTCGCGGGCGATCACGCCGGCCGCACCTACGCGTTGGCGGGGCCGGAGGTCCAGCCGCTGTCGCAGGTCGCGGCGGGGCTCGGAGCGGGGCTGGGGCGGCCGGTCGCCTTCCAGGAGATCTCCGGGTCGGACTACGGCGCTCTGATGGCGCCCATCGTGGGGCCCGAGCTGGCAGGGATGATCGGCGGGTTCTACGATCAGATGCCTCCGGGCGACAACCCGGCGTTCCTCCTCGATGGTGGCCCTGCGGCCCGAGCGCTCGGCTACACGCCCATGCCGGTGCTCCGCTGGGCGCGGACAGAGGACTGGACCGCCCGCTGATGCTGTGAGTTCTCGCCCGACCGCTCTCGCGCACCTCGGGGTCACACGCCAACAGCTTCCTGCGTGACCACGGGACGGTGCGGACCCGCTGGCGATGCGGGACGACCGGCCTCCGTCGACGCCCCGAGCAGCGGCCCGCTCCAGTCCACGCCCAGGACGGTACCTCCGGGGAACGGTGAAGCCGCTCACGGGAACGCGCCGCGCTCCAGGGGCGATCCGCGGACGACGGCGGTCGGGTAGGACGGGCGGGCGCGGCGGTGTACGCTCTGGACATGGCAGGTGCAGGCTCACGCGGTCGAGCGCCTTCACGCCGTTGGCGTAGGTCTTGGACAACCCCTCGATGACCAGATCCACCCGGCCTCCCGCGCGGAAGCTACCGCACCTCGCGTCGCAGGGGCTGCCTCAACCTCCCGGTCGCTTCGCGTCGCGGCTCGGGGGCTTCCCGAACTTACGAGCGTATTCTCGACTGAACTGGGTGGCGCTCTCGTAGCCCACCTCGAACGCGACCTCGGTGACGGACCCGGTGCCGGCGCGGAGGCGTCGTCGGGCCTCGAGCAGACGCAGCGCCTTCTGGTACTGCAGGGGCGACGAGGAGGTGACCTCCTTGAAGTGTTTGTGGAACGCCGAGACACTCATCCCCACCTCGCGCGCGAGGCGCGGCACCCCCACCGGTCCTCGGAAGTCGCGCTGCAGGGACGTGATGGCCCGGGCGATGGCGCTCGCGTGGCTGTCGTGTCGAAGCAGGTGTCGCAGCATCCCGCCGAAAGGCGCGACCAGCAGCCGGTAGTGCACCTCGCGACGCACCATCGCGCCGAGGACCCGGTCGTCGGTGGGGGCGTGGGCCAGCGCGAGGCATCGGCGGAGCGCGTCGAGCAGGGACACCTCCGCTTCGCAGACCCGGAGGGCGGTGGCGCCGTTCCCCTCGGGCAGCGCGTCACCGACCTCGTCGTAGAGGCTCCGGAGCGTGCCCAGGTCGAGTTCGAACACGAGCGCCAGGTACGGCGCCTCGAGCACGCGGGCGACGATGGGCAGGTGGTGGCTGACCAGCAGCACCTGGCCCGTGCGCACCGGAACCGTGTCTCCCGCGAACCGCGTTTCCTTCTGTCCCCGCAGGATCAGGCACACGACGGGGCGATAGATCGACCCTTCGGCAGTGGTGGGGGTCCGGGCGCGGAGCAAGGTGACGCCGGCGAGGGGCGTGGCCACCAGCGGATCGTCCGGCGCGTCCGGAACGAGACGCTCCGCGTCGGCCACCAGCCGCTCGAGCGCCCAGGCACCCTCGCTGGAGGTCCGGGTCGAGGTCATGGGTGAATCGTATCGACGAACGGCGATCCCGCTGCTTCGCGCCCAGGGCGGTGGGCACCTCCTGCAGGTCTCGAGCATCGGCGGCGTGGCCGCGTTCCCGAGCCTCGGCATCTACCACGCGTCGAAGTGGGCGCTCGAGGGGCTCACCGAAGCGCTCGCCGCAGAGGTGGCGATGTTCGGGATCCGGACCACCCTGGTCGAGCCGGGCGGGTACGCGACCGACTGGGCCGGGGCGTCCGCTCACCGCTCCGCCCCGCTCGCCGCCTACCAGCCCGTGCGCGACGCCATGGCCGCGCGGATGGCCGGAGTCACCCAGCCGGGCCCCGAGGCGACAGTCGCGGCGATCCTCGCGGTTGTCGATGCAGACGAGCCGCCGGCCCGCATCCTCCTCGGGTCCTTCGCGCAGGACGCAGCGGACCAGGTCTATGAGCACCGGCTCGCGACGTGGCGGGCGTGGGCGTCGGTCGCCCGCAGCGCAGACGGCCGATGACCCTTCGAAGCCCACGCTCGACCCTCGCCCTGAGCGCAGGGGTGGCTCTGGTGATGCTCGCGGGAGGCGCTGCCCACCTGCTCCAGCCAGCGGCCTTCGTCCCCCTGGTTCCGCCGTGGCTGCCCGCGTCCCCGACCATCCTGCTGACCGGCGCGCTCCAGCTGGCGATCGGCCTCGCCGCCGCCTGGCCTCGGACCCGGCGGTGGGCAGGACTGGCCTTCGCCGCCTTGTGCTTCGGGTACCTGCCGATTCACCTCTGGGACTACGTGCGGCCCGATCCGATCTTCGCACCACCCGTCGCGGCCAGCGTGCGGGTGGCGGTGCAGCTCGGGTTCATCGTCGCGGGCCTCGCCCTCTGGCGCAGCCCTCGACCCGCAGCACCCTGACCGGTCGGCCGCCGGGCCTCAGCCGAGCGCCTCGTCTCCGGACAGGTCGGCGGTGGGCCGCGACGTGGGCAGGTCGCTGCGGCGGTCGACCAGCAGGGGCGTCTGTTCGGTCAGCACACCCGAGCCCTCCAGCTCCGCCCAGTACTGCGCGTGGAGGGGGTTCCAGGCCGACTGTGCGGCCCACCAGCGGGCAGCGGCCCGGTCCCCCTCGCGGAGCGAACACGCCGCCAGCCCGCAGGTGGCCACCTGCACGTACGGCACCACCCCGAGCGACCGCCAGAGGCGCGACGCATCCGACAGCCATCGGCGCGTGTCGGTGAGTCGGCCGCGGCGCAGCGCCAACATGCCGAGGTTCAACGTGGCGAGCCCGAGGTGGAAGGGCACGCGGTCTGTGCCGCCTCGGCCGCCCGCCCCAGCGCGACCCCACCGCGGAGCACCTCCCACGTCCGGACGTCCACCCGGCGGAGACGTCGACGCCTGCACCACCTCCGGGGTGGGCGGCGTCCGAGCCGGCGCTACCTCCTGCCGACACGAACAGTGCGGCCCGCGACGTTCGCACCTGCCCCCTCGACCAGCACCACCGCCGGTACGTCCCGACCTGCCACAGTGGATGGGGGCGGGACTCCCGGGTGCATCTCCGGGTCCGCCCGACCTGCGCGACGAACCAGCAGAAGGCGGCCCCTCCGCCGGGCAGCCGGCTGCCGGACCACCTGCAGGGGCCCCACCCGCACCGGCGCTTCGCCGAACGCGGGGGCCCCTGTCCTACCTGTCCCCCGCGCGCCATGCGGATCGCCCCCGACGCGGCCGGCGCCGTGGTCGTGTCGGTGTGGAAGGGGGCCTCCCTCGTGGTGTCCGCGGCGCCGGCCACCTGGAGTCCTCCGGTCGTGGGCGCGGAGGCGAGCCCTCACGCGCGGGACCGGGTCGGCTGCCTGCGGGTGGAGCTCGACACCCCGGGCGTCGGGTCCACCTACGACCTGATGGTGGCGACCGCGAACGGGGACCTCGCGGCGTTCGGCGGCTTCCACTGGCGGCCTGTCCCGCCAGACGGGCGGCGCGAGGACGTCCGGATCTTCCCGCAGGGGGGGGGCGAGCTTCTACGAGGCGGTCCTCGGGTACTGGGACGACTTCGCGGAGGCGGCGCGTCACGCGGACGACGCCTGGATGTTGCCGCTGTCGACCTGGTGTCCGGCGCCCGACGACGATGTCTGAGCGGGCCGTCAGAGGGGGATTCGCTGGGCGGCCAGCTCGTCCGGGATCGGTTCGCCGAGCGTGCCCTGGGGCCCCGTGCCGTAGCACTGCACCCCGCCGGGTCCGATCGCGCACCACGCCGTGAAGCCGACCGAAACGGCCGTGAGCGGCCCCGGGTGGACCTGTCCGAGGACGAGCCCCGCGATGCGCTCGTCGACCCTTCGGCACGGGGCGCGATCGTTGCGCTCCCCGGCGATGCACCAGGCGGAACCGTCGCCGCGGAGCGCGATTCCCACCCCGTCGCCACCCCCCGCCCCCACCGACACGACGTCGGTGAGGATCCGGCGCGGGGGCGGTCCGTCGGGACCGTCGTCGCCGGACACGGCCGTCGTCGCCCCCCAGGCCCAGAGGCCCCGCTCCGCGTCGAGTCCCAGGAACAGGGTGTGCGAAGCGGCGACGGACCGGAGCGCCGGGAGACCCTCGACCCGCAGCGGGCCACGTTCGCCCGTGTGGTCCTCCGACCAGCGCCAGGCGGTGCCGTCGCGGGCGAGCAACACCGCCCCCGACACCGGGGACTCGCCCGCGACGTCCGCGATGCCGCGGAGCCCGCGGAACGGTCGGACGCCGTCCTGGTTCAGGCGGCCGGCGGTGCCGTCGGCGAGGACCACGAGCTCCCCCGCTGAGGCCACCACGTCGTCGGGGAGCAGGCCCCCGGGTGGAGGACGGTCGCCGACCGCCCGCCACCGGCCACCACAGCGTGCCTGGTGCGACCAGTAGCCGTCGCTCAGGAGCCGATCGCAGCCAGCCAGCGCCGCGCGTGGAGCGACCGGATGGTTGGCCCCCCAGCAGGCGGCCTGCGTGGCCGAGGCCGCGCAGGTCTGGTAGGGGCCCCACTGCCACAGCCGGTCCGGGGTGAACGCCAACGGCACGGTGCCGGGCGCGCCGGTGGGTTGCGGGAGCGGCATCCCGAAGCAGGCGAGGCCTCCCTCGTCGAGCCAGCAGGCGGTCGCGTCGACGAGGTCGAACGCCCGGACCCCGGTCGCGACCTGGCGGAGGGCCACGAACGGAGAGTTCGTGCAGGACAGGTTGCCCGCCGTGTCGAGGACACAACGCCCGCGGCCGAAGCGAACGTCGGCGACGTCGGCGTCTGCGAGCTCCTCGACCCCCCACGGCCCGGCCTCGGGGTGTGTGCAGGGCCAGCGCGACAGCACCGAGCCTGGTGGCGGCGAACAACCCGTCAGGCACGAGACGTGGCCATCGACCACCCGGCACGCCACGGCATCGCCCACGATCTGCGGTGCCCACGGGACCTCCACCAGCGTGGGTGCGCGGGCCGCCTCCCCCCAGCAGCGCGCGCTGCCGTCCGGCCACACACCACACGAGGTCGCACCCAGGAGCACCCGGTCTGCGCCCTCCAACGCGTCCACCGCGACGGGTTCCACGCTGCGTCGCGTCGGGAGCGGGAGCTCCGAGCCGAGCGAGCCTCCCCAGCACCACCACGCGTCCCCGGCGCGGGCACAGGCGATGCTCCCCCCGACGGCGAGGCGGTCGGCGGGGCCGCCGAGCGCGACGAGCCGGTCCCATGGCCGGTCGGCGCTGCCGCAACGGACCGCCCCCGCGCGGTCGAGGACGCACCAGTTGTCCCAGCCCACGCCGAGGTCCACGGCGTCGAGCGGAGCCGTCCAGCCCGGATCGTTTCGACCGGAGCGGTGTTCGAGCTCACCGAAGCAGCTCACCGCACCGCTCTCGCGGAGCACGCAGCCGAACCGCACCCCGGCGCGGACCGCGACCGGCGGATCGTCCGGCTCCGACCCGGCCGAGGGCCGTGGGGCCGCGGAGGGTGGGTGATGGCACGCGCCGATCGTCACCACGAGAATCATCGCCCCACCCCCCCGGAGCAGAGCCTAGCCGAAGCGAGGCCCCGAACCGGGACCGCTCCCCCGGAAGGGCACGCCCGCCGGGTCCAGCCTCGGCCGCGGATCAGAACCCCCTCCCGCGCACCTCGTGGACAACGTGTTGCCGCGGGCTCCGGTGCGCCAGTGGGTGTTGTCGCTTCCCATGCCGCTGCGGTTCCGCCTCGCGTGGGACGGCGAGCTGTGCCGCCAGGTGCTGGCGACCTTCCTGTCCGAGGTGTTCGCGCACTACCGCGACGCCACGGGCCTCACCGCAGGACGAGGCGGCGCGGTGACGTTCGAGCAGACGTTCGGCTCGTCGCTGAACGCGAACCTGCACTTCCACGCGCTCGTGCTCGACGGGGTCTACGAGGCGGACGCCGCCGTGTTCCACCCCGCTCCCTCGCCGACCACCGCCGAGGTGCAGCTCGTGGTGGACCAGGTGCGTGAACGCGTGGAAGCGCTCCTGCGAGCCCGAGGGCTGCTCGAGGGCGAGGTCGCGGACGACGCCGACGACGATGACGGCCAGCGAATGCTCCTCGCCGCCTCCGTCGCCGGACGCGAGGCGCTCGGGCTGCGGGCCGGCGCCGTCCCCCGATGGATGCGCCAGGACCCGGTTCGCCGCCTCCCGGAC
>JBIKWC010000501.1:0-3263 GCA_044356535.1 Myxococcota bacterium
TCCCGGATGCACCCCCTTCCAGCGTCGCGCCGCCGCGTCCAACGTCGGATGGACCAGACGGCCGCCCGTCCCCTCGCTCCGCTCGGGCGCGGCCAGCCGCAGGTCATCCGGGCGTTGACCGCTCGCGACCTTCGGCGCAGGGGCGCGGGCGGGTGCGGGTGCGGACGGAGGCCGCCCAGGTAGTCGTCGCGGGGCTCCCGGCAGAGGAGGGAGCGAGGGGGAACGTCGCGCGTGGGCGCACGTCGGTGGTGACGGGCGGAGGCGTCGGGGCTCGCACGTCGCGCGCTCCGACGGGGGAAGACTCTGTGGGCGATGGTGCCACTGCCGCGGGCAGCTTCGATGGGCCGGACCGCCCCGTGCCCCTGCGGGCCCCCAGCGCACCGTTCACCGCCGGGCGCTGAACGGATGCGGCGGACTGGGGTGGTCCTTCGGCCCGCGGCGCGCGGAGGTCGCGCTCCGGCCTGCGTCTCCGCCAGGCGAGCCTCGGGAGGAGGCCGGGCGCGCGGAGGACAGCGTCTCCGCCAGGGCGGACGCGTGCTGCCTCGGGTGGCGACACCTCACCGTCGCGTCGAGCCGGTCTGTGCGGCATGGGGCGAGCCAGGGCGGACCGGCTTCCCTCCCCCCTCGCGTGCCCCCTCGAGCGGCAGCGGCGCCGCGGCCAACGGGGCGTTGGACAGGACTTCGGGAAGCCCCGCCCTGCGGGCCGGCCACCCCGGCCGGGCAACGCGACGGAGGACGTGGTCACCGCGATCGGCCGGACCCCGACCGACCGCGAGGACCGGCCGCGCACGCCGGTGAAGATGATCAAGCTCACCGTCCAGGGCTGACGCCTGGGACGTGAGGAGCGGGCGACGCGGTCGAGCTCAACACCCGGTCGGTGGACTCGACAGGCTGTAGGTGCAGCTTCCGCCTGCCCAGCCGTTCGACTGGGCGCCCGTGTCACCGCACAGATCACCGACGTGCGTACTCCCGGTGGGGCTGACCGCCGCTGCCGGGGCCCACAGCTTGTCCGCCCCGGACCCGCCGCCGTCGTCGAGGAAGTCCCCCGTCCCCGACCCCGCGCACAGCGTGTCGGCGCCCGCACCGCCGTTCAGGTGGTCGGCGCCGGGACCGCCCTTGATGGTGTCGTCGCCGTCTTCGCCCTCGATGATGTCGACGCCGTAGCCCCCATCGACGGGATGATCGTCGCCGTCCCCGCACCAAATCTCGTCGTCGCCGTACCCGCCGCTGATGTCGTCGTCTCCGGCTCCAGCCTCGATGTAGTCGTCGTCGGCGCCTCCGTCGATGGTGTCGGGGTTGTCGCCGCCGTAGATTGCATCCCGTTCCCCGCCCCCGGATAGATCATCGCCCCCGGACTCGCCGGCGAGGTAGTCGTTGCCAGATCGCCCATCGATCGTGTCCTGGCCGTTGCCGCCGTACAGGTACTCGTCGGCGCAGCCGTCCTCGAAGTCACACCCCGCCCGATCGAAGTCGGCGCCCGTGATCACATCGGGGCCGCCCTTGCCGCTGGCCCACCCCTTGGACTCCAGGTTGGTGCCGTTGTTGGCGTAGGTGAAGCTCAGATAGTCGGTGATCCCGGAGCTGTCGGTCCCCAGCAGTGTCACCCGATCGACGTCGTTGGTGGAGTACGTCACGTAGCAGCAGAACAACGTCCCCGTCGAATTCGCATTGCCCCAAGCCGACAGGTTGTCCCCGCCGTTCTGCTTGTAGTCCGTGACTGCGGTGGCCGAGGTCCAGGTGTCCGAGCCCCCCTGCTCCATGTCGCAGGTCAGGTTCTTGGTCCCGGTGTCGAACGTGCACACGCTGTCGCAACCGCTCGACACGTACGCCGTCGGGGCCACTCCGGTGTGGCTGGAGCAGTCGGAGATCGAAACCGCAGCGAGCGCCGCGCCGGTGAACGCGATCACCACAGGTCCACCGTCGTCGTCGCCGAGGAGCCCTTCGGCAGCAGGACGAACCTGCACACCGGATCGCAGGCTTGGAAGTAGCCGGTGGTGACCATGAAGTCGACCACAACTGCGTCTCCGTCGCTAAGGTGGTCGCCGGGGTACACCAATTGCGTCGGCCCGAGCGTGCGGTACGGACTGAACTCGATCCACCCACCCATCGCGTCGCGGGCGTCGTGAACGTCAGCGCAAGCCTCCGCCATCGCGCCGCCGCCGGCGATGATCCATCCGTCCACCCCCATGCTGGGGACGGAGATCGGGTTGCCGAGATCGTCGTGGTCCAGTCCCGCCCAGGACAAGGTCACGTCCTGTCCGGCCGCCACCTCCCACGCGACGTAGGCCTCGCACTGGAGCGGCTCGACGCCGGTGGGACCCGTGACCGCGGTCGAACCCGTGCTGCCGGTCCCGACGCGTGACCCGCGACCCGGTGCCCCCTCCCCCGGACCTGGCGGCGCGCAGGCGGCGACGCCCAGCACAGCCACCCACCGCACCCATCGAAGCAGCATGAGATCCTCCAGCAGCTCGTGACTCTTCGTCGAAACGTACCACCGCCACCACCCACCACACAAGTCCGATGCCAAACGAAACGTAGGCCCGGACCTAAACCGATCGAGAGACCCGCTCCTAACGATGCGCCGACGGACCCACCGATCTGGTCATCCAGGGCTGACGGTCAGGCCTGGAACGTGAGCAGAGGGCACCTCACCATCGAGTCGAGCCGGTCCGTGCGGCATGGGGCGAGGCAGGGCTGCGAGGGGCCGGCCTATGTGATCGCGTCAGGTCGGCAGACCTGATCGCGGCCCGGGTCGGCAGACCTGATCGCCCTCGGGGTCGGCAGACCTGATCGCCCAACCCAAGTACGCCCTCCGGACGGAGGGCAGATGGATCGGACCGACATGCATCGCCTGCAGGAGCTGGTGCGGCTGCAGTGGTCGAGGTGCGCGCGAGGTCGCGCGGCTTCTCGGAATGAGCCCCAACATCGAGCGGATCTACCGGCTCGCGCTCATGGACGCCGGGCTGCTGCACGGCCCCGACGACGAACTGCCCGAGCTCGACGTGCTGAAGCGCGCCGTGACGGCCGAGCTACCCGAGAAGACGCCTGTGCAGCAGCAGACGTCGCTTCAGGCGCTCGTGCCGAAGATCGAGGCGATGGCCGGCAAGGGCGCGTTCCCCAAGGCCATCCACGACATGCTCCGGCTCGAAGAACAAGGCTTTCAGGGGAGCCTGTCCGCTGTGAAACGCGTCTGGCGGGCGTGGCGCCGGGCCAAGGGTGTGCAGCCCGACGACGTCGCCATCTCCGTCGAGACCGCTCCTGGG
>JBIKWC010000503.1:0-3260 GCA_044356535.1 Myxococcota bacterium
AGGGGGCGCTCCCCCTGGACCCCCCGCGTACCGAGGTCGATCGAATCACAGGTTGCCTCTACGGAGCCCGAGCGCGAAGTCCGCCGCCACCTCCGGCCGCACCTCGCCGTCCGGACCCAGGAGCCACGGGAGGTGCTCGGCCTGCCGCGCCGGCACCACCACCTGCTCGACCTTCACGCGGGTGCCGAACACCACGTCCCACACGGGGCTCGAGACGCCGTAGTTGCGGTGCGGGTCGCGGAAGTGGTGGAAGAAGTGGTGCCGGCGGGCCCAGCGGCCGTAGGCGTTGAGCGGTCCGTGGGTGTGCAGGCGCCGGTGGAGCCACTCGTACGCGAGCCAGGCACACACGACCCCCACCGCCCACGCCACCGCCCCGAAGCCCAGGAGCGGCAACCCCACCCCGACCAGCGGGACGAGGAGCACCACCGCCAGCAGGAGCTTGGACGACCACGGCGCGAACCAGCTCACCTTCGCGTGGTGTTCGGTGTGCTCGCGCGCAGCCGCGACGCCGAGGTGCCGCTCGTGGAACACGAACCGGTGCAGCCCGTACTCGAGCAACGTCCACGACAACAGACCGACCACGAACGCCGTCATGTTCCCTCCGGGGCGCCTGCGCCCGCCAACATCCGCTCGACCGACCACCGCGCCAGCGCCGGCCCCGACGCCGTCGGCGTGAACCGCGCCAGCTTCCCGACCTGCAGCCCGCCGTGCACCACCGCCAGCAGCGCGAACGCGCGCTCCACGGGATCCGGCGCCCCCACCTCGGTCCAGGCCCGCACGACCGGCCCGAGCGCCTCCATCGCCGCGGGGACCACGTCCTGCAGGGCGTCTCCGTCCACGAGGGGCCGCGGGTTCGCCAACATCCGCGCGAGGAGCTCGTACCGCCGGGGCTCGCGCTGGGTCCACGCCACGAAGGCGTCGGCCTGGGCAGACAGGCGTCGCCACGGGTCCGTGGGCGCTTCGGTCGCCGCGAGCGCTGCCGCCAGGCTCCGCAGACACCGCCCCTGCACCCGCGCCAGGATGGCCTCGCGGCTGGGGAAGTACCGGTACAGCGCGCCCGCGGTCATGCCGAGGCCCCGGGCGATGTCGGCCACGGTGAACCCACCCGGATCCCCGGCCAGCACCAGGGCCTCCGCGGAGTCCACGATCTCGTCCACCGTCCGGGTCCGGACCCGCCCCCGCCGCTCCGACACTGCGCGCTCCGCATTTCGTAAATGCCATTTACTATGGTGAGCGTCGTTCGTCCACTGGTGGCAGGTCGACGCGTCCGCTTCCAGTGACGCAACCGCGAAGAGGGAAGTTACGATGCGGCTTGACCCGGGGGGCTGATGATTCCGTGCCTGGTGGTGTCGCTCCTGGTCGGAACTGCACGCGCCACGCCGGTGCTCACGCCGCTTGCATCGGTCGAAGGCGAGCCCTCGTACTGGTTCCTCGGCGAAGAGGACGTGTCCATCGCCCCGGACCTGAACGGCGACGGCTTCGACGAGATCGTCTACCAGGGTTGGGGCCTCGTCCGGATCCACTACGGGGGCCCGGCTGGCCTGTCGGACCTCCCCGACCAGGAGTGGTTCGGCAGCGACCAGGGCGAGTTCGGGGTCGCCGTCCGCGGCGTCGGAGATCTCGACGGGGACGGCTTTGGTGACCTGGCCGTGGGCAGCCCGGGCGCAGGGTTGTACGACGGGCGGGTCGACCTCCACTTCGGGTCGCCGACCGGGGTGTTCGAGACGCCCGACGTCACCCTCCGCGGCGCCGCCGGGGAGCAGCTCGGCACCGAGCTCACGTCGGGCGACCTCGACGGTGATGGCTTCCAGGACCTGGCCGTCGCCTTCCGGCTGGCGCCGTCCGGACGCGTGTCGGTGTACCCCGGCTCGGCGCTCGGGCTCTCCGCCGCTCCGTCGCTCCGCATCGACGGCGCGGTCGACAGCGGCTTCGGCACCTCCCTCGCGACCGGAGACGTGAACGGCGACGGCTACGACGATGTCGTCGTGGGCGCTCCAGAGTCCGGCGTGGGTCGCGGGCACGTCTACGTCCACCTGGGCACCAGCGCGGGCCTCGACCCGCTCGCCACCGCGCTGACCCGCTCCTCTGGAGGGGTCTGGACGGAGACGGGGCGGGTCGTCACCACCACCGACTGGAACGGCGACGGCTACGACGAGGTGTTGGCCACGATCTTCGGCGAGGAGATCCTGGTCTGGGACGGCTCCGCGGCGTCGGTGGCCGATCCACCTCGGCAGCTGTTCGCGGCCAGGGGGGCCGGCGCCACGTCGATCGCAGGGGTCGGCGACGTCGACGGAGACGGCTTCGAAGACCTGCTGTCCAGCCCCGAGTCCACCTACTACGCGACCGCCGACCTGATCCTCGGTGGCCCGTTGGGGGTGACCGTCTCCCCGCTCCCGGCGGCGGCCGACGCGCTGTGGACGGGTGGCGGCGGCGACCTGAACGGCGACGGCCTGGACGACCTGGTGTTCTCGGACAGCGTGTCCGTGAGCCACGTGTTCGGCGACGCGGGTCGCACCTGGGTCGAGCGCGGAAACTGGACTGGCCAGGTCCTGTTCGACGACTACTGGGGGGTGGCGGCGCTCGGCGACGTGAACGGCGACGGGTTCGAGGACGTGGCGATCGCGCGGGGAGACGGGGTGGACGTCTACCTCGGCACGGCGCTCGGGTTCGACCCTGTGCCAGCGGTGACGTGGTCGGCGCCCACGTACGGCGCCACGGGGTACGCGGTGGCTGCTGGCGACGTGAACGGCGACGGCCTGTCCGATGTCGTGGTGACCGTGATGGTCTACGGGGTCTCCGGCAGGATCGAGGTGTACTTCGGCGCCGCCGCCGGGCCCGGGACGGCGCCGGACCAGTCCTGGAACGGCATCGTGGGGATCAACCTGACCCCCGTGTACCCGAACGTCTCCGACACCGACGGTGACGGGTTCGCCGACCTCACCCTCGGCTCGCTGCGGTACCCGGACGTGTACGTCCACCTCGGCTCTGCCGTCGGGCTCTCCACGGCGCCCGTGGTCACGCGGACCCTCGTGGACGCGAACTGCACGGACGCCCGCGCCACCTGGGGCGACTTCGACGGCGACGGCTACCAGGACCTCGCCGTGGGCAGCACCGGCGGGGTGTGGACCACCGTGCCGACCTGCCTCGAGGTGTACCTCGGGAGCGCTGCGGGTCTGGCCGCCGCCCCGGTCGTCTCGGTGCGCGGCGCGGCCGACGGCAACCGGCAGGGCGTGCGGCCGACCGCGCTCGGGGATCTCGAC